>JAZDNL010000029.1:0-8874 GCA_043799765.1 Microcaldota archaeon | reverse complement strand
CGTAAGCGCGGTTGCCTACCTCATCAAAAACAACGTCATGGCTGCCTGAGGCGCGAAAATGCGCAAACGCAGCCAGAGCACGCTGGAATACATACTCCTACTCGCGGGCATCCTCCTGTTCATCATGCTGCTGCTCTTCATGATACGCGGCGGCTTGTTCCCGAGCGCCGAGTCTGAAATCGCCAACAACAGCGGCACCATCCACAACCTCACGGGCAACCTCACGAACCAGACGCTGGGCCCGTAACGCAGTTTCCGCAATGTGTAACCACCGAAAAGTAATACTTATAAAGGTGGAGAGGGCGGAACAGATTAGGGGGATTAATGATGGACTCAAAGAGGGCGCTGTCTGTTTTCGCGCTGATTGCCGTTCTGCCGCTTGTTTACGCTACGCCGGAGTGCGCGCTTGGGCACTATATGCCGGAGGGCGCATGGCTTTACCAGGCATGGCTCTGCATCAGCGGCGCGGACCACGGCTGGATATACACAGTAGCCCCGCCTGGCATCCCCCAGCAGCTGAAGATGTTCAAGGTCGACCTCCAAGCATACACTCCCGTTCCCCCCTACGCGGCAACGCTGAATTGCTATGAGCAGTTCACGGACGTCGAGCCGCCAAGCAGGATGGGCGGAAAAAGCGGAACGCCGAACTCGGTTCCACCCAAGCCGTCTTACAGCTGGCACTTCAAGAGAACCGTGACGCTCAACGCCGGGGAATCCACCCAGCCCGGCAGCGAATGGACGAACGCGGAATGCCCGCCAGTGGAGAATCACGGTCAGCAACCCAGCAGCAGCCCCCCGCAAGTGCTGATTTACCTCGCGTGGAACTACTGGTTCCCCAACGGCAGGATTACCGCCACGCCGTTCGAGCCTGTTTTGTCAGTGAACCCCTTCACCTCCGCTCTGGACGGCGCAGTTTCGTTTGGAGAAACGCCGATTTCCAGCCTGACGAAGAAGCCGAGGCGCCGATAACTCCCTCAAGGAACTTATTTTTATATTCCCGATTAGTTAGAGTCATCGAAGGAAAATGAACGTAAAACTACTGTTGCTTGCGCTGACGGTTCTGTGGGCGCCGCTTGTTTTCGCCGTGATTTCCAGCGACGAGGCGCAGGCGATGGCGGCCCCGTACATCGGAACCGACAGCGACATCATCCTGCTGAGCAAGCCGCTGGAGGTCGGGAGCGGGATATACTGGCTTTACTTCTATTCCATATACTCCGCCAAGAAGGTGGTGGTCGCGGTGAACGACGACAACGGCGCGCTCGTAGCGGACGAGCCGCACCTGTCCGCCGCCGCAGGCGCGCTCTACAAGATGCGCGTAATCGACGAGTACGTCGTGAAGAACAAGTACTCGTTCGACGTCATCATGCCGGTTGTGCAGGCGAGCGAGGGAATCGTGCAGCAGAACCAGAACAAGCTTTCGGACCTCAGGGCGCAGACGGAGTCGAAATACCCCGCGCTTTCCTTCGACGAGGTTGATGCGAACCTGCAGCAGGTGTCCGACCTGGAGAACGAGGCGCTGCCGATGATGGAGGACGGCTCGCAGATGTGGCAGTCGTTCCAGGAAACATACGCGGGCTCGGAGCTGCCGTACGTAATCAGCACGTACAATTCTTCGTACGACGCGCTGTTCGCGGTGTTCGACGCCTACAACGAATACTCGACGAGCATCACGGAACTGCAGTCGCAGGTTTCGCGCGCGGGAATAAAGGCGCCCGACAGCGACAGCATATACAACAGCCTTGAGAACATGCGCGACATCGGGCTGTCGGACCTGTACGGGAAGTTCGCGTCGCAGGACCCGCGCAACGGCATGAACTCGCTCCTCAACAACGAGGAGCGCTGGGTTAACGACTCCGTAGGCTCGTTCTTCTTCCGCAAAACCCGCATGGAAGTGCTGGACGCGTACGACGGGCTGAAGCCCCTCGCCGACTATATCGTTGCTAGCGAGTCCCTGCTCAAGGCGTGCGACAAGAACCTCGGCTCGCAGGCCACGACGTTCAAGCGCAACTGGGCGGACATAGAATACTACAGGGGCAAGGGCACCTCGGACGCCTACAACAAGATGGCGCAGGCTCTTCCAGCAGCCCAGTCGCTCGCGAACACCATCCAGGCGACGTACAACCGCAAGTGCGGCGCGCCGAGCGCGACTCCGGTTCCGCAGCAGCAGAACATCGACTTCGGGCCCGTGCTCATCATACTGCTTTTCGCGGCGATGGCGTACGTCTACTTCAAATACCTTCAGAAGAAAGGGGAACAGAGCGAATAAAAGTCAGAGTCCTGTCGGCGACTCTACGAATTCCGTCTTAACGCCGAAGCGCCTGCGCAATTCCTTCTCAAGCGCCTCGAGCCCGAGCTTCTCCGTCTTGTAGTGCCCCGCGGCGATGACGTTGATTCCCTTTTCCTTGGCGAAATGATATTTCGAATGCCCGAATTCTCCCGTGACCAAAACATCCCCGCAACGCGCATCCAAAACGCCGAATCCACCGCCGCCAGTAATTAGCCCGACGCGTTTTACTTTCGCCTTCCCGAGCGCAAAAATTCTCGCCTTTCCTTCCACCGCTTTTTCGACGCGTTTCGCGAGAATGCGCAGCGGAATCGCCGTTGGTAACTCGCCGGTCAAACCGCACTTGATGCCGTCGTATTCCGCAAAGGGACGCAGCTTCTTCACGCCCAGCCGCCTTGCCATTTCCGCATTGTTTCCGAGAACGGGATGCGCGTCTAGCGGGAGATGGACTGCGTAAAGGGAAAGGCGCTTCTTCTTCAGCACGGCAAACCGCTTTTTCCACATCGCGTCCATCCTGACGGGCATCGATTTCTTCCAGAACATGCCGTGATGGACGATAAGGAGCTCCCCCCTCGCTTTTTCAAAGGAAGAGAGGCACGCGTCAACTGCAAACGACACGCAGCGCACTTCGGGCGCGCCTTTGAACTGCAGGCCGTTAATCGAGTCCTCGTCGAATTTGCGGACTTTCAGCTCGGCATCGAGAAACGAAACGATTTTGCCGAGGCCGACCATTTCTCAAACCAGCGAGTAGCACTTGCGCATCGCGGCGGCGTTCTTCTCCGCGAGCTCCTTCGGGAAGCGGTTGGCTATCGCCTTCTCGAGCGCCTCCTTGGACACCAGGCCCGTAGCCTTCGCGAACGCGCCGAGCATCGCGACGTTCACTATCGGCTTGCCGATTTCGCGGCGGGCAACCTCGTAGGCGTCCACCGCCACGACCTTGATGCCGCGGGGAGCCGCGACCTTCTTCTTCGTGGCGATTACCACCGTCCCGCCCCTCTTCACGTCGTTGAAAAAGCCGGCAAGCGTGTCGTCAAGCACTATTGCGTAGTCCGGGGAATAGACGTGCTGGTGCAGGCGTATGGGCTTGTCATCGAAGCGGCAGAACGCGCGTATCGGCGCGCCAGTCCTCTCCACGCCGAACGCGGGGAACGCCTGCGCCTTCCTGCCGTCGAAGAACCCTGCGATGGCCAGAACCTCGGCGCACGTCACGCAACCCTGCCCGCCCCTGCCATAAACCGTGATTTCGATCATAATGGAAATGAACCCGCCAAACGCTTAAATAGTTTTGCGGCGTGACTGTTTCAGGTGGTGCTTATGAAACGCAGCAGAAGGCAGCCTTTTGACGACGGCTTCTTCGCCGACTTCGGGGAAATCGAGGACATGCTCAACAAGATGATGGCGGAGCACTTCCACGATTTGGAGGGCATGCCGCAGCAGTCCGGAAAGCCGCTCGTCTACGGCTTCAGCATGCGCGTCGGCGAGAACGGCAAGCCGCAGGTTTCCGAGTTCGGGAACGTAGAGCGCGGCCGCGTGAAAGAGGAGCGCGAACCGCTCGTAGACGTCCTGAACGGCGAGAAGGAGATTACGGTCATAGTCGAGCTCCCTGGCGTGGCGAAGGAGCACCTCAAGCTCGTCACAACCGAAAACGCGCTTGACGTCGAGGTTGCCGACCCGCAGCAGCGCTTCGCGAAGCGCATCGCACTGCCAGCGCGCGTGCTGAAGGAAAGCGCGAGGGCGAAGCTGAAGAACGGGATTCTCGAAGTGGTGCTTAAGAAGAAAACCCCGGAAAAGGGAGCGAAGGCGATAAATGTCGAATAAAATCGTGCTGAAGCCCACCATTTGGAACGTAGCGATGCCCTTCTTAGCGGTGCTCGCCTACATGCTTGCGGGAAAATTCGCCGTCAACGCGCTCATCTACGGGATGCCGGGCGTGCTTTTCTCCTTCGTTTTCTACGCGGCGCTGGCTTTCGCTTACTCGAGAATCGCGCGCGACAGCAACTTGGAAGCAGGCGTGCTCATGGGCACGGGCGCATCGGCGGCTATCTTTCTGCTCAATGCCGCGGGAGTGTTCGGGGGAATCCAGTTGCTGGAACTCGTCTTCAACTTCATCGCCAACATCGCGATATACGGCGCCGTGTTCGTGGGATTCCTCGCGATGCCCAAGAATACGCTCTCGGCCGCAATAGCGGGCGCATCGTACGCGCTGGCGACTTACGTCGGATGGATGTACGTCGGCACTGCCACACTGTTTCCGCCGTCGGCATTTGTTTACGAATTCGCGGTGCAGAATGCGATAATCGGCGCGTGCCTCGGCGCGGCTGCCGCGGAAGTGGGCGGCATGATGAAGAAAAGCGACGCGGTTTCCGTGCCCGCTGCATTCGCGGCTTTCGGCGTGCTGATTTACGTGCTGTCAATCGGCGGCGGAATGAGCCTAGTGCTGACGCTCACGAAAACGCACGGGCTGCTCGGCGCGCTTGGGTTCTGGTTTTTCGCGGGCCCGTTGGAGGAAAAGCTCATGGCGGCGGTAATTTCATTCGCGCTTCTCGCCGTTGCGGAACGGGTGCGGAAAACTACCGCTTCTTGACTTCCAGCACGTCGGCGAGCGAAACCCCTTCGTTCTTCTTGGAGGCGGCTGCTTTCCGCTCCGTATCCACCTCTATTTCCTCGAACAGCTTGACGCCGAGCGCGAACTCCAGTTTCTTCGCCAGCGTTTCGGACGGTTTTATGCGGCTTTCCTCGAAGGAGGCGAGTTCGTTCTCGTGTATGAAAAGCTTCGCCGCGAGCTCCTTCCGCGTCATTCCCCGCGCATCGCGCGCCCTCGCGATTATTTTTCCGTAATCGTCCGCGATTTCCATTGAAACGCGCACCGCCTTCGCTGGAAGCTCGTTCGGTTTTTTCTTCGCAGTTTTAGGCGGCGCGTAGTAGGAGAAGTCGTCTGCGTAGCCGGCGCAGCGCTCGCACAACGGGACGCGCGCGCCCTCAACGAGCCCTTCGCCTGCGGCGTTTTTGCCGCACGTTTGGCATTCCATGTTTTTCTTCCTCCAGTTTCTCGCGTATGGAGCGATGTATGTATCCCCTGAGCGCGAAGAAAAGCACGAGCAGAGCGAGCGCGAGCGCGCCGACGTGCAGCGCGTAGGAAAGCCCGCTAGTGTCGTTTTCGTAGCCGAAGAACACCGCGATGCCTATCAGCAACGATACGGCGATGATGAACGCCATCATCCTTCCGCCGCGGCGGTAGTTCATCGCCGCCGCCAGCGCGTAGATAGCCACTATCGCCGCCAGCACCAGCGACGCCAGCCTCAAAATCGTCCCTACAAAAACCCAGTCCATCCCCACACACCCTCATCCGTCGTTATTCCAAGTCGCCGCATTCACATTTACTTTCGTTTATCGCGTCGAACAACTCGCCGAAGCCCCTGCGCTCCACCGCGCTCACGACGAGCAAACGCTCGCGCTTGCCGACTTCCGAGAGAAGCGCGCGAAGGTGCGCGTTCACGGCGGCCATTCCGCCGAGCATCGTCTGCCCTCCGATTTTCTTCCGCTTCAGCAAATCGCCCTTGTTGATTACCGTGAGCGTGGGGAGGCAGTATTTCAGGCGCTGGATGGCGTTTATCGCCTTGAGCAGCACCATGTCGTCTTCGGACTGCGCGGCCTCGTTGTCGCAGACGAAGAGAACGAGGTCCGCGGTTTCGGAGAGGAACGAAGCACCCCCTTCGGTAAGGAAAAGTTCCAGAGAACCTGCGGTGTCGATGAAGAGGAAGTCCGCTTCAACGGCGTCCAGCTCCTTTCTTGCCTTCCTGTTCGACAGCAGCTGGACGTGAATCCGCTTGAGCGCGCCGTTCGGCCCGAGCTCCGCCGAACGCATCGTCTTGTCGAGCGAGTAATACTTCCGAATATCGAACGAGGGTGCGTACTTGATGTGCTTGCATCCGGGATCCAGGTTCGCTATGGCAACCGAAAGCCCCTGCTTGCGGCAGTAAGAAGAAAACGCATACGCTAGCGTGCTTTTGCCCACTCCGCCGCCGCCTATCAAGGCGATGCGCAGCATAAGTAAATCCCCGACTATCCGTAAGGAGGCGAGATATTTAAAACCGACGAAGAGGGTACGCGTTAGAAGTACGCGAGAATGCCGAGTGCGCCGTGCAGCAGCGCGAGCGCGATTGTTACAAAAGCGGCGCGCTTGTGCGTTTCAAACTTGACCCTGCCCTTCAGCACGAAGTAGCCCAGCGTCGCGGTTGTCAGAAGGCAGAGCAGGACGAGCACGCCCATCCACAGGATCAGGGGCTTGCCGAATAACGGCGCGTACGAGATTTCGCGGAACATCTCAGCTGACCACTATATTTCCCATCATGGCGGAGTGGATTCCGCAGTGGTAGCCGTAGGCGCCCGTGAAGTTGAACGTGAAGGAATACGATTGGCCGTGGGAGAGCGGGCCCGAGACGAAGCTTGCCGTCGGGGAATTCGAAATAATCGAGTGCTCCGCGTCGTCGTTGTTCAGCCACGTCACGGTGGTTCCGACTGCGATATTCAGCGTCGGCGGATTGAAGGCGAAGTTCTGGATTGAAATGGTCGCGGTGGGCGCCTGCGGCGCAGGCGACGGAGAAGCTTCCGGAGTGGCAATCGGCGTGGCAGTCGGCTGCTCCGTAGGCGTCGGAGTCGGGATTTCGGTCGGAACCTCGGTCGGCACCGCCGTCGGCACCTCGGTCGGCGCGGCGGTCGGAGCATACGTCGGAACCACGGTCGGCTGCTCCGTAGGCGTCGCCGTAGGCGCGGCTTCCTGCGTGACGCATCCGAGCAGGAGCACCGAAACCGAAAGCAGTACGAAAAGGGCGAATTTCATCAAGCACACCTCGCGATAAGAAGAAAGAAATAGGGATATTTAAAGCAGATTCCGCGTGCGCCCGTTTTACATGCGGACGATTTTCTTCAGCACGGGATACATCGTCGGCACTTTTTGCTCATCGCCCTACATGACGCATGCCGCGGCATGCGTCCAACAAGACGTTGCTCTCGCAAAACCTGCACTAAAAGCGGATTCTACATGCGCACTATCTTCTTCAGCACGGGATACATCTCGAAAACCTGCTGCTGCGCCAGGTCCTCGTAGAAGCGGTAAAGGATGCCGACGGTCAGGAGGATTCCCGTGCCCGTGCCGAGCGCGCCCGTGATGTCCGCGAACCACGCGAGTATTCCCACGAAGAGGGAGCCGAGAATCGTGATTATCGGGATGTAGCGCTCCAGGATTTTTTCGGTAACGCGGGGGTCCGCCCGGAAGCCCGGAATCATCAGCCCGGTTTTTTCCAGCTGCATCGCCACGTCGTGCGCGCCCATGCCCGTGCTTTCTATCCAGAACCAGCCGAACACGACGCAAAGGAACACGAGGGCGATTCCGTATATGAGCATGTGGAGGATTTCGTTCGGCTGCATTATCATCTGCAGGTAGGATGCGTACCCTCCGGTTACGAGCAGCGGCGACGGCAGCGCGGTTATGTAGTAGGCGAGTCCGTCGATGGGCTGGTTGCTCTGGTAGTGCCCCAGAACGGGGAAGCCCGCGTTCGCCGCGAACATGCCGATGAGCTGCATGTTGAGCAGCACGGCTGACGCGAGAATCACGGGTATGTTGGAAACGTACAGGAACTTGATGGGATAACGCGCGCCGAGCCCCCGCGCGCGGCCGTAGGCGAGCGGAAGCTCGATTTTCATCCCTTCGACGTAGACTACCGCAGCGAACACGATTATCGTGAACAGGATGGGCATGAGCGCCCACACCGCGGTTATGATGTCGCCGCCCGCAAGGTAGTAAATCACCTGCGGTATCAGGCCGGCGGGCACGCCGGTTGCGGTCGTGATGAAGCTGAACGAGCTGATGAACACCGTCTGGCTGACTCCCGCGGCGATGAAGAGCGAGATTCCGGAACCGATGCCGCACTTCTGCACTACCTCGTCCAAATACAGCAGCAGGATGGAACCGAGCGCGAGCTGGAGGGTGATGAATATGCGCGCCGCGACAAGCGAGCCGAACAGCGGCGCCCCCGCGCTCGCGGGGATATAACCGGAAAACGTGTAGATTGCCGCCTCGAAGACGCTGAGCAGTATCGCGAGGAGCTTCTGCATGCCCTGGAACCGCTTCTTGTTCTCGGGATTGCTCAAATCAAGGGAAATAAGCTTGGCGCCGACCGCGAGCTGCAGGAAGATGCTGGCGAGCACTATGGGCCCGATTCCCGCGGTGATCAGCGTGCCCGTCTTGCTTCCGAGAAGCATGTCCAGGCGCTCAAAACGCTGCGAAATCGCGGACGGGTCGACGCCTATCGGGTAGATCTGCCCGAGGACGAAGAATATGAGGAGTGCTGCGACGGTCCACATCAGGCGCTCCTTCAATCCGGGAGCGCGGTCGGGACGCTTCACGTCCGGCAGGATGTTGGTTATCGGCTTGATGACGTCGAATATGCTCATAGGAGTACCTCGGCCGTCCCGCCGGCAGCGATTATCTTCTGCTTCGCCTTTTCCGAGAACGCCGATGCCTTTACCGCCATCTTGTGCTGGATCGCGCCGCCTGAGAGGATTTTGCAGCCCTTGAGCGAGAACGAATG
>JAZDNL010000026.1:0-8516 GCA_043799765.1 Microcaldota archaeon | reverse complement strand
CTCCTCGAAGATTCCCGCGTTCGTCAGCTTTACGCTGTACGCCGCTTCGTCGCCGGGGCAAACAGCCTGCTCGTTGGAAAGCTGCAGCTGCAAATAGTGGCACTGCTGGATTTTGGTGCGCCCTTCGGCCGTAAGCACCGTTCCGCGCGAACCCGTTGCCTTGATTATGAACGAATAGTCGCCCGGAAGGGCGTCGCAGTGCGGCGTAAGGAAGGCAAGAACCTCGTTGGTTGAGTGGCTGGTTGCTTCGACGCGCGGAGTCACGAAAGTCGTGAACATCGAGGGCGAGGAAATCTGCATGGAAAGCGTGAACGCCTCTCCTTCTGCTCCGGGGTTCGCGAGCGCGAGGCTGAAGCTCTGCGGGTCGCACTGGCATCCCTCCTGGTAGTCGGGACCCGTGAACTGGAGCGTCAGCGCCGACGTCGTCGCCGCGAGAACTACGAGCGCGAGGAGCAGTTTCTTCATTTCTTCCTTTCCTCCTTGATTATCGTCGTCTCCTCCTCAGTCACCGTTTCCGATTCCTTGAGGTTCCTGTTGGCGATGAAAAGCATGTACGCGCCTGCGCATACCAGAAGAACGAGCACGATTATGCCCGCGTTCTGCCCCAGCGCAAGCGTGAAGAAGCCCAGGGAAAGCAAACCGACGCTGCCGGGCTGCGTGTTCACGCGCACGCTCTTCGTCTTGCCGTCGCTGGACTGCAGGAAGAGCGTTGCGTTGTATTTCACGTTAGGATCGAAATTGACGGGGGTGATGGTGGCGTTTAGTTCCGCAGTCTGTCCCGGAACAAGCGTAACGCTCGCAGGCGCCATCGAGTACGTCCATCCCTGGGGCAGCGACATGCGGGCAGTGAGCGAAACCGCGCCTGCCTCGTTGTTCGTCAGCACGAAGGACGTGCGGATCTTCGGCACGTCGTCCTCGACTATGCTTACGACCGCTCCCTGCTGGACGCCTGTGCTGAGCTCGCCTGCGGCGGGCATCGTGATCTTCAGCTGCACCGACTTCTTCGGCGAGTTCGCGATTGCGCTTTGCGCCTGGAACGAGAGCGAATATGTGCCAATGGGCGCGTCCTTGGAGACGAAGTCCATGTACACGGTGCGCTCGCCGTTCGGGTCAAGCGAGAAGGCGGCGACGGGCGAGAAGCCCACGCCGTCGGGCAGGCCCTTCACGACTATCATCGCGTTCGTGATTGCGTAGTAGTTGTTGTTGCGGACCACGATGGGCACGCGGAGCCCGCCAATGGGCGGAAGCTCGATTCCCTGCGGAAGCACGAGCTGGAACGCCGAGGATTCCTCGGGTTCGTAATTAGGCGTAGTGCCGAGCGTTGCTACGACGGTGACGAGCAGGTTCTCGGAATCGAGCAGCGCCTCTCCGTAGTACGTGCTGCCGCCTCCGTTGTAGTAGTTGTTCTGGATGTCGAAGTAATCCATGTACATCGTGCTCTGCTGTCCAGTAAGGATGTTCGCGGGCTCGTTCGTAAGGCTGCACGACTGCGTGTTCTCGTCCGTGACTGCGACGCGCGCATTGGCGCAGGATATTCCGCCGACGCTTCCGCCCACGGTGTAGATGCCCGTGCTCGGGTAATCACAAGTGGCGCTGCAGGAACCGCTGGTTCCGGAGCACGATATCGAACGCGTGTTTCCGTTGCCGCAGTAGATGTAGATGCTGTTCGACGCGCTGCCGTACGCCATGTTGTAGTAGCGCACCGTGACGGTGCTCGGCGTTCCGTGCTCAACGCTTGCGTAATGTGCGTCGACGTAGCACGTGTTGTCGGGATACGAGCCGATTGCGCGGACCATCGCGGCGTTCGCGCAGGTCGTCCCGGCAATGCTGGAAACCTGCGGGTAGAACGTGCCCGCGTAGTTGTAGGTGCACGTCATCTGGCAGTATCCGGTGGTTCCGCTGCACGTCTGAGTTGACGTCTGCCCGTTTCCGCAATCAAAGGAAATGCTCGAGGAATACGGCGAGTACGTCGGCGACGGGTACGGGTTCTGCGTGTACGTGTAGTAGTCGCTGAGGTAGACGCTCACCGGGATGGTGTACGCGCCGAGCGAAGACGCCGCGCCTGGGGCGACGTGTATCTCGACGGTTGTTTCCTCGCCTGCGTTCAGCGCAACGGTGGAAGGCGTGACGGTGACGCCCGCGAGCTGCGAGCTGACCGCGACGCGGTAAATCGTGCGTACCGTTCCGAGGTTCTTCAGGCTCAGGAACGCGCTCTTGCCCGAGTTGCGGGCAACAGTCATCGTGTTCGGCACGAGCTGCGCGTACAGGCGCTGCTCCCCGAGCACGCGGAAGCACAGGTTCTGCTGGAAGACGATTACGCCGTCCCTCTTCAGGTACATGTCGAAGCGGTGGTCGCCTGCGAACTTTCCGTAGGCGTTGACGTCGACGTAAATCACGCGCGTCGAGCCCTTCTCGAAGTTGTAAATCTTGTCCTGAGTCCTCGCGGTGAGGTTGTTGTCGGCAAATACGACGTCGTAGTCGCCGCTCAGGGCGTTGTTCGTGACTGCGATCGCCACGGTCGTGAGCGTGCTCTTGGCGTCAACTGCCATGCACTGCGTCGCGTTAGTTGTGAAGAGCGATGCTCCAGGAACGGTGAGCGAAACAGTCGTGGTGGCGTCGTTGATGGGGCTTGTAGCGCGTATGACGAACGAAGGCGAGCCCGACGCGCCGGCCGGCACGTCGACGCAGAACTCCACGTTCTTGGACTCCTGCGGGGTTATCACGAAGGACGAGGGCGTGAACTGCGTTATGTAGTTCTCGCTTGCTCCCGTGATTGCCGCGCTCATGGTGACAAGCCCGTGCCCGAGCCCCATGTTGCGCACGATAAGCGGGTAGCACACGCGGGTTCCGCCGAATCCGGTTTTGCTGGATTCAACGGCTTCCACGCTCAGGCCGCCGCTCTCGCATGCGGGAATCTGGATGTTCTTGGTGCACGTCGTCCCGACGAGCGAAACCATCACGTAGTTTCCGCCCGCGAAGTTCGGGAGCGGATTGGACGCGAGGTCCACTATCGTCGACATTCTCGGCGCAAGGTAAACCGTGCCGGGGCCGCTGATTGCGGGGTTCGAATATATCAGTGAAATCGTCTGCTCAACGTCGATGTTGCTCGTTATCTTCATCTGGTAGGGCTGCGGGTTCTCCGAGTACGGGCAAATCGGCGAGCGGATTATCTGCGCGCTGAAGTCGCAGCTTTCGCTTGCCTTCTGCAGGCACATGGAAACCGTCGTGGTCCTTCCGTTGAACACCGTGCCGGAGGCGCGGCTGTCATCGTAATCCTTCTTCGACGCGGTAACCGCGTAGTCGCCCGCAGGCAGCGATGCCGCAAGCGCCTGTCCGTACTGGTCCGTGTAGTAAGTAGTGGGAGTCGTCGATTCAACGGGTCCGTCCAGATCGACCTTCGCGCTCTGTATCGCGGCGCCGCTGTCGCATTCCGTGACGCGCACGAGCAAGCCGCCAGTTGTCGGGAGTTCGGCTACAACCTTCACGTTCGCAGACGAGCACTGCGTGCCGTCGAGCGAGGACTTGACAGTGTAGAAAACAGGATAAGACTGCTCGATTCCGTAAGAGCACGCCGCGGTGCACACGCCGCTTCCGCCGGCGTAGGTGCACGTGCCTATCACGTTCTGTCCGTTGCCGCAGTCAATCAGCGCAAGCGAAGGAACTGCCGTGAATCCGGCGAAGTTCACGGAAACAGTCGAACTGGAACCCGCGCGGACAGTGGGCGGGTTTACCGTGGTTGCGCACGAGCGGTCGAGTATGGGGTCGAGCTCGATTATGAGCGTCTGCGTCTCGCCTGCGTCGACGTGCGTCTGCCCTGTCTTGGGAGTGTAGCCCGCCTTGGAGGCGTACACCTGGTAGTCGCCTGCGTCGATATTCGCGAGGTAGACGGTTCCGTCAGCCTCGGTGTAATACGTGTCCGCGTTGTTCACGATGACGAGCGCGTTCGAGATGGGCGAGCCCGTGACGGAGTCGCGCACGATAATCTGAAGGTTGCTCGGGAGCGGCGGCGCTGTAGCGGTGGGCTGTCCGCCTACGATTGTAACGCCGGCGGGATCGCAATAAACGCCGTTTACTATTGAATCAACCGAATAGAACGTCGGGTAAGACGCCGGAGTCGCGTAATTGCAGGTTCCGACGCACGTGCCCGAATCCTCGGTGCCGCTGCACGAGGCTGAAACGCTCTGGCCGTTGCCGCATATAACCACGGCGGAGTTCGGCCTGCTTTCCATATTATAATAGGAGACGCGCACGCTGGACGAACCGCTGCCCGTAATCACGGACGGGTTAGTCGTTGTATCGCAGCTCTCGGGGTAAACAGTGGGCGTCGGGGTCGGCGGCGTGCCCGTCGGCGACGCGCTGGGCGTCGGTGTCGGCTGTCCGCCAGGCACGACGTGCACTACCGTCGGGTAGCAGAACGTGGACGCAGCGTAGGCGTTCGCGTAATAGGTTCCGACCTGCGGGTACGGGCACTGCGCGTAGCAGAAACCGGTCGTGCCGTAGCATCCGTACGCGTACGAACTGTAACCGTTTCCGCAATCAACGAAAACCGCCCACGGAGGATAGAACAAATTGAAATACTGCACGTTTATCTCGGACGTGTGCCCGGGATAGACGTAAGCGGGATAGGAGCTGAGCGAGCAGAACGGAGGGTATGCGTTGAACATGAACCCGCTGGTCTGCGTGTAGTGCTCCTCCTCGTGAATCGTTTCCTCTTCGGTCGTGGTGGTTGTCACAACGCGCTTGCCCGTGAACTGGTTTCCGCAGAGCGGGCAATCGCACGTGAAAATCTCGTATTCCACGCCGTTAATCGTCTTGGTGTACTGCACCGTCTTCGAGCCGCTGCATTTCGCCTCGGAGTCGCACCTGCCCGTCGTGTCGTATCCGCAGACGCACGAGCCGCTTTCCACATAGCCGAGCCTGTAGGCGTTGCAGTTTCCGAGGGAACAGGACGCCTGTCCGGGCGTATTGAACTCGCAAACCTTCCAGGAACACTGGCGGTTCGCCGCGATCTGGCTCGCGGACAGCGGACCGACCGCCGATACCGCGGTGGACGTAACTATGACGCCCAGCATCAAAACTACAGCTACGAATGCGACTATTTTAGACAGATTCATACCCGAATCACCCACTACTCACCAACTATTTTACTACTTTGTAGTAACAAGTATTTAAAGCTATCCTTCGGACCCGCGGAGAGGGCTTCGCCCCCTCCCCAGTTTCACGTTCCTCCTGACCCACCCCCCGCTCTAATAATAGGAGCAAACCCTCCATAAAAACGCATCGCGGGGGGAAGTCGGTGGAATAAGCACCGAGGGGAGCGCCCTGCTGGACGCATGCCGCGGCATGCGTCGTCCAAGCGCGCCCCCCTCCGCGGCTTATGGGGCCACGGGGATTCGAACCCCGATCCGCAGGTTTCTTCGAAGTCATCGCCCTTTCGGGCTCGGAGCTCCATTTTACTGGAGCCTGCTGTTCTGCCAGGTTATACCATAGCCCCTTCTTCTACAAAAATTACCACGTATCAATATTTAAGCGGTGCGCCCTACTCCCTTCATGATTGTCGTCGGCGTTGACGAGGCGGGGCGCGGCCCGGTTCTCGGGCCTCTCGTGATATGCGCCTACGCGGTTGACGAGGCGAAGCTTCCCTCGCTGAAAAAGGCGGGCGTGCGCGATTCAAAGTTGCTGACTCATGAAAAGAGGATGGCGCTGGTTCCGCTGCTTCTGAAGGAAGGACGGGCCGCAGTCGAGGTCATTACCGCCGAGGAAATAACAACGCTCATGCGCAAGCGCGTTTCGCTAAACGAAATCGAGGCGCAGCGCGCCGCCGAGGCAATCAAGAAAGTCATGACCGGCGCGTCGTGCGTCTACGTGGATTCGCCCGATCCGGTTCCCAAAAAATTCAGCCACCGCCTCTACAAGTACCTGCCGCAGAAACTGAAAATCGTCTCGGAGAACAAGGCGGACTACAAGTACGTCGTGGTGGGCGCCGCCTCCGTAGTCGCGAAAGAAAGGCGCGACGACGAAATCGACAAGATAAAGCGCGAATTGAAGTGCGACTTCGGCAACGGTTACTCGCACGACGAGGCGACGATTCACTTTCTCACGCAGCACAAGGACGACCCCGCGCTCCAGAAGTACATCCGCCACGAGTGGGCAACTGCGAAACGCATATGCGGAACGGGAAAGCAGACAAAGCTGGTGTAAAATGAAAATCACGGTTCTCGGAAGCGGTTGCGCGTGGGGCACGCCGAAGCCGGGCTGCAGGTGCAGGACGTGCCGTTTCGGGACCGAAAGGAAGAGGTTCGGCTTGCTGATAGAGGACGGCGCGACGAAGATCCTAGTGGACGCGTCCCCCGACTTGCGGCAGCAGCTGCTTGACGCGCGCTTGGGCATTGAGGACATCGACGCGCTCCTGCTGACGCACGCGCACTACGACCACGCCTGCGGACTGGGCGAGTTCAGGGGCGGCCGCGCGCAAATATTCGGCTTGAAGGCGGTGCTGGATTCCGCGCTGCAGAAGCGGAAGCTCGGATTCGGCTACCTGGTCAAGGGCGGCTATCTGACGCCGCGTCCCCTGCGCGCCTATCATTCAGCGAACTTCAAAGGCTTCGCCATTACCCCCGTGCCGCTTGACCACGACCGCCCCTCGTCGGGCTTCGTCCTAGAAAAAGCCGGCAAAAAAATCGTGATTGCCAACGACACCGCGCCGGACATGCCGGAAAAGTCGCTCGCGCTTATGCGGGACGCAGACCTGCTGATAATAGATTCGTGGGCGGAGGACCTGGACGCGGTGAAAAAAGCCGCCCGCATCCTCTTCAAGGACGATTCGCGCTTCAGGCTTTCGGACCTCCGCCACCTCGTCATTCCCGAAGCCAAGGCGCTTTCGCGCATGCTCGGCGCGCGGAAGGCAGTTGCGCTGCACATGACGCACACCGCCGCGCCCCAGAAGGAGCTCGAACGCCGCTTCAACGACGGCAGCTTCAGAATCGGCTACGACGGGCTTTCGCTAAAAGCCTGAAAGTCCAGCGCTGGGGGCACCTTCGGTTCCCCCGTTCTGGACAAGAACGACCCCCTCCGCGCTTTCGCTAAAAGCCTGAAAATAAAAAAATAGGGGGAAGGGAGAAAACTCCCTTCAAACTCAGATAAGGCGTTCGATGTCCTTGCGCTTCTTCTTCGCGATTTCGGACACCGTGTCCTTCGTGCCCAGCCCTATGGCAATCGCGCCTCCGAGCCCGAGCGCCAGCGCAACCGCGCCGATGGCGAGCATCAGCACGTTGTTCAGTATCTGGACGTCCGCGTTCGGCAGCACGAGCGGCAGGGATATCACGAGCGCGGTGTAGGCGACGAACACCTCGAACACGAACGCGACTCCGTTCGCGAACGGCATGCCAGACTTCCTGACGCGCGCCGTTATGTACCCTCCGCCGAGCAGCGCGAGCACGATTATCGTTGCGCCCTGCAGGAACAGCGGGATGTACCCGACGAACCACATGACAAGGTCGCCGAGGAAGCGCAGGTTGACGACGTCGGCGGCGATTCCGAGGAACACCGCGTACGTCATCACCTTGACGAACTTCGTGATCACCTCGGTGAGGGTGAATCCGAGCAGCTCGTCGTGTATTCCGCGCTTGCGGAGCGACTGCTCGATTTCCATCTTCTCCATGAACCTCTTCGCCACGCCTGCGAGAATCTTGCCGACTATCCAGCCGAGCAGCAGGAACAGTAGGACGACGAAAACGTCGGCTATGCCGAAAACGAAGTTCTCAGACGACGTTACGAGCGCGTCGCTCAATCTCTGCCAAAGCGTTTCCAACACCATTTCCTACCGACCTCCTTCCTAGCTTAGAAAGCTGAATTCATTACAAAATCCGCTTTTTAAAGGTGTGTTTGGACGGCAATGAAAAACAATAAAAAAGCGGGAACCGTAGGCATGTCATGGCTAAGGGTGCGGCGGTGGCGGTAAAACCGGCGTTCGAGGAGTTGATTTCGCTCCACACTGACGCCCTACGCGACGAGGCGCAGGCAACTTCAAAGTTGCGGGATCCCAAGTTTCAGCGCTTTCCGTATCCTAAGCTGAGGCCGGCAATCAAGCAGGCGCTATTAATACGGCTAAAGGCAATCGAGGGGATGCGGGACGCTTTGGGCACGTACTCCCCCGCTGAGATACGGGGCAATTCATCAGCCGTGCAGAATGCTGCGTCGGAGCTTAAATCCCTCCTAAGCCGCATGATGTACGAGAATTACGGGCCGGAAGAGCAGGCGGACGCACACCAGGTTCAGCGGAAGGCCAGGGACCTGTCGAGCACCCTGCAGGTGTACCTTTATGCGCCCCCGAAGCCGATAGACCATTCCCGCTAATCGGAAACGTTTATTAACCGCGTTTGCGCAACTAACTGCACTCGTTTTGAGAGAGTGATTGATTAAATGGTTCAGTATCACAAGCCCGTGAAAAGCAAGCGCAGCGGCTCCGGCGGAAAGCGCCGCTCCATGACCGACAAGCGCCTCGTCCAGTACGGCGG
>JAZDNL010000091.1:0-5368 GCA_043799765.1 Microcaldota archaeon | reverse complement strand
AAGCGTTCTTTCTGCATGGCGTCGAAGGACGAATTGCGGAAGGAATTCTCGAAGGACTACAAGCAGCACTACGAGGTCCCTCTGTTCAAAAAAGAGGGTTTTTCGCGATTTGTCTGCAAAAAATGCGGAAAGGGCTACTGGACCGTTGAGGAGGGGCAGGACTGCGGCGACTCGTCGCACAGGGAGTATTCGTTCTTTAGGGAAAAGCCGAGAGTAATGGGCTACGCTGAGTTCTGGAAAAAGTTCGCAGACTTTTGGAAAAAGAACGGGCACGAAATAGTGCCGCGCTATCCCGTGCTGAGCAGGTGGCGCGACGACCTGTATTTCACGATTGCGAGCATTGTGGACTTCCAGCGGCTTGAGAACGGGAGAATCGTCTTCGAATACCCGACGAGCCCGCTGATGGTGCCGCAAATCTGCCTGCGCTTCCCGGACATCGCCAACATCGGCGTTACCGGCAGGCACCTTTCGTGTTTTATGATGGCGGGGCAGCATTCCTTCGGAAAGGAGGGGTACTGGCGCGACAGGTGCATAGAACTCAACTACAGCTGCCTGAAGGACGTGCTCGGGCTGGACAAGCGCAAACTGACGTATACCGAGGACGTCTGGAACATGCCTGATTTCAGCGCGTTCGGGCCGTGCATCGAATCCTTCGCGGACGGTTCCGAGCTGGTGAACAGCGTGTTCATGCAGTTCTACCTTGACGGCGCGCAGAAGAAGGAGCTTCCGACGCGCGTAATTGACGTGGGCTGGGGCTTCGAGCGCCTTCTGTGGTATTACACGGGAGCGCGAACGATATACGACGCGTCCTTCCCGCGGGAGATTGAACTGATGAAAAAAGAGGCGGGTTTGCAGGACTCGCCCCTATTCGCGAGGTACGCCGCGCTCAGCGCGGGGCTTGACGTGGAATCCGTGCACGATTTGCGCGAGGAGCGCGAGAAAATCGCGAAGAAGCTCGGCATCACGCTTAAAGAGATGGAGGGCACGATCGCGCCGATGCAGGGCGTCCACGCAATAGCGGATCATTCGCGGACGCTTCTTTTCGCTCTGACGGACGGCGCGCTTCCCTCGAATACGGCCGGCGGCTACAACCTCCGCGTCCTTGCGAGGCGTGCGTTCTCGTTCATGGACGAGTACGGGTTTGATTTCGACTTGATGCGCATCATGGAGATGCACGCCGAGGACTTGGCACCGCTGTTCCCCGAGCTTTCAGAAGGGCTTGATTCCTGCCAGAAAATCATGGACGAGGAGAGGCGCAAATACGCCGAAAGCATGGTGAAAGCGAAACGCATCGCGGGCGAAATCGTCGCGAAGGGCGGGGAAATCGACGCCGAGAAAATGGCGTCGCTCTACGAAAGCAACGGCGTGACTCCCGAAATTCTCGAAAAAGCCGCTGCGCAAGCCGGAAAAACGCTGCGCGTCTCGACGGATTTCTACGGGAAGCTCACGAACAAGCACATCATGGAAGCGCAGGGAACTGACAAGGAAACAATTGACGCACCTGCGACGAAACTGCTTTACTACGAAACGGAGAAACTGGAAGGCGACGGGAAAGTCGTCGCAGTTGGGAAGGATTGGGTGGCGCTTGAGGAAACGCTCTTTTACCCCGAAGGCGGCGGGCAGACTGCCGACCACGGATGGATTGGCGACAAGCCCGTAACCGACGCCCAAAAGAAAGGCGGGGTTGTCCTTCATTACGTCGGGCACCACTCGTTCAAAAAAGGCGACAAGGTGCGCATGCGCGTCGACGCAGGCCGCAGACAGGCAATCCGCAGGCACCACAGCGCAACTCACGTGCTCATACAATCCGCTCGCAGGCTCCTCGGCAGGCACGTCTGGCAGTGCGGCAGCAAGAAGGAGGAGGACATCGCGCACGTCGACATAACGCACTACAAAAAACTTTCAAACGAGGAAAAGGCGGCGCTGGAGGAGCTGGCGAACCGCACGGTGCTCGAGGGAAGGAAGATAACGTCGAGGGAGATGGACCGCGGCGAGGCGGAGAAGAAGTACGGGTTCCGGCTTTACCAGGGAGGCGGGGCAATCGGGAAAAAACTGCGCATCGTCGAAATCGAAGGATTCGACGTTCAGGCGTGCGGCGGGCTTCACTGCTCGAACACGCAGGAAATCGGGCTCGTGAAGATTGTCCAGAGCGAACAGGTGCAGGACGGCGTTCTGCGGTTGTACTACAAGACGGGGCTTGCGGCGCTGTCGCAGTTCCAGACGGACGAGCGGATAATCGAGGAGGCGCGCGGCGTTATAGGCGTGCACAGGGACGAGCTGCCGAAAACCGTAAACCGCTTTTTCGAGGAATGGAAGCAGCGCGGAAAGGAGATTGAAAAGCTGTCGGAAGAGAACGCGCTGCTGAAGGCGAAGGAATACGCGATTGAGGTAAAGGGAGGTGTGGTGAGCAAAAAGATCGCCGCGCCGCAGGACGTGGCGCAGAAGCTCGCTATTGCGATTGCGAAGGAGGGCGCCGACGCGGTCATTCTTACGGAAGAAGGGTTCGCCTTTGCGGCGACGCATGCGAAGAGCAAGAACGACGCCGTCGCGCTCCTGAAACAGGCGGGCGCAGTAGGCGGCGGAAGAAAGGATTTCGCG
The DNA here is from genome assembly GCA_043799765.1 of Microcaldota archaeon. Classification (GTDB taxonomy): domain Archaea; phylum Micrarchaeota; class Micrarchaeia; order Norongarragalinales; family Norongarragalinaceae; genus Norongarragalina. Next base: position 2,770 of record JAZDNL010000091.1, on the reverse strand, counting down.
CGCGGAAAAATAAGGTGAATGCACATGATAACTATCAGACCAATTGGCAGAGGCTGTATGGAGCTAATCCCTAAAAAACGTTCCGACGCCCATGACAAGCAGTTTCTGCAGTTGGTTGCCAGGGTTTCATACGATCTTGCGCGCCCTGTCGGTATGGGGCGTCTGCAGCCTTATGAAACTCCGACCGACAAGGTAAAATTTAGCGAATATATCAAACTAAAAAAGCTGAAGCGGTATGACGAACTGGATCCCGTTGTACTGCACATGGACTATGTGAACGGAAGGCAGTGCAAAACCGTAATAATGCGGGACGCCGAGGGAAGATTTATTTTCGATGCTGCCCTGTTCGGCAGAGACAGGGATCTCAAACAGTTTCTAGACAGGCTCGGGGAAGAATATGGGAAACTGGAGGAGCCGATAGGGGCGTTCAGAAGGTTTTTTGGCGGGAAAAAAAGGCCTAAACGATTAAGGAGTAAGCCTGACGCGATCGCGCGGAAATAGCGCTGCTTCGCGTATGTTCTTGAGGCTGCACAACTGCATGAGCAGCCGCTCGCATCCTATGCTCCATCCGGCGTGCGGCGGCGCGCCGTATCTGAACGCGTCGACGTAGCTCTCGAAGTTCGCGGGCTTGAGCCCGTGGTGCTTGAGCTGTTTTATTAGAAGTTCCGGCTCGTGGATGCGCTGCGCGCCGCTTGCGATTTCCACGCCGCGGTAAACCAGATCGTACGCGAGGCATATGTTGGGGTCCTGCTCCGACGGCATGCTGTAGAACGCCCTTGCTTTCGTAGGCCAGCGCGTGACGAAGAACGCCTCCTCTCCGAGCGCGCCGGGAATCTTCGCCTCCGCTTCCTTGGAGAAGTCGCCGCCCCATTCCATCGGGAAGCCCGAATCGTTGAGCGCGTCGACGACCTGGTTGTAGGTGAAGCGTTTGAGCGATTTCGGAACGGCGATGGACGCGCCGAGCGTTTTCAGCTCCGCCTGCCGCGACTTGGAAACATCCGCGAGTATGTCGATGAAGGTTTTTTCAAGGGCGTCGAGGGCATCGTTTTCGTCCGCGAACCCCATTTCCACATCCATCTGCGTGACTTCGTTCAGGTGCTGGGTGGTGTTGTGCTTCTCGGCACGGAATACCGGCGACACCATGAACACGCGGTCCATCCCGCCGATTACCGCGAGCTGCTTGTACAACTGGGGGGACTGCGCGAGGAACGCGTCCTTGCCGAAATAGTCAACCTTGAAAACGTCGGCGCCGCCCTCGGTCGAGGAGCCTACGAGCACGGGAGTGGTGATTTCCTGGCAGCCCTGCGACTCGCAGGAAACGCGGAAAGCGCGCATTATTTCGCTGCGGATGCGGAAGAGCGCGTTCGTCTCAATCCGGCGCAAATCTATGAAGCGGTTGTCGAGCCGAACGTCCAGGTCAGCGGGAACCTTGCCCGTAACCTCGAAGGGAACCGTCTTGAAAACCTCGCCGACGACGCTCATTTCGGAAGGGATTATTTCAACTCCGCCGGGCGCCACCTTGCTGGATTTCACGACGCCAGTGCAGACAATCGCGGTTTCCTTAACGAGCTTCTTCGCGGTTTCCACGAGCTTCGGATTCGCCTCCTTCTTTTTCACGGTAATCTGGACGAGCCCGGTCCGGTCGCGGAGAATCACGAACTCAAGCCCGCCCAAGTCGCGGGTTTCGTGCGTCCAGCCAGCTACGGTTACGGTTTTCCCGTCCAACGAGGGCGTTACATCCGCGGCGTAGTGGGTGCGCATCATTCGTGCTTCCCCCCGTTGCGCGTCATGCGCAGGTGCTCGCGGAGCGAATGCTTCTTGTTCCTCTCGGTGAGATGCTCGATGACGCGCGCCTCCACCCTGCGCTCCGTGTAGTACTCGCCAATCATCGTGAGCGTGTAAAGCGCAACCGAAACGCCGAGGAATACGAAGAATATCGTGAACATCTTGCCGGTGTCGGTGATCGGATAGTGGTCCCCGTACCCTACGGTAGTCAGCGTTATCGCGGAGAAGTAAACGGAATCCAGCCAGCGCCAGTTCTCGACGTAGTGGTAAACCACCGCGCCGCCCATCCAAATAAGGAACAGCGAAACTATCGCCGCGATTACCTTCGTCTGTTGTTCCATATGCGCACCGCAGATATTACCCGAACCGCATTTAAAATGCGAGTGGGGCCGCTGAGATTCGGACTCAGGTCACCAGCTCCCGAAGCTGGTAGGATGCCAGGCTACCCCACGGCCCCGTACCTTTTTGGGCGGCAAGTTATTTAAGCGCAACGTGAGTTGTTTTCGCTGTAGAGTAGACCCGCCATGGTATTCAAGAGAATCGGCGCAGCCCTGAAGTCGATGCCGCGGATTGTCAGCGTGCGCGAGAAATCGCTGATGGACTACAGGGTGGTGCACACCGGCGCGATGGCGTGGGAAGCGGAACGGTTCCTCTCGGACAGGGAAGCGGTCATACTCCTGCTCTGGGCGCTTATTTCACCCGCAATGGGGCTCGCTTACATCATCTGGACCAAGTACCACCACCTCCGCTGGGTGGCGATTCCGCTCATCATCCTCAGCGCCATTCAGTTCTGGTGGCAGTGGCGCGGCATAACTGGCATGATCGAGGGATTCCTCGTCCCGAACGGCTGAGCGAAAGCGATAATAAACTCGGCGGAGGAATACTCCTTTCGTGCCGGTGTAGCTCAGCCTGGTTAGAGCGCCAGACTCATACGTGCATACTCAGGGTCTAACTGGGATTTGCTGGGCAATCTGGAGGCCGAGAG
>JAZDNL010000071.1:0-7520 GCA_043799765.1 Microcaldota archaeon | reverse complement strand
GACTTCGCGTATTTCCTTGGCTGTTTTCCCGCCGATTCCCTCGACGTCCTGCAGTTCCTCCTCGTCCGCTTCGAGGATGGAACCGATGGAGCCGAAGTGCCTCAGGAGCGCCTTGGCGCCCTTGGGCCCGACGTTCGGGAGGGACTCGATGATGAGGCGCTGGCGGTCCGACATCGTCGCGCACCGCTTCTCGAACTGCACCTTCTGCTCCTTCGGCTGCCGGAGCTGCTCGCGTTCGCCGAGCGCGTACAGGAAGTCGGCGAGCTCCGCATCGGTGTCGAAGAAGAACATGGGAATCCTATAGTCAACCGCGAGGGAAATGAATGCGCCGCGGAGCGCTTTCGGGTTCAAACGCTGGAAGTCGTCGCCGACGAGCGCGACGAGCGGCGACGGGAAATTCTCCCGCATGGCCTGCGCCTGCTGGAACAGCCTGCCATCGATGATGCTGGACTCGAAGTCCGCGGAGTTTTTCCGTTCCACGACAACGCGGCTGCTAAGCACGAAATCCCCGACGTCCAGCCGCTTCGGGTTCAGCAGCGCGCCTTTTTCAAAAAGCGCCTTGCACACGTCGCTCTTCAGTTCGCGGTCGTCGACATACACCTGCACCTTGTCCGACTTCGGGAAAACGAGTTCCTGCACGGAAGGGTAAGGAAGCGCATGATTTTTAAGAGAACTCCTCGAGCCCCCTCTGCTTTTTCCGCGAAAGCTCGCCGCGCAGGCCGTGGAGCGTCTCGCGCATCTTTTTCTCGCGCGCCCGTGAAATCCAGAGGAACGCCTCATCCTTAGTCCCGCGCGTCACCAGGATGACGACATTCCCGGCATGCATTCGTCCCGTGCGCCCCCGACGCTGAATGAGACGTATTTCGGACGGCACGGGTTCGTAGAACACGACCAAGTCGACTGACGGAATGTCAAGCCCCTCCTCGGCGACGCTCGTCGCCACCAAGACGTCGAACTCCTTGGCGCGGAACTTTTCCAGCAGGGCGTGCTGCTCCTTCTGCGACATCCCCCCATCTCCGCTCATTCCGACGAGCTGTGCCGCCCTCAAGCCGTCCGCGTTCAGTTGCCGTTCTATCTCGGAAACGGAGTCGCGAAAATGGGCGAAGACGATGACCGACTTCCCTTTACGGACTGCCTCGCCGACGATTTCCCTCATTTTTTTTATTTTCGGATGCTCGAACCCGCCTTCCTTGAACGTCTGAGTCCTCGCGACGAGCTTCGCGTACCTGTGGTCCGCCAGAATAGACTGCACCGCCTTCGTTTTCTGCTCGCGGTCCTTCAGCCCGATGAGGAACTCATACAAAGACGCAACCCCCTGGCTTTCAAGCAGGTCTATGGAGTGCATTATGTTCATCGTCCTTGCGAGCGTACTAAGCGCACCATAGGATTTCGGGATGTCCTTCGCCATCACGGGGCGGAGCGCCAGAAGAGTGCGCTTGTTTATCTTGCGCATGTCGGCGGTGTCAAGGTAGCCGTCCTTCTTCAGCGACTGCAGGCATTCCGACAGCATCTCGTGCAGGATGTCGCGCAGCCCCAGCAGTTCCTGCGGAAGATCAACGAACTCCCAGTCCATTTTTATCTTCTGCGCATATTCCTTAACGTCCTCGTCGGATTCCGTCTTGATTTCAATCCGCTCGATGCCGAGGTTCCCGCAGATTTCGCGTATCTTTTCCGGTTTTGACGAGGGGGAGGCGGTGAGCGCCAGGACCAATGCGCCGCTTTCCTTTGCTTGTTTGCCGAGAAATGAATAAGAGTAGCCCCCCACTGCGCGGTGCGCCTCGTCGAAAACTATGAGTGAAAACTCCGAGAGCGCGAGGCGGCGCGTCAGCACGTCGTTCTCCACGCTCTGCGGGGTGCCGCACACGATGCGCGCCGAACCGTACTGCGCCGCCCGTTTTTCAGGCGCGATCTCGCCGGTTACCACGAGCACGCTTTCCGCGGGAATATCGAGCAGTTCGCGCATGCGCTTCGCCTGCTGCATCGCCAGCGGCTTCGTCGGCGTGAGGAAAAGCACCTTTTTCGGAGATTTCGCGAGCAGATGGCTGATGACGAGCGCCGCCACGAACGTCTTCCCGAGCGCCGTCGGCATTACGAGCAGCGTGCCTCCGCGAAGGGCCTCGGAGGCAGCGGCTAACTGGTAATCGCGCAATTCCGATGCGCCCTTCCTTAGAAGGGACAAATCAAGCTCGGCCAAACCCTGCCAACCCCAAACGAAGGTTTTTAAGCAGTATGTCTTTATTAGTAATTCCTTTTTGGGGTTAGGGGATTGAATGGCTATACTTCCCGTCGCACCGGTCGAACGCCTGATACGCAAGGCAGGCGCGGAGCGCGTTTCGATGGACGCGGCGGAAGCCCTCGCAGACATCCTTGAGGACGTAGGCGTGGATATCTCCCAGAAAGCGGTCCACCTGTCTAAGCATGCGGGACGAAAGACGGTGACAGCAGAGGACGTCAAACTTGCAAGCAGAAGCTGATTAACCATATGACAAGTGCAACAAAATACATCCGCAAGAGTTTCAGGGCGTCGTACAAGAAGCGCGACATCAGCCTTAAGCAGTGGCGCGGCGAGCACACCATCGAACGCGCCGTGAAGCCCGCCAACCCCGTGCGCGCGCACGGCCTCGGCTGGAAAGCCACGAAGGACTACATAATCGCCCGCGTGAAGGTCAAGCGCGGCAAGCGCATCCGCCCCAAGCCCGACCAGGGCCGCAAGCCTGCGAAGAACAGGAAGCGCGAGAACCCCGGCAAGTCGTGGCAGTGGTTTGCGGAGCAGAAGGCCGCCCACAAGTTCGACAACCTTCGCGTTCTCGGTTCGTACTGGGTCGGCGAGGACTCCATCTCGCAGTGGTACGAAGTAATCCTCAAGCGCGACTGATTTTTAAACGGCAAACGCCTAATTATTGCGATGCCAGCAAAGCCGCGCATAGATAGGAAGCCGGAAGAAACAAGCAGGCTTCCGGACCCAAAAACAATAGGCGTATTTGCGGAAAGGCTCCCCGCATTCTTTGAAAAAGTAAAAAAGTACAATCCCGACATCATAGTGGCAGTGGACGCTTCGGGAAGGCCGATAGCGCATTTTGTCAGGAGGTTCGGGATAAAGGCGCCCATTTATTTTTTGATGAATTTGGGCATTCCCCGCCCTGGCGAGACCGTTGACAATCCACTGCTGCACATGGGCGTAGAGGGCAAGAGGGTCCTCGTGATTGACGACTTCGTTTTTAGCGGCAGGACCGCGGAAGTCATAGGGCGGTATTTGCAACATCTCAAGCCGAAGGAACTCGGCTTCATGTCGATGTCGCATTTCCGCCACGACAGCGAATCGGATATGCGCGAGGCGGAAGCTAGCGTTGGCAGGGGCGGATACCGAAAGTACGATTTAGGGGAACTCGACACGACGATACACGCGCTGGCAGGCGGCAAACCCGTGCCGGTTCTAAGGGACTGGTGGCATGAAAAAGTGACAATCCTCAACCCGAAGAACTACGATGCATTCCTGAAGAGCGTGGAAGAAATTCTTAAAAGCAGTAATGCGCGCGGGTTCAAGCCTTGGCCTTGAAAAACACGGCGCAAAGGTTGTGCGCTCCCTTCTTTTCCGTTTTTTCTCCCCTTAGCTCGTAAAAGACGGACTCGGCGCGCATTCCGTTTTGTTTGGCGATAAGGCGGAGCTCCGCGGCGGTATAGAAGTAATGGAAGCGCTTCACGACGCTGCCGTCCTTCTTCTTCCACATCACGGGGAACTGCCGCTTGCTTTTCTGCTCCAAAAACTTCCTTTGGTCTTTATTCCAGACGGTGATGAAAGCTTTTCCGCCCTTCCGCAGGACGCGCGCCATCTCCTTGAACGCCTTCTTTCGCTGGCTCGCGTCGAGATGGTGCAGGACGGACATATAGAAAGCGGCGTCAACCGATTCGGAGGGAAGCGGAATTTTTTCAACGCCCGCGCGCATGATTTTGACGTTCTTCAAGCCGCGCAGGTTCTTTCTGGCGAACTTGAGCATGTTTTCGCTGGAGTCGAAGCAGTAAAGAAGGCGAGAACGGGAAGCAATGATGCGCGCATTACGGCCATTGCCACAGCCCGCGTCCATCACTTCGGCGTTCCTCGGCAGCATCGGCAAAAACAGAGCCAGCGCGTTCATCGGCCGCTGGCGGCGCTCGTTCCACTCTTCCGCGATAAGGTCGAACGCTTTCATTTAATCGGTAGGCTTGAATCCGTAGAGCTTCTCCACGATGACCCCGTAGGCGGGCCTGGTTATGAAGACGCCGATGAGCATTCCGAATATGGACGAGAGCGCGAATCCCGTAATCTCCACTATTCCGCTCAGCAGCAGCGGGAGCATGGACGCGACGGAGACGCCCGCGACCGTGAAGATGATGGCGAACGCCTTTGCGATGCGGTCCTTCGTGTCGCGCACGTGCGCGCCTTCGTGCTCGGACAGCTCGCCCGGCTTGCGGCGCGCGAGCTCGTCGGTTATGATGAGCTGGTCGTCGACGCCGGTGCCTATGAGCGATATGATTCCCGCCATGGCGCTGAGGTCTATTGTCCCGAAAGTGCCGATGAACGCGAACAGGATCAGGATTTCGATGCTGTTTATGAGCACGATGGGCACGATGAGGTCGAGCCTGCGGTAGCGCAGCACCACCAGTGCGGCTACCGCGCATATCGCGGCGAACGTGCCCCAGAGGCTGTACGTCAGGAACTCCTTTCCGAGCGACGGCGCGATGTCGTAGTAGCTTCCGACGGACGTGCTCACGGGAAGCCTGCCTCCGCTGAGCACGCTCTTGAGCATTTTGATTTCGTTGACGGCGTTGTTGTGCGCCTCGTCGGTGGTGTTGCCCGGCGCGGTGCCGGAAATCGAGTACTGCGTAATCCTGTTCTCGCGCACGGGCTCGACGCGCAGCGTCGGCGCGGACATAAGCCCGATGGCGTTCCATTCGCGGATGCTCGTTTCCGCAACCCCGAGTTCGCTCCTTCCGCTTATGAAGCTGGGCGCCATGTCCGAGTCGGGCACGGTCACGAGCTTCTTGTCGGTTCCGTTTACGCCGAATCCCATGCCCGTCAGGCTGGAAACAATCGCGGGGTTGTCGCGCGAGATGGTTTCGCCGATGACCGCGACGGAACGGTTGGACGCGGCGATTTCCGACTTCCTCTGCTCGAAGTCCTCGGCGTATATCAGGAGAAGGTTGTCACCCTCCTTGCGCAGCGCGTCGCTCAGCACCTGCTCGTTCGCAGGCACGCCGCCGGTTATCTCCGCCCTGGTGGCGACGATTACCGCATTCTGCGGCCTGTCAAGGAACATGTAAACGGGATAGCCGTACTTCCCGGTAGCCGCGTCGGCGAAGCGCGCCTGCCCGTCGCCGGTTACCGCGAAAACGATGTCCCAGCCCACGCTGCCGTCCTGCTGCTGGTAAACCTGCTCGCCCTGCGGCCCGCCGACCGCGTTCTGCATGACGTCCTCGCCCTTGAGCGCCTGCTTGCCGTCTACCACCGCCTCGAAGTGGCCCTGCTCCTTCAGTATCGCCTCTATGCTCCCTATGACCGATGCGTCCGCCTTGGGTATTTCTACTATTATCTCCTTGTTGCCCAGCGGACGGACGACCGCCTGCGACAGGCCGTACTTGTTGATGCGCACCTTGATGACGTCCACCATCGCGCTCATCGTGGTGGCGTCCACCGGCTTTTCAAGCGAGATGGGTATGCGCACGCCGCCGATGAACTCGATTCCGAAGCTGGAATCAATCGTCGCTGGGTTGAAGTCGCGCAGGAATATCGCGAAGAGGGAGAGCACTACGCATGCGACGACCAGCCGCATCTTGTTTTCTTTGAACAGCTCAAGCCACGTTGCCATGTTTAGCTTCCCTTTTTTCCACGTACCAGAGCACCATGACCGCGTTGGCGCACCACGTCGCGGCGAAGTCCGCGAACGCGCCTATCACTGCAACTGCGCCTATCTGGTAGTACGTCGGTATCTGCAGCGACATGGCGAGCAGCATCAGCACGCCGAACGCGGCTATTGTGCTGAGGTTCATCATGAAGCCTGTGTGCATCGCCTCGAACGCCCGCTCGGCGGGCGCGCCTTCCTTGCGCGTTATCACCTTGGTGGTGAGCAGGATGTCGGTGTCCAGCGAGAAACCGATGAGCATGAGCAGCGCGGCGAAGGACGCCAGCGTCAGCGGAACGCCGAACAACGTCATCGCGCCCGCGGTGATGAATATGTCCGCAGCAGCGCCGAACAACACGGCGAACGACGGCACGGCGCTGCGGAAGACGGCGAATACGACGATTGCGGACAGTATGAACGAATAGACTATCACTTCCATGACCTTGGTGAAGAAGAACTTGCTGAGCGAAGAGCCTATTTCCTTGAACGAGTACGATTTCACCGGCATCGCCGCGCTCACTGCGGCAATCAGCCCCTCGCGGTACTTGCTTCCCGCCTGGTCAACCGCGGTTTCCGCGATCCCAACCGCGGCATGCGGATCGGTCCCGACCGCCGTGTTGGAGCCGGCGAGCGTCGCCACTTCCGCGGCTTTGGCGAGAACGGACGCCTCGAGCCCGTCGAGCTTCTTCTGGTTCGCCTCCGCCTCGGGAATCAGCGAAGCGTTGTCCTTGACCGCGCCCGAATAGTAGCTCGCGGCTATCTCCGCCTGCGTGAGATTGCTGTCGAGGTCGTGCAGTTCCGCGAGCCCTGCCGTCGCCTCCGTCAGCCCCTCGTTCAGGGGCAGCTCTATCTCTATGCCGTTGCCGGCGGGGCTGCTGAACGGACGCACGTCGGCGTCGGCGTACTTGGAAAGCGCGGCCTTTACCGCCGCGACGTCGGGCTGCGCGTCGGAGTAAACCGTCAGGAGCAGCCCGCCCTTGAAGTCTATGCCCGGCGTCATGCCGAAAATCGCGTCCTTGTTCGCGGACGCGTTCAGGAATAGCACGGTGCCGGAAAGCAGGAGCAGCGCTATGGGCAGCGCTACCAGCCATTTGTAATTTTTCCAAAGATATGGATTCGGCAACTCCATCGGAACGCCCTTTAAAAGTGGAAGTATTACTGCGGGACTTATTTAAAAACCCGCGTCTGCGCCCCGCAAACGAAAGGATTTAAGGGAGGCGTGACGCTGTTTTCTTCATGAGAAAAATCCTTTTAGTCCTCGTCCTGATGGCAGCGATGTGCGCCGCCGCGACCCAGTACACGATTTGGGGCATCGGAAGCGTGGAGTTGTCGCCAAACGCAAAAGTGGCGGACAGGGGGGTGGCGCAAATAGTATCCTTCACATCGCCCGGGCGCATAGTCGCCACGCTGGTGGGAAGCACCGATCTCGTCGCGTTCGGCACCGCCGTAATCTATTCCAGGGGGGGTTTCCTGACCTACCTGACGGAGAAGGCGGCTGTGAAGGGGGAGGAGCGGAACAAGCTCGTTTACGACTGCCCAGCGAAAAAGAGTTGCAACATCCTCATGGATCTTCCGGAAAAAAGCACGCTCAAGGAAACCAGATATGTTTCCGGGAAATTCTCGGACAGTTTCCGCCTACTGCCG
>JAZDNL010000070.1:0-6226 GCA_043799765.1 Microcaldota archaeon | reverse complement strand
CCGCGAACGCCGCAAAGATTGCAGTCCTCACGGATAACGCAGCGTCGCCGTCCCTATTTAATTTAGTGGATGAACCACGGCAGCGCGTTTATTACGACGACGAGGAGCGTCGAGAGCGCGAGCAGGAGCGCGACGCGCCTTCCGGTTTTCTCGCCGAGCGCCGCAACGGCGTCGCCGTATATTATCTGGTGCCCGTCGGTTATGAACAGCGGCAGCAGGTTGAAGACGCCGAGCAGGAAGTTCAGGATGTACGTGAACCCGAGCACAGCCACCAGCAGCGTCATAAGCGAGTACGCCGCTTCGTTCCTCGGGATGTCCGCGAAGTTCGCCGCCTTCTTCGCGGAAAGCTCTATTCCCATCTTCCCGTTTTCGTCGTAGGGCACGCGGATCAGGCCGCGGCTCGTGTTCAGCACGACGAAGTCGCCAGCGCCCCTGCCGGCGGAGGAGTCCTCAAGGACCTGGAGCGAATCCGCGGGAACGCCGTTTATGCCGTATATGACGTCCCCGGCCTGCAGGACTCCGTACGCGGTCTTGCCTTTGGTTACGTTCGTAATCTCCACGTAGCCGAGCGTAACCCGCTTTTCGCCGAGGTTCGTGGTGATGTTTGCGGCGAGAACGCCCTTGTACAGCGGCGCGTCCAGCTCCTTTGCCATGTGCACGGGAACGCCGTCCATCGCAAGGACGCGTTCGCCGGGAACAAGCGAACTGTATGTCGCGTTCTCAACTGCGACGCCTTCGATGGTCGTCTGGAGCAGCGCCGTTGCGCCGAGCGTCAACCCCAGGAAGACGAAGAAGAACAAGAAGTTGGACGTGCTGCCCGCGACCATGACGCGCCGCCTCTTGTGGAGCGCCGCCTTCTTCATGCTTTTCTCGTCGGGCTCAACGAACGCGCCTACGGGCAAAAAGCCGAGAAGCATCGCGCCCGACGACTTGAGCTTGATTTTCTCGATGTCGCACATGACGCCGTGCGCGATTTCGTGCACGATGACTATGATTGCGAGCGCGGGCAGCGTCTCCCACGGCATCGTCACCCCCGGGATGAGCAGCGTCACGCCCGGCGGCGTGCCGCTTACGGTAAGCACGTTGAAAGCGTGCTGCCCTATGAACAGGAGCCCCAAGCCGAACATTCCGAAGCAGATTCCGACTGCGAAGTAGGCGGCGCTCTGCATCACCGCGAATCCCGCGGTGTTTTGCACGAACCAGAATGCCGCGTAGAACAGCGCGATTGCCGCGAACTGCCACAGCACCTTCCTTTTCCCGAACACGTAATACGCGTAAAACGCGCCGAACCCGACGCTCAGCCCGACGTCCGAAATTTTCCTGCACGTTTCCGCGTATCTGCCCGCTATGTAGCGCATCGCCCTGAACCCGGACAGTCCGCGGACGATAATGAGCCCGTAATAGCCCTCGACGCCGGTGAGGCGCTTGAGAACCACGCCGCAGAGGAACAGGTCCGCCAGGATGGCGATCGCTTTCAGGTAATTGTCCAAATCCGAGAAAGCGAAAAGGAAGAACAGCGCGCCGGAGACGAGCGCAGTAGCGAGAACGAGGGCGTTCTTCCTCATTTGATTCCCTCGACGACCTCGACGCCCGCCTTCTCGAAAAGTTCAAGAGCCTCGGGCTCGCCGTACTTCTCCCTGAACACGACGCGCTTGATGCCGGCGTTCACCATGATTTTCGCGCACGTGAGGCACGGCCCGGCGGTCGTGTAAAGCGTCGCGCCATCCGAGGAAACGCCGTGAAGCGCGCACTGGATGACGGCGTTCTGCTCCGCGTGGGTGGTGCGAACGCAGTGCCCGTTCGACATCTGGCAGCCCGCCTCGTCGCAGTGCGGCAGCCCCTTCGGCGCGCCGTTGTATCCCGTCGCTATGATGTGCTTGTTGCGCGCTATGACCGCGCCCACCTTCTTGCGCGGGCACGTCGCCCTCTCGGCGACTACGTCGGCAATCTTCATGAAATATTCGTCAAACGAGGGTCGCGCCATCAGATTTCACCGTAAATTTTTTCGTATGCGTCCGCGGTTTTTTCCCACGTGAACTCGCGCAGCACGCGCTTCCTTCCCGCGCTTCCGAGTTTTTTTCGCAAACCGTTGTCTTCGAGGAGCAATAAAACCCTTTCCGCCAGTGCCTTGGAGTCGGCGGGAGGGACGAGGAAGCCGCAATCCTTCGCCACTATCTCGGGAATCCCGCCAACTCGGGTGCCGACAACGGGCTTCCCGCACGCCATCGCCTCAACCAAAACCATGCCAAATGGCTCCCATAGGGAAGGAAGGACGAAAACATCGCAGGCGTTGTACAATCCCGCCAGCTCCTCCTCGCCCAGCCATTCGTAAATGAAAACCGCGCCGGTTCCGGCAGCCTTCTTCTTCAGCTTTTCAAGCAGCGGACCCCTTCCGAACACCACGAGTTGCGCATCCGTTCCCCGCATCGCGTCAATCAGGTATTTGACGCCCTTCTGCTCCACCAGCCTGCAGTTCGTCATCACTACCTTTCCGTGAAGCCCGAACCTCTCGCGCATTTTCTTTCCGCTCATCGGCTTGAACGTCTTCGCGTCAACCCCGTTGTACGCAATCCCTGTCCTTCCTTCGTATTTTGCGGGCAGCGTCGCTTCCATGGTTGCCTTGCTCACCGCAAGCACGCCGTCGCATCTCTTCAGGATGCGGCCGCCCACCAGGTCGTCGAACGCCTGCCCTCCGACGTCCGTCAGGAAGTCGATTCCCTCGGGCCGCGCGTTGTGCAGAGTCCAGCACATCTTCTTTCCCGCCTTCTTCACGCGGGCGCTCTCGCTCAAGCCGTATACAAAGCGGTTATGCCCGTGCACTACGTCGTTCTCCGCAATCAGGCGCTTCAGTTCCTCGTCGTGCTTCGGCATCAGCGGCAAGGGCGGGGGAAGCGGCCTCGGCAGTTTTTCGAGAATGGTCGCAGGCGTGCGCACGACGCACACCCCGTTTATCTCCTCCTGCGCCTCGGTTTTCGGCAGCCTTGCGGTCAGGACGGTAACATCGTGCTTCCGCGCCAGCCTCTTCGTAACCTCGAAAAGATGCTTTTCCGTCCCGCCCGTATACGGAAAGAAGAACGGGTTCAGCATGAGTATTCGCATAACGTTGTACCCCTATCATTCCGCGGGAGTAATGCCCGCGTCGCCGAACGCCCGCGAGCGCAGCGTGTGGATTTCCACCGCCCCCATTACTCTCGTCGTCCCCTCACAGCTTCCATCGCATTATCGACGCCAGCGCGAATCCCACGCCGATTGCGCCCAGCACGAGCACGAACGCCTCGAACCCTCCTGCGGGCGCCTGCGTCATCCCGAAGTCGGCGGCTTTTTCCGCGGCAGTCGCGGCAAGCGCCCTTCCCGCCTCCTGTGCGCCGTTAATCACCGGTGCGGGCACGTTTTCAGGCGAAACCGCCTTCTGCGCGAAGACGCGCATCGCGCCCCACCCAACCGCGACAAGGGAAATCGCGAGCAAAACGAACAGCTTCGTCGTGCCGGGCTCGAGAACCGCCCTGCCCTTTTCCGTCAGCGCGAAGTAAACCCACTTGCTCCGCTTTTCCGGAACAACCATGCCCGCCTTCTCCATCTTCCGCAGGTGCTCGGACGTCGCCTGCGCCGTAATCTTCAAATCCTTCGCAATCTCGCTGGCAGTCATCCTGCGCTCCATCAGCTTCTTCAGTATCGCGACGCGGGTTTCGCTCGAAAGCGCCTTGAACGACTCCCTGTCGAGAATAACATCTGCCATAGCCCCACCTAATTGCTTTAAAACGCGCCTCACTTTAAATACGTGATATGACAGTGCAATTCGAGCTCGACGGAAAGCTCATCATCGCCAGCGACTGCGCGTCAACCCAGTCGCTGAACACGAGCTTCTTCGGTTCGGCCCACGAAGGGAAGAAGGACAAGCTGGAGCTGCAGCCCGAGGAAGCGCTCTATTTGATGGACGTGCGCAACGCGGAATGCACTTCCAAAGGAAAGCCCGTTTCCTTCAATACGCTTGCAGCCAAGTTCGATTCGAAAAAGTTCCTCGCGCGTTACTTCTGCTACCGCGACTGGAGGGATCGGGGGCTAATCGCCAGGCCAATCAGCGAAGCAACAGGAAATTATGGGCGTTCTCCCGTCATTCGTTATCCGTCAGCAGATTTTACCTGCCCGCGCGTCCGTTCCGTCGGGCTCTTCTTCCACGACGACCTGATGAGCATCATCGACGACGACGAGGAAGGGCAGAAACTTTACAACGACTTCTGGCTCGGGCAGTACGGCACCTACAAGTCCAAGAAGCACGGCCGCCTCCTGAAGCTTGATTCCTACGAAACGATTTTCCTGATGAGGCACGGCGGTTTCAAGACAAACGTCTCAGAAACGCGCGTCTTCTCCGCCGCGAAGAAGCGCAGGCATGACTTTCCCGCGCTTTACGACGTTTACGAGGACTTGCGCATGCGCGGCTTCGTCGTTAAAACGGGTTTTAAATTCGGCACGCACTTCAGACTCTACTTCCCTGGAGCGTCGCCTGCCCTTGATACGGGCGAATGGATGCACTCGAAACACGTGATACACGTCTTTCCGAGGGACGCGCGCATGCTCATCAGCGAATGGGCGCGGGCGATACGCGTGGCGCACGGCGTGAAGAAGACGTTCATACTCGCCATACCCGGCGTCAAGAAGGAAGGAAAGGCGGAGCTCGACTTCCTGCTCTACCACAGGAACCACGGCGCGCCGGAAACGCCGAAAGCCGAAAAGCCCAAGTACGTGATGCTCGCGCTGTCGGAAGAGGAGGAAATCGGAGGAGAAGAGTTGGCGAGGGCAATCGGCAAGGCGAAGGAATTCGGCTTGGACCTTCTTCTCGGCATATGCGATCGCGAAACCAGCGTTACTTGTTACCGCGTAAAGCGCGTCGAGCTTCCGAAGAGCCGCTACGAGTATTACGAGATTGAATGGGCGCAGCCGTAGCGGCAATCAAACATACTTTTTAATACGCCGTTTCCTTTAGCGTCTGGAAGAGGTGGGGGCAATAAACAAGACTCTGATAATATTGGGAATCGTGGTTGTTTTAGCGGGATTAGTTGCAATGAACTATACCACTACCACTGAACAAAGCGCTTTATTCGGGCTGATAACGGCAACCCAGTCCGTAAAGCCGTACGAATCGTTTTCCATTCCGCTCATTGCGAGCGGAGTCGTTTTGCTGCTGGTCGGCGCGACAATAAAGTAGGCTCGTAATCGGAACCAGCCGAAGCGTCGCTGATTACGGTTTAGCCTGCCTTCCGCCGCAACCATTATTATCCGTAAAACTAGTGCTTCGCCAGCTCCGCTAGCGCCTTCTTGTTCTTGGCGATTATCTTTTTGACGAGTTTGCTGAATTCCTTGTCCGTCATTTCTACCAACTACGTTAGTCCTGAACGCGCTTTTTAACCCTCTTGCCCAGCCATTTTTCGGCACGAGTCAGCGAGTGTTTCCCTGACGCCAATTCCAGGACGAAGTTGACCAACTCTTCCTGTTCGGCAGTATCTATCCTGTATCCATTCAGATGCAGAAAGGCTATCGTCGAAGTTACTGCGGTTCTCTTGTTCCCTTCCGTGAACGCGTGCGCCTTTCCCGCCAGCATGAACAGCAGATAGGCGGCTTTCAGCAGAACCGCCTCGGGGTTTCCCTCGTATTTGTATCTTACGGCTTCTAGGACGTGCCGGAGATTGGATTCGTTTTGGACTGTGTGCGGGTCCCCGGAAATCTTCGTAACCTCGCGGTTGATTTCCACCAGCCGTTCGAACGTCAGGTATTCCGTCACGGAAAGCGGAGGCCGGCAGGGCTTAAATAGTTCCGCAGGCGTCGTTTCCCGTGACGTCGCCGCAACCATTATTATCCTTCCCGCGTTTTCTTAGCATATGGCGGAAGGAATGTTCTGGGCGGACCAAATCGCTCGCGGAGCCAGCGGCGCGCAGGTAGTCAACGACTCGAAGACGCCTTCTGGAAAGGTTCATGTGGGCGCGCTCCGAGGCGTGTTGATACACGACGTCATCTACAAGGCGCTGAAGGACGCGGGCGTCAAAGCCGCGTTTTATTACGGCGAGGACGACTACGACCCGATGGATTCGCTTCCGGTTTATCTTGACAAGCAGAAGTACGCCGAGCACATGGGCAAGCCTTTGAGCGAAATACCCGCGCCTGACGGAAGCAACCGGTCTTACGCCGACTTTTACATGCAGGACTTCCGCGAGGTTTACGAGAAGCTCGGCGC
>JAZDNL010000034.1:0-10465 GCA_043799765.1 Microcaldota archaeon | reverse complement strand
CGGCGAGGATTATCTTGGCGCGGGGATTGATGGACGCGACATTCCTCCGCACGGTTTCCACATCCTCCTTCCTCGCGGTGTCCACCTTGTTTATCACGACGACGTCAGCAAGGCGCACGTTAGTTTCGCCGGGATGATATCTCAATTCATGTCCGGGCCTGTGCGGATCAGCCACGGTTATGTACAAATCGGACTTGTAGAACGAGAAGTCGTTGTTCCCGCCGTCCCATACGATGACGTCCGCCTCCGTTTCCGCCTGCCTGAGTATCTTTTCGTAATCCACGCCCGCATATATGACGTTTCCTCGGTCGATGTGCGGCTCGTACTCCTCGCGCTCCTCAATCGTGCACTTGTGCTTGTCCAAGTCGGCGTACGTGGCGAAGCGCTGCACCGCTTGTTCGGCGAGGTTGCCGTAAGGCATCGGGTGGCGTATCGCCGCGACCCGCTTGCCCATCTTTTTGAGGATTTCGCAAACCCTGCGCGTGGTCTGGCTCTTCCCGCTTCCGGTGCGCACCGCGCAGACGCTTATCAGGGGTTTCGTGGACTTCACCATCGTGGCGTTCGGCCCGAGCATGACGTAGTTCGCCCCCGCCGCAAGGACGGTGGAGCCGATGTGCATCACCTGCTCGTGCGAAAGGTCGCTGTACGATAAGACGACGTCGTCAATGCCGTGCTTCCTTATGAGTTCCGTGAGCCGCGCCTCGTCCTCGATCGGGATTCCGTCCGGGTACTCCTTGCCCGCGAGCTCGACCGGGTATTTCCTGCCGGATATGTCAGGGATTTGCGCAGCAGTGAAAGCGACGACTTCGTATTCGGGATTCCCGCGGTAATAGGTGTTGAAATTGTGAAAGTCCCTTCCCGCCGCACCCACGATGATGACTTTTTTCTTTCCTGCCATAACGAGCCCACCCCCTCGGCACTTAGGACGCAAAGGTTAATAAGATTAAGCGGGCTCGGGGGGATTCGAACCCCCGACCTACTGCTTGCCCCGTTTTAGTGCAGGTTTTGCGAGCGCATCGGCGCGAGCAAAAAGCGCATAGGAGGCAGTCGCTCTATCCAGACTGAGCTACGAGCCCTTGTGAGGGTTTAGGCGGCATTCGGAATTTAAGGCAGAAGGTTGGCGAAAAAACAGGGTATTTATTAGCCGCCAAAAAAACAAATTCAGGTGATTGAATGAATGGGGAGAAAAAGCTTTTCGCAATAGGCGCAGTAGCGCTTGTTCTGCTGCTGCTGGTGGGCTTCGCGTTTTTGAACAACAGGCAGTCCGGCACCATGAAGGTGAACTGGGACATGGGCGAATCCTACGCGACGCAGTCCGACGCGCCTTCTTCCGTGGAGGTGACGGCTTACCAGGCGACGCAGTCGTACTGGTATTTTTCAAGCGGGCTCGGGCTCGTGAAGGAAAAACGCTCCGTCCCGCTGACGCAGGGGACGAATTCGATTTCATTGCAGGGGGTTGCGCAGCAGATTGACGCGACGAGCATACACGTGAAGGACATGACGGACGCGGACGCGCAGGCGCTGGAGCAGAACTACCAGTACGACCTCGTGAGCCAGTACGCGCTTCTCGACAAGTACGTCGGCAAGCAGATTTACGTGAACACGGGCAACCGCACGCTCATGGGCACGCTCCTCAGCAACGCGGACGGGCTGGTATTGCAGACTTCGAACGGAATCGTCGCCATACGCGATTACGCGGAAGTGGAGTTCCCGCAGCTTCCCGAAGGATTGATGACGAAGCCGACAATCGAACTCCTGCTCGGAACGCAGAAATCCGGCACGCACGAAATAGAGCTGTCGTACCTGACGCACGGGATAACGTGGGAGGCGGATTACGTCGCCATTGCAAACGCGGACGACACGGCGCTTGATTTGCAGGGCTGGGTGTCCGTGCAGAACAACGCGGGCGCCACGTTCACGAACGCGAAGCTGAAGCTCGTCGCAGGGGACATCCACCTCGCGGAAAACAATGCGCCGATTTACTACGACAACATGCTGAAAAGCACGAGATCGGAAGGTTCGAGCGCTGTGCCCGTGGCGATGAGCACGCCGCAGCCGCAGTTCTCAACCCAGAACGTGTTCGAGTACAACCTCTACACCCTGGAGCGCCCGACCACGCTGCGGGACAAGGAGACGAAGCAGATAGAACTGATGAACGCGCGCTCCGTGCCCGTAGAGAAGCAGTACGTCTACCAGCCCACGCAGTCCGACAAGATTCAGACAAAGCTCGTATTCAAGAACACGGGCAACGGGCTCGACGCCGCGCTTCCCGCCGGAAAGGTGCGCGTGATGAAGCCCGACGCGGACGGGCAGCTGCAGTTCCTCGGCGAGGACGCAATCAGCCACACGCCGAAGGAGGGCGAGGTTCGCCTTTTCGTGGGCAACGCGATGGACATAACCGCGGAGAAGACCACTGCGGACCAGCGCCAGATGGGCTCGTGCAGCAGCGAGTACTCGTACACCGTGAAACTGACGAACCGCAAGGATTCGGCCGTTTCCGTCAAGTACGTGGACGATTCGCTCTGGGGGACGTGGGAAATCCGCAGCGAGACGCTGAAGCACGAGAAGAAGGACGCGCGCACGGCATCGTGGATGATAAGTGTCCCCGCGAACGCCGAGGCGACGCTCGAGTACACCGTGTTCCAGACGTGGTGCTAAGCGGGCGCACGACGCATCCTGCGGGATGCGTCATATAAACGCGCGCCCTATCTTTTCTTTTTCCCTTTTTCTTCTTTTTTCCCTTTGTTACCTGAGGTAGCGTACCACAGCACCGCCGCTAGCAGCACGAGCACTACGCCCGCGTAAACCAGCGTGTTGTCCTGCGGAGCGGGCGCTGGCTGCACGGCGGTGGGCAACGGAGTCGGCGTCGGAACCTGCGTAGGAACCGCCGTGGGCTTCGCGGTCGGGCGCGGCGTCGCGGTTGCTGAAGCCGACGGCTCCGCCGAAGGCGCGGCGGTCGGCGCGGGCGCAGGCGCAAAAACCAGCTGCGCCGAATCGCACGCGTCGTAAATCTTCGCGAAAACAGCGCCTATCTGGTTCCAGGTGATTCCGTACTGGAAATAGGCGACGATGTTGTGCTTTGCGCCGTCAACGGTGCAGGAATACCTGACCTTCGACGGGAACATGCTGCTCACACCGGTGGCCTCGACGAGTTCGACGCTCCTGTTTCCGACAACCTGCCCGACGATGTAGCGCTCCTGCTCGATATCTATGTCCTCGCCGAGGTATTTGTAAAAGGAGAAGCGATAGCCGAGGCGCACGGGATTGCCGTCCACGTACGTCGGCAGGCCGTCGCGCACGGTTCCGCTCCAGTACCGTATGTAATTCGCATTGTCGTCGGTTTTCGAGAAAACCGGCGTTTCATTGAAGTAGGCGCCCAGCCTCGATTCAAGCAGGCTTTTCAGGACGCCGACGCTCTGCGTCGTAGATTTCACGGAAAGGGAGCTTCCGCAGCGCACCCCGCCCGCCTCCGCTTCCACCAAGAAAACCGTGCTGTTCTCAACAGGGGGATAGGAACAGATGCGCGACGCGTAGACGCTGCCGGCGACGCGCGATATTGCGACTGAAACGCCGGCGTCGGCCGAATTGCACTTTATCGTGGCGCTCGCCACGTCGTCGGGCAGCGCGGTGAAAACCGCCCTCGCAGGCGACGTCAGCGGACCGTACGTTTCGCTGCTCGTCATCGTCAGCGTGCAGGAAGCGGACGAAGCGAGAACAGGCATGACGACGAAAGCGAAAAACAGGCATGCGAACGCGTTCCTCATTACAAACCACCCATAACGGTTAACGAAAAGCGATTTATAAAACGTGGGAGTTGCTTTAGCGTATGCAGGAAAGGGAGCTTCAGGCTGCCGCGATAGTGCTAGTGCTCGCAATCGGAATCGCCGCGCTCCTGCTTTCGCAGCAGAACGCGCCCTTGAAAAAGTCGCCCGTGAACCTTTCAAGCCCGTCGCAGCCGAAGGAAATGGTGAACGTCGGCCGCTTCGCCGCGTCGGTTGCGCAGGACTACTGGACGAACGACAAGGGCAACAAGGTGGAATCCGCGCTCGTGAAAAACGAGGGCGACGATTTGCTGGAAGCGGGCTGGACGACGATTCTTCCGTCCGACGACGAAACCGACCCGAACGAACTTGTTTTCAGCACCAAGCCGCCGCAGGCGGAGTCCTACGCGCTCCTTTCCCAGAAACCGCAGCCGCTGATAAAGTACGCGTCGCTTCGCCTCAATCCAGGCGAGGCGGTGGAAAAGAGCATCGAATTCCTCCGCGCCAACCGGAATCCCGAACGCTCGCCTGTTTATTTCCTGACTGCGCCACTTTCCAGCTCGGACCAGAACCTGCTGCTTCCATCCTTCAGGAAAATCGCGTCGCTGAAGGCGAACCGCGCGGAAGCGAAGGCGGTGCAGAAGAAGATTAATGCCGCGCTGAACGGCACGATTACTCCCGCGCTTGCGGATGCGGTTGAAAAGGCGGTCGACGACGCGAAGAAGGATATAGACACGCGCATCCTGAATCCGGATTACGACGCGGCGAAGGCGATAGAGGCGGAGCCCGTGCCAACGCCGTCGGTTGTCCCGACGCCGACGCCCGTGCCGTGGTTCGAGGATTTGCCGACGGAAATCTCGTTCACGCTCAGCGAGTCCGACACCTCAGATTCAAAAACTGTTTCGTTCAAGGCGCCCGAACAGCGCGAAGTTACGGTGAGGGTTACGGGAACGGTTTCTAAGTACGTTAAACCGACTCCGGAGTTCGAGTTCGAAAGCGGCGAATACTCGGCATCAGTGAAGGTGGACCTCGAAAAGGCGCCGCGCGACGCCGACGGGAAAATCAAGGCGGATTCGCTCGAAGGTGTCATGAAAATCAGCGTCCCGTCGGCGGAAAAGAGCGCCGAACTTAAAATCAAGGTAAGGATAGAGCACATTTCGAAGAAGGAGATGGATTCCCTGAAGCAGATGAATGACGAACTGAAGGCAGACACGCTTCCCGACAACGGCTTCGTCGCCGGCGCACTCAGGGGGAACAGGATCGGGGTCGAAGGCGGGCACTTCTACGGGAACGGCTGCAATCCCGGCGCTTGCGACGGAAGCATATGCGAAAACCAGCGCAACGCGGTGGTAGCCGAGGAATTAGCGCGGCTTCTCGGGAACGCCGGAGTGATCGTGGTGAAACGGATACCGACCTCGCAATGCAGCAACAGCGACCCCACACTCTCCGAAATCGGAAGCTACTTCAGGCAGCAGAACGTCGGCGCCGTCGTTTCGGTTCATCACGACAGCGCGGGTTCGGGGCTGGAACTCGTATACTATCCAGAAACCTCCAACAAGCAGGAGAGCATCCAACTGGCAAACATGATAAACTCGCAGCTCGCGCCGATTGTCAGCGCCAGGAGCGGCGGGCTTTGGTCGGAAACGAAGTCGCAGGACGGCAAGCTCTGGATAAGCGACTTCAAGGTCCCCGCGGTGCTGGTCGAGGTGTCGCGTGTCGACGACCCGAAATACCACACAGACCCAGATTTCGGGAAGAAAGCAGCCCGCGCGATATTCGACGGCGTCGCGAAATACTTCGGCATCGGGAAAATCAACGCCATCGGCACTGCCGAGCGCCCGATTACCGGGTGCAGCGTTGCAGTATCCTCGACACCCGCCGCCCTTTCCGAGTGCGGGAAGCACGAGGCACTGCTGAAGACGTACATGGAAAGGAACGGCTTGACGGCGATGGGCATTGATATAGGGCTCGTGGAATCGCTGATAATGCAGGAGAGCAGCTGCAACCACCAGATAAACAGCCAGGGGCTGATGCAGGTGCTCTCGTGCGACCCTAACGGCTGCTCCCTCGAGGACAACATAAACCGCGGGACCGCGGAACTCAGCAGCAGGCTTGCGGAAAGCAGGTCCGAACTCGGCGCGGACTACGGAAAATACGCGCTTACGCTCACGCTCTTCGGCTACAACCGCGGAGGGGGGGCGAAGAGCCGCGCAATAGCGAACATGAAAAGCGGAATGGACGCGTACGATGCGATGGTCGAGTCGTGTCGCTACTACTATCCCACGTACGGCGGCTGCAGCGGTCACAATATCGACCAGTGCTGCGAAGGCGAGGGACTCGGCGCGCGCTATCCCGAAAAAATCCTGAACTATTACAAGCGCGCCTGCGAGGACGCGGGCGGCACGCTGAACCGCGGCTGAAAAGCTTAAAACCGACGCGCCTCAAATAAACCATCACGGGCCCGTGGTCGAATGGCTAAGACGTCGCTCTTACACAGCGAAGATTCGGAGTTCGATTCTCCGCGGGCCCAGTAAGCCGCTGAGGGGACACCCGCGGGTTTCCCCTCGGTGCTTACTCCACCGACTCCCCTTCCTGCTGAACGTCGTTTCTTTTGGCGCGGAGCCATCGCACCTTTTCTTTCGCTAAAGAAAAGGGGCAAGGCGTGAGATTCTCCGCGGGCCCATCCCGTATTTTTCGTGAATTAGCGGGGCTTCTGCGATATGAAAATGAGTCCGATGACGATTATCGCGAAAACAAGGGCGATGCCGAGCCAAGTGCCGTAATTCCGTTTCAAGCGGTTCACCTGAGCGTACTTCGCCGCCGAATATATTTAAATACCGTGCCCGTAATGGTTACGGGTGAAGTTATGCACAAGATGCTCTGGCTCAAGATAGGCGGGAAGCGCTTCC
This sequence comes from Microcaldota archaeon, assembly GCA_043799765.1. Lineage (GTDB taxonomy): Archaea > Micrarchaeota > Micrarchaeia > Norongarragalinales > Norongarragalinaceae > Norongarragalina. The sequence goes on along the minus strand of JAZDNL010000034.1, from coordinate 3,795 downwards.
ACATGCTGAAGCTCGCGGGAGCGTTCTTCGTCCTCGCGTCCGTGCTGAAGGTAGCGGAATCGGCTTACAACATATTTCTCGTAGTTGACAAGGTGAACACCGCGATGATGCGGCCCGAACTCACCGAGCAGTTGTTCGGCTGGGCAATCGGCGCGCCGTACGTCTTCTCCAACGAAGACGTCCTCGGCGTCCTTCTCGGCCCGATTGCAGGCTTCCTGTTCTGGTTGGGCATCGCCGTTCTCGCGCTCATCATCTACCAGTCGGGCAAGGTGATACTTCCGATAGAGGAATACGAGCAGCGCGTCTCGGAGCACCACCGCCGCCTCATAGAGAAGGCGGTTCGCAGGAAGTAATAACGTTTTTATAGCCGAGAGGGCAGTATAATGCCTACTGTTTCGTTGCTAGTATAGGGTGAATAACGCTTATGGGAATCAGACCTGCAAGGACATGCCGCGTTCTTAGGGCTCAGCCGTGGACGCGCGTTTCCACCAGAAAGCCGCGCAAGAGCTTCGTGAAGGGAGTGCCGAACTCCAAGGTGCGCCAGTTCAACATGGGCACCGACAAGCGCTACGAACTCGAGGTTGACTTGGTTGCGCAGGTGCCGATTCAGGTGCGCGACAACTCCATCGAGGCTGCCAGGCAGGCGGCGAACAAGTATCTGGAAAAGAAACTGTTCGCGAACTTCTATTTGCAGGTGGTTGCGTACCCGCACCTAGTTGTGCGCGAGCACAGCGCGCTCGGAGTCGCAGGCGCCGACAGAATCTCCAAGGGAATGAAGCGCGCCTTCGGCAAGCCGAAGGGGCGCATGGCGCGCGTCCACCCGGGCGAAGTGCTTTTCAGGGCGCGCATCATGGCGAAGGATTTGACGGTCCTGAAAAAGGCGCTCGACAGGGCGATGCGCAAAATCAGCGGAAAATGGAAGTGGCGCATACGCGACATCACCAGCGACACCCTGAACATGTCCCGCAAGGAGCACGTCTTCAAGAAGAAGGAGATCGAGAAGCCCAAGGAAGAGGCTGCGCCGGCTGCCGCGGAGGCTGCGGCCGAGGAAGGCGCCCCTGCCGCCGAGGGCAAGGAAGCGGCTGCTCCCGCGAAGGAAGAGAAGAAGGGCGGCAAGAAGTAGGCCTGAACCGCAGGGGAACCGAGGTTCCCCTTCAGTTTCAAGGTCCTCCTGATTCCCCTCCTCGCGTAGCGTTTCTTTTGGCGCGGAAGCGCTCGGAAATCCTTAAATAGTCCTCATCCTAGTCGTTACTTGGTGATTGTTCATGGCAGGCATCAGGGCAAAGTCGGGATTGCGCGCAAAATATGTTGTTAATCGCCTCCAGACTGCGGAGAATATAGTCAAGACACTAATACGAAATCACCCCGATACTAAAAAGTTTCCGGAATCTGGACCATGGAACAGATCGAACTTGTTTTTCAGCAGTATTTTGCGCGTTACGGGAATACGCCGCGTTTTTTCCAAAAAGAAAACGTTTGGTTATAACGATCCGGATAGCGTCACTGCCAATGCGGGCGCCTTTGAGGTTACCGATCCTACTGGGATAATAGCCATAGTAGAGATTGGACGACTTGGAAAACCGGTAATCCACGTCAAAAAGGGTCAACTGGAGTTTGGCAAGGAAATCGCTAATGAGTTTAAAATTCATGCCGGGTATGGGAACTTGCCTGCAATTAAGGTCCACTCAGCACTAGTTCCGATAGATCGCCGTTACGGCAAGCACGGGGTATTATTGCAGCGGCAATCGGAAGAGTACCAAGAAGTAAGGCACTGACCGAAGATAGCTTTTTAAATACGCCCTCGTTTTAGCGGTTAGCGGTATAGCTGAAATGGACATCGACAAGCGCATCGAATTGGCGACGCGGGCGCCTACGGAGGAGCTCGTCACGGAAGCGGAGCTTCGGCAATTGCTCGAGACGAAGCGCAAGCCGGTGCACTACATCGGGTTCGAGGTTTCGGGCCTGCTACACGTCGGTTCGCTCGTTATTTCCGGGTACAAGGTTCGCGACCTGCTTGAGGCTGGCTTTGAGTGCCAGGTTTTTCTCGCGGATTGGCATTCCGTCATAAACAACAAGCTCGAGGGCGACTGGGATAAAATCCGGCGCGCGTCGAAATACTACGAGGAGGCGTTCAAGTTCTTCTGCCCGGGCGCGAAAGTCGTCCACGGCAGCGAGCTCTACCACAACAACGACGAATACTGGCGAGACGTCGTCATGTTCTCGAAGAAGTTCTCTTTGGCGAGAGCGACGCGCTGCATGCAGATCATGGGCCGGCTGGAAAACGACACTTTGGAAACCGCAGCCTATTTCTATCCCTCGATGCAGTCGGTGGACATCAAAACCATCGGCGCGGACGTGGCGCACGCGGGAATGGACCAGCGCAAGGTGCACATGCTGGCGCGCGACGAGTTCCCGAAGATGGGCTGGAAGCCGCCGATTGCGCTGCACCATCACATACTCCCGGGCCTGCTCGCGCCCGAAACGGACGGCAAGACGAAGATGCCTACCGACGGAAAAATGAGCAAATCAAAGCCGAAGACGGCGATTTTCGTGCACGACACGAAGGAGCAGATCGCCGAAAAAATGAAGGGCGCTTACTGCCCCGCGGGCGCCGAGGGCAACCCCGTGATGGAACTCGCGAAATACGTCGCGTTCCGCGAGGCGAAGGAAATGGCGATAACGCGTCCCGCGAAATTCGGCGGGGACGTTTCTTACGCATCCTACCACGAACTCGAACGCGACTACGCGGCGGGGAAATTGCACGCGATTGACTTGAAGGCCGGCGTCGCAGAGGCGGTTGACAGGGTCGTTGCCCCGGTGCGGAAGCACTTCGAGCAGCGGAAGGAATTGCTTGAGGTATATTCGGAAACGAAGATAACGCGGTGAGGAAATATGGGAGAATTCGAACGCGATTACAAGACGGAGCTTGAGGAGACGGAGTTCGAGCTGGGCGGCGCGGACGATATCGCGGAGCAGTCGCTGCCGAAGGAGTACGACGACGAGCACCACGAGAGCACGGCGCCCGCCGCCGAAGAGCACGAGCCCGAGTACGACGAGGCGGAAAAGAAAAGAAGGGCGAAAGCCTCCAAGAAAAAGAAATCAAAATCCAAAAAATCCAAGCCCAAGAAAAAACACGCGGCGAAAAAGATGAAGAAAAAAGCGGGGGGAAAGAAGAAGCACGTGAAACGCGCCGCGAAGAAGAAAACTACGAAAAAGAAAGCGAAACCCAAACGGAAGAAGAAGCGCTAAGCACGGAGTTCTTTGACGTCGAGATTTTCCAAATCCAGCAGCAGCGCCTTTCCATTCTGCAACGGCGGAATCTTGATTATTTCCGTTTTTCCGACATGGTCGGCGCCTTCCGCCTCGTGGATGTGCCCGCAGATGCAGGCGCGGGGCTGTTTTTCTTCGAGAAAGGCGCGGAGCGCGGGGCTGCCGACGTGCCTGCCGTGAATGAAGTCGGCGGCGGTGTTGAACGGCGGAAAATGAGAAACGAAAACGGTTTCGTGCGTAACGCGCATTCCTTCCAGCATTCCGGTTATTTCCGCTTCGGAATACTCCGTCGGCGTCCCGAACGGCGTGGGATTGCTTCCGCCGATTCCCGCGAATGAGATGCCCGCGACTTTTTTCGTTTTCAGATGGATGGAAACGCCGCGTTTTTCCAGCAACTCCGCGACGCGCGCGTCATCCATGTTGCCGAAAACCGCGACGCACGGAATCCTGACGGCGTCAAGAAAGTCCTCAGCGAAACCAACGGGTCCGCGCGTCGTAAAGTCGCCGCATATGACCGCAACATCG
>JAZDNL010000031.1:0-5777 GCA_043799765.1 Microcaldota archaeon | reverse complement strand
CGAACGGCGCGCAGAAAACAAGAACGGCGAAAAATGCCGCGCACGCAACCAACCGCCGCGCCATTGCTTCAAACAACACCACAAATCACCCTTTTCACTGGCATCTCTCGAAGTCCGGCTTCCCGCAGTAGCAAACGGGGGCGCCGTTGTCGAACGCGTGCTTCGAGCAAACTGGGCGTCCGCACGACTTGCACTTCCAGAACGCGGGGCTCTTGCACAGTTCCCCGTCCTCGTCCTTCCCGTCGCAGTAAACGATTTTCGCAGTTGTCATGATTTTTTCTCCCCCTTTCCGCTCCATCTGCCTATTAGGTAAATCGCGGTAACTGCCATCGCAGTTACGAGCAAAGCGGCGATCAACTCGTACTGCCAGATTCCCGTAGTCGGTATGTACGTGCGTATCATGTCGCTTATCGCGGTTTGCCAGAAAAGCGCGGCAACCACTCCGAACGCGGTTGTGACGATGGTGAGCGTGCGCTCGCGGAACGCCTGCTGGAACTCCTTCGCCGCCTCGCGCTCGCGCTTGACTACGTCCGCCTCCTTCTGGTGCAGCGCCTTCGTGCGCTCCAGCAGCTCAGTGGGCCTCAGAATCCTCATGCAAAAGGGAAGCGCTTTCGGGTTTATTAAATCTTCAGCGGCGCTTTCCAGTCATGCCTTCGTAGGCGGGGCAGCCGAGTTTTGCCTGCCTGCAATGGTTGCAGAACAGGTTCTTTTTCAGGAAGAACGTGGGAATCACGGCAACTGCGAGGTATATGCCCAGCAGTATCATGGCATCCCACGAAAACGCGGTAAGCAGAATGTAAGCGCCGGCGATTATCGGCAGGAGCAGCGTCCCGAAGCCGAATATCGCGGCGGGCACGAGGTTCTTCGTTTCACGGAATTCGGCGGCATTTCCTTTCTTGAACAGCATTCCGGCGGGAATGCCGAGACCGCAATAACAACGCTTGCCGTAGTAGGCGCAGTATTTGCAGCGCCAGCACATCGTCGCCGCCAGCGTGAGCAGGCAGAGGGCGACGTATGCCGCTCCGAGCCACGCGGCAACCGCGCCGACCAGCAAAGCGCCGAGCACCCAACTGGCGATGGCGAAAAGAAGCGCCAGCAGGACGATGGGCAGCGGGTAATTCTCGAAGCAGGTTTCAGCCATGATTTTTTGAGTTGCCGCGAGTTTAAATATTTAGCCGCCTTCCCCTTTTCATGCCAGAGCCGCCGAAACAGAAGCGCGATATGCGCGACGACTTCAAGAAGGCGGAGGGCGGCCTCTACAGGCAGAAGCCGGACAAGAGCTACCATTACGAGGAGAAAAAGGAAAAGCAGGGCCCGCCGAGATTCGTCACTGTTACGTACACGCTAGCGAAGACGTTCAAGTCCTTCGGAAAAGGGGCGAAATTCACGCCTGAACAGGCGGACATGTTCGGATTCCTCGGGTGGGATGTAACAGCAGAACAGTTCTATGCCGCCTACAAGGGCCTGTTCATGGGCGGCATCGCCATAGGCGTCGTCCTGGCCAGCCTCGTCTACCTGTTCGCGCCCATAGACGAGATGCTGAAGATGGGGCTCGCGGGCGTGTTCCTGCTGCTTCCCATCGGCGGAAGCTACTTCTACCTGAAATACCCGCACGGCGCGGTTGAGCGCGAAAAGATGCTCGCGCTAGCGTACATCCCCGAAATCGTGAACTACCTGACGATGAGCATGCGGCTCACCCCGAACCTGGAGAAGGCGGTGCAGTTCGCCGCGAACCACGGACGTGGGAAAATCGCCGAGGACATGAAGAAAATCGTGTGGGACGTGCAGATCGGGAGATATGCGAGCATAGAGGAGGGGCTCGACGAGCTGGCGTACACGTGGGGCGGATACAACGAGGACTTCAAGCACGCGCTGATGCTCATACGCGCCTCCCTGCTCGAGGGAAACAAGGAGCGGCGCGAGGAACTGCTGGAAAAGGCCGGCGACGACGTGCTCGAAGGCACGAAGGAAAAAATGGACATGTACGCGCGGAAGCTCCACCAGCCAACTGTTTACCTCTATTATTTCGGAATCCTGCTTCCGCTGCTGCTCGCCATCATCCTTCCGATTGGAGGGAGCATGAGCGGGATGCCTCTCGCCAAAGCAGAGTACATGTTCGTCGCGTACAATCTCGTGATTCCGCTTATCGTCTATCTCTTTGGCTCGAACATAGTTGCGGGAAAGCCGCCGACGTACGTGCCGCCTGACATCCCGCCGGACTTTCCCGGATTGCCGCCGCGGGGCATTGCGAAGGTTTTCGGCATCAGCATGCCGTTCCGCATATTCGCGCTCATGATAATCACGGGATTCATCGGGATCGGCTACCTCACGGACCAGGGCGTCACGCAGGACGCGATAAACTCGGTAGTCATACCCGCCAACAACTTCATGACCGACAGCTTCGGGATGCCCATCACCGCGCCCGAGGGCGTCATGATTCCCGGCACGCTGGGGGTGATTCCCGACTACGCGGTTTTCGAGGAGGAAAAAGCCAAGCTGCCGCGCATCACGTTCTTCGACCAGTACGGCCTGTTCCTGGGCGAGTTCACGATTTTCGGGTTCCTGCTGGGCATAGCCATCTCCGTAAGCGTCTATCTTCTGGGAGAATACAGCGAGCGCTTGCGCGTCCAGACGGAGATACGGAACATGGAGAACGAGTTCAAGGACGCCATGTATGTTTTAGCGTCCCGCATGGGCGAGAACAAGCCCATTGAAGAGGCATTGCGCAGCGCGGTTGTTTTCCTGCCCAAAAGCCGCATAGCGAAGGACGTGTTCAGGCGCATACTCGAGAACATCACGACCATGGGCATGACGCTTGACGCCGCCATATTCGACGAGACGTTCGGCGCGCTGAAAAACCTCCCGTCGCGCACAATCAGGAGCGGCATGCAGTTCCTCGTCGACTCCGTGGAGTTGGGCGTGAACGTGGCGGCGAAGTCGCTCATCTCGCTCTCGCTCCAGCTCCGCAACGCGCAGAAAATCGACGAATCGCTCCGCAAGCTTCTCGAGGACGTCACAACTATGCTCAGCACGATGTCCACGTTCGTCGCGCCCGTCGTTCTCGCCGTAGTCAGCGCGATGCAGCGGCTGATAATGAACTCGATGATGGGTTCCGCGCAAACCGAGACCGCGGAGCAGGGCGTGAGTTCCGCGGGGGTGCAGGGATTCGGCGGGATGACGAACATATTCTCGAACAAGGAGGCGCTCAAGAACAGCGCCGACCCAGCGACGTTCGTGCTCATCATGGGCGTCTACGTCATAGAGGTGGTGACGCTTCTGACGTACTTCAACTCGCAGATAGAGGATACCGGAAACAAGCTGCACACCTACGTGAGCATCGGCAAGTCCCTGCCCGTCGCGGTTGCGCTGTACTGCATAGTCGTCTATTTCGCGAGCAGCTCGCTCGGGGTTTCGTAATTGAAGGAAGCGAAGGACGCGGTCCTTTTCATCGTCCTGTTCCTGCTCGTCGCGGTGCCGGCGTATTTCGTGCTCGGCTTTTTCGCGGAACCGTTTTCGGAAATAGCCGCGTATTCGTCGAAAGTAATGCTTGGCGTAGCGGGCATTAACGCGTCCATTACTTTCGAGGCTGGGACGGCGCACATCGTTTCCTCCACTCCTTCCTTCGACGCCGAAATCGGCGACTTGTGCTGGGGGCGCGTGGAAATCGCCGTGCTCGCGGGAATAATAATGGCGAGCTGGGACAGGAAACTCGGCGAGCGCCTGAAGGGCGTGCTGCTTGGGATAGCGGTGCTGCTGGTGCTTAACCCTATTCGGATCGCGGTTTCGCTCGCCGCCTTCAATCCGCAGAACTCGCAGGCTTCCGCGTTGCTCCACGACTTCCTCTTCAGGATAACGCTCGTCGTGGTGCTTGTTACATACTACGCAGTATGGTACTACTGGCTGTCGAAAAAAAGGAAATAAAAAAAACTTAACTCGCTCTGCCCTTTTCGCTCACGTTCAGCTTCGCGCGCGGCAGGTTCAGGGGAGCGCCGATTCCGAGCGAGAACGCGAGCAAGGTTCCGACCGAAGCGGCACTGTAGCCGATTGCGTTCAGCACGTCCTCCGCGAACGCGGGATCCATGTACTTCTTATCCTTCCACGCCTCGGCGATTTCCTTGCGCTTCTTCGACTCCTCGTCGGAGATGATGTCGCCCTTCACTATGAGCTCGGCGACGCCGTCCTGGTATTCGGTCTTGTGGCTGTAGGCGACGACGATCTTGCCGTCCTCCTCCTTAACCGATATGATGTCGATGTTGACGTTCAGCCCCGAGATGTTGCCGTCCTTTAGCCTCTTTGCGACTGCTTCCGTGATTCTTCCGCCGATTATCATCAAACCACCTTTCATGCCGCACTTGGGATGCGGTCAGTGAATGATTTTCCGAAAACGCCTTTATATTGCTTCCGAGAGGCGCAGCCTTTAAACAAAACCTTTTTAATTCAGCCGAGGGTTTTCCTTTATCTAGTGATACTCAAGTGGGGCAGGTGATTGCGTGGAAGATTTGGTAAGCGAGGCGATGAGGTCCAGAAGCAGCAGGAAGCAGCAGCAGGAGGATTTCCAGTTCGAAACCCCGAAGCTGATGGTCGTCGGCGCGGGCGGCGCGGGTTGCAACTCGATAAACCGCCTGGCGAAGGCGGGCATAAAAGGCGCTGAGCTCATCGCGATAAACACGGACAAGCTTCATCTCACGACGATATCCGAGAGCGCGAAGAAAGTGCTCATCGGGGCGAGCATAACGCGCGGCCTGGGCGCAGGCGGCTATCCCGAAATCGGCGCGAAGGCGGCCGACGTTTCGCGCGACGCGCTTGAGAAGATGTTCGACGGGGCGGACCTGGTGTTCCTCACCGCAGGAATGGGCGGAGGCACCGGCACGGGAGCGTCGCCGATTCTCGCGGAAATCGCGAAGAAGCAGGGCGCAATCGTCATCGCGATTGTAACCTATCCCTTCGCGCTCGAGCGCGCGCGCCTCGAGAAGGCGGATGCGGGGCTTGAGGCGCTGAAGGCGCAGGCGGACACGATAATCGTCATCGACAACAACAGGCTGGTTGAAATCGTGCCTTCGCTGCCGATTGACAAGGCGTTCAACGTCGCGGACGAGATTATAGCGAGGGCGGTACGCGGAATCGCCGAGACAATCACGACTCCCTCGCTCATCAACCTCGACTTCGCGGATGTGCGCGCGGTCATGAGCAACGGAGGCGTCTCAATGATTGCAGTCGGCGAGGCCAAGGGCACCAACCGTGCCGAGGAAGTGGTGAACAACACGCTCCACCACGCGCTGCTCGACGTCGACTATACGGGCGCAACCGGAGTGCTCCTCCACATAACCGGAGGACCGGACATGACGCTCGGGGAATGCAACCAGATAGGCGAGGCGCTTACGGAGCGCGTCGACCCGAACGCCACTGTCATATGGGGCGCGAGGATTGACCCGACGTTCGAGGGCAAGATAGAAGCGATTGCGATATTCACGGGAATACAGTCGCCGTACGTCCTCGGAAAGACGGTTCGCGGAGTCGGCGGCGCGCCGAACAAGAGGCGCGAGGAAGGGTTCGACGACGTCGACTTCCTCTAAGCGAGCCCGCCGAACACCAGGATTATAGAGGAAAGGTTGTAGCAGGCGTGCGCGAGGATGCAGGCGCGCACGTCCCTGTTTTTTCTCATCTCCAAGCCTATCAATACCGAGGCGGCGAACGCCGCGACGATTTCAGCCGAAGAACCGTAGCCGTAGTGCAGCGCCGCGAAGAGCAGGCTCGAGAACACGATGCCCGCCCGCGCC
>JAZDNL010000023.1:0-3321 GCA_043799765.1 Microcaldota archaeon | reverse complement strand
TGAACGTGCGCTACCTCGACGCGAAGCAGAAGGTTGACTTTGAGACGGAAGGCAGGCTCGGAAACGCGGTGAAGGAGCTCGAGCACAAAATCAGCGAACTGCGCATCAATCTCAGCGCGAAGCAGAGCGAGCTCGGTGCGGAGGAGAAGACGCTCGCGGGCTACGAACGCCAGTTATCCGATTACGAGAAGCAGGGGCGCGAACGCGACGGCGAGGCGAAGGACGCGCGCACCTCCATGGACGACGCCGACGCGACAATCAAGAAGTCGCGCTCCTTGCTCGCGGAGCGCACGAAGGAGATGCGCGAACTCAGCAAGAGCTACGGCCAGCTCGCGGACGAGCGCGAGGCGCTTGTCAGGAAAGCGAACGATGTCAGCAACAGGAAGGGCAAGCTGATGTTCGAGTACGAGAGGATAGACGGAAGCGAGCGGCAGTCGGAACTCAGGCGCGTCGAGGTCGAAACGCGGCTTTCCGAGGCGAACGCCCGGCTCGAGGAATTCAAGGGCGTCGAATCCCTCGAAGTCACGGACAAGGCGGAGCTTCTCGCGGAAAAATCGCGGCTCGACGAGAACGTGCGCGCGCTAGGGACGGTGAACCTGAAATCCATAGAGCTTTACGACCAGCGCGTTTCCGAACTCAACGAGCACAAGCAGCGCGTCGGGCAGCTCAAAACCGAGAAAGAGGCAATCATCTCGATTATCACGGAAATCGAGGGCAGGAAGAAGCACACGTTCATGCGGGCGTTCAACGCCGTCAACGACAACTTCCGCCAGCTCTTCCGCTACGTCTTTGCGGGCGACGGCTCGCTCTATCTCGAAAATCCGGACAACCCGTTCGAGGGCGGGCTGACTTTCCAGGTGAAACTGGAGAACAAGGAAGTGAAGTACCTCGAACTCATGAGCGGAGGCGAGAAATCCCTAGTAGCGCTTATGTTCCTGTTCGCCATACAGTCGTCCAATCCGACGTCCGTCTACGTTTTGGACGAGGCGGACGCGGCGCTGGACCAGGAGAACTCGCGCAAGCTCGCCCAGCTTCTCAGGCAGCTCAGCAAGCAGAGCCAATTCATCATAGTGTCGCACAATGAAGTGGTTTGCCAACACGCCGACGCGCTCATCGGGGTCGCGATGGCGGGCAAGGAAGGGTCGAAGATTGTGCAGGTCAAGTTGAATAAGGAAGGCGAAACGCAGGCGCAGACGGAATGACGGAACGCTTGTTCTGGAAGGACGCTTACGCGAAAGAGTTCGACGCTACGGTAGTTGCGGTGCGCGAAAACGCGGTTGTTCTCGACCAAACTGTTTTCTTTCCCGAAGGCGGAGGGCAAGCGGGCGACGTCGGAACAATCGAAGGCGTGAAAGTCGTCGACACGAGAAAAGAAGGGGACGACATTCTTCACTTGGTTGAGGACGCTTCTTCCTTTTCCGTCGGGCAAAAGATTCACGGCGCGATTGACTGGGCGCACAGGTACAAGATAATGCGGCTGCACACCGCGGCACACGTCGGGTTTTTCGCGATGCGCGAATTCGATTCCGAATGTACGGCATCGTCGGGAAGGGTCGACGACGAAAAGGAACGGAGCGATTACACTTTTACCAAGGAACTGACGCCAGAAGCGATTGCCTCCGCCGAGAAACGCGCGAACGAAATAATCTCGCGCAACCTCGGCGTGGAAATCTGGTTCGAGGAGAGCGAGGGCGCCTCGTTCAATCCGTGGACGCGCGCGCCCGGAAGCGGTTTTCCCGCTGGTTTGCGCCGAAAGTGGAAAATCGAGGGCTTTGAGGCGATGGACTGCGGCGGGACACACGTGCGCAACACGTCTGAAATCGGCGCCGTGCGGATGTCGAAGGGAAAAAATCCCGGCGGCGGGAAGAAAAGAATCGAAATCCGCCTCGCAAACCCATAAAAACCGCCGTTCCGTTGCTTCGTCATGCGATTGGGGGGAATCGCGCTGCTGTTGCTGCTCGTTCCGTTAGCCTCCGCATTCTCGTTTTCCGAATATTCCTACCTCCTGAAGTCGGAAAGCCCGTCGCTCGCTTCGCTGTTCCTTCTTCCGCGGGACTGTTCGGGTTTCGCTTCAGTTGAAATCGCGCGCAACGCCCGCGCGGACAAGGATTTTGCGGATGCGGTGACGCTCGCGGACAAGGCGGACTCGGACCTGGCGAACGCGGCGGCGATGGCATGGCTGCAGCGCTTCTCGCTCACGTGGGGCGCGTCGGGCGTTTTCGCGTACCGCCAATATTCGTTCCTGTGCTTTTCCTATGGCGCCGCCGCGCTCACGGAGGCGTCGGATTCGGCGAAAAAGGGTTTCGAGGCGCTCGACAGGAAAATCGCGGAGTTCGAGCAGGCGGCCGACGAGAATTACACGGGCGCCGCAGGCGGGCTGTTCGCTGAATTCGGGGAGTTGCAACGGCAGATTGAGCAACGGGACGGCTCGGGAAAAAGCATCGCACAGCGCTTCGTGAACGCGTCTGGCCGCGTTTCGTCCGCGTGGAGTTCTCTCGCGTGGAACCCCGCGGCGCAGCCGATAACTGACGCGGCTGCCTCGCTCGTGTCCGACGATTCGCTTCTCCGCATGCAGGTCGAGTACCGCGACCGCGTGCAGGACGTGCTCGACGGGCTGGAAGCGGAGCGGGAAGGGCTGCAGGCGCAGGCTGACGCAAAGCAGGTGTCGGCGGCGCGCGCGCTCGATGCCGTTGAAAAGGAGCGGCTGCGCGACGTGGGAGAGAGCGCGTTCATGCTCGTCGGGGCGGGCGAAACGCTCGCGTCGGAATACGGGCTCGCGTCGTTCGAGGACGATTTGGACCGCACGGCGCAGCTGCTTGAGGACGCCAAATCACTGAGCGAGACGGGCCCGTGGTTGGAAAGGCAGAAAACGCAGGGATGGCTCACTGCCGGGATAGCCGCGCTGCGCGGCGCGGTTGCGAAGGCGGCGGAGGCGGAAACAATCGCGCGGAACGCGGACGAACGGTCGCGCTCGCTTGAAAATGCGCTGCGCATGCGCGTGCTTGAGGAGCAGCGGCTTGCAGCCGCGGCGGTTGAGAAAGTGAGGACGACGAACCCGTATGCGGCTGCGTCGGCATCCGCCCTGCTTTCCAAAAACTACGATTCGCTTTCCTCCACTTTCAAGACGCGCGGCGAGCGCATCAACTTCTATCTGTCGGAAATCGCGCAGTTGCGGGACATGCGCGCGGCGGCGGAGAAGCCGTCGTTCGGCCGCGAGAAGAAGGCGGAACTCCTCGCAAAGGCGGAATCAATCGGCGCGCTTCTGGACAAGGTCGCGAGGGACGGGATAGACGTGGCTGCGTTAAGGGCGCGGCTGTCGCA
>JAZDNL010000012.1:0-2175 GCA_043799765.1 Microcaldota archaeon | reverse complement strand
TCCGGACATTTCCGCCTTTACTATCGGCTTTACGACGTTGTGTTGGAAATCCTCCTTCAGCTGCCGTTCCGAGCGGGTTACGCGCCTCACTGTCCCTCACCCAAAGTGAACCCGCTTTCGCCTTTTTTCCCGCCCGCGTCCATCATCGCCGCGAGCTGCAGCGTTATTACGTCGGTGGGAACCGCCTCCTCCTTTTTCACGCCCATCTGCTCCAAAAACTTGAACGCGGTTTTTTCCTGCAGTTCGCGCACCTTGTCCACCTTAGTCGAGGGAAGCGCGACTTCGACGAAAGCGCCCATGTCCGTAATCTCGAACACGGCGATTCTGAGCATCATGTAGCCGAAGCGCCACTCCGTAACCTCGCGGGGAAACGCGCGCATGTAGCCCATGCGCTCCAGCGACTCGCCGAGCGTGAACGACGATTCCACGTCGACCCCGAGCTGTTCGTTTTCGTTGAGCATGTACGTTTCCGCGAGCAGAGTCTCGTTCTCCGTCTTCTTGTCCGTGCGAACGAGCATGTACGCGAAAACTCCCTCGCCGTACTGCTTCGCGTAAATCATGTCCACGAATTCGCCGCCGGAAACGAATTTCGCGTGCAGCTTCTTTATTTTCGCCACAGCCTCCTCGGCGTCGGCAACCGCGGCGGTGAAGCGCGCCTCGGGCAGCGGCCACTTCAAGGAGTGCTGCACGGGCTTGCGTTTCATGAGGAACGCGTCGAGGAATCCCATGCAAAACCCAGCGCGACGGAACTTATAAATCCAGCCCCTAAATTTCCTTCGCCCGCTTCCCGCCTTTCCTCGTGAACAGGTACGCGAGCAGTGCTATGACGCAGAGCCCCGCGGCGCCGAGCAGGACGCGCCAGGAGGCGTCGCCGCCGTCCGCCAGTGCGGGCAGCTTGAGCAACGACATGCGCGCGTCGTTCGCAACCACGTAGGCGGTGAAGAAACTGCCGTCCTTGAGCGCGCCCTGCGCAAGAACAAGCGCCGCCTTGGTTTCGGTCGTGCCGAACTGCGCGTCGCCCTGCTGCGCGAGCTCGACCTCGCGCTCCGCCTCCGCACGCATCGCCTCAATCGAACCCTCCAACTCAAGCCGCCTCGACCCGACATCATCAATCAGTCCGGCGGCTTTTTCCGCGTCCCCTTTTGAAACCGCTTTCTCCGCGTCCGTGATTGCCTTCTCAAGTGCGGTTCTCGAACGCAGCCCTTCCTGATAGCGCAGGAAACGCTTGCGAACCGCCTCGCGGTCCTGCGATGCCGAGAACGCCTTTTCGAAAAGCGCTTCGGTCTCGCGCGCGGCTTTTTTAGCAGTATCGAGCTTGTCGGAAAGGGAGGCGAGAAGCGCGTTCTTTTCCTCAACCGCGGTTTCATCGGCAGCCATCATTAAAGCGGTGTCTTCCGCCAACGATATCGCAGAGAGATAATCGCCGATTGCGAACGCCTCGCGCGCCTTCTGGCCAGCGTTCTTTGTCTCGATCGAACAAGAAGAGCATTTCAACGCGGAGATTTTTTCCTGCGCCAGCGCCTTGAGCGAATCGCGCAAGCCCTTGAGCGCCGCCTTCACTTCCGAATCCGTGTCCGCAGCGGACAGGCGCGACTGCGCCTGCGACGCGATTGCGCGAACCGCGGTCGAATTGAACGCGAGCGCGGCGTCCACCTCCGACTGCGCCGCCGCCTTGTCAACTGCGGTCTGGTTCGCCGCCAGCATCCCGTTCTCCGCCGCAAACAGCAGTTCCAGCGCCTTCGCGTATTTTCCCTCGGCGATGCGCGCCTCCGCGTCGGAGATGCGCGTGTCGTTAGAGCCCGAGCTTTTCAGCTCGCCGAGTTTCGTCAGCGCCGCGATTTGCAGGGAATCGCATTCGACAAGAACGCGCGCCTCGTACGAAGCGCCGCCCGCGAAGGAGTCCTGCTTGAACTGCAGCATGAGCGCGCCTGCCAAAAACTCCGCCTTGTATTTCATCGGCGTGGCAACCGAGACGGATTTCGCCGCGCACGTGAGCGTCTGCATGTCGTCGTACTCGAAATTGCGCAGTTCCTCGGCGGCGTTGCGCAGCGCGTAGCGGATCTCCACCGAAACGTTCGTTTTTTCGGAAAACGTCTTCACGACGGAAACGGGGTTCGGTATCCGGTACTCAATCGCAAACGTGTTCGCGCCCTTCAGGCACGGGACAATCGCCCG
>JAZDNL010000007.1:0-9575 GCA_043799765.1 Microcaldota archaeon | reverse complement strand
TCAACGGAATTATTTCTTCTTCTTCTTCTTTTTCTTTGCCATGTGTTTTCACCCCGTTAAGTGATGCATTCATGATTCAAGCGGAGTATATATTTGTTTGCGCGGTTTTTTTTGCGTGGAAAATTCCGCGCTGCAGGAGGCTTTCTGCTCAGCTGCGGCGATTCTCGGCGTGGATGCGTTCGTCGACGCGCGTTTTCGAAGAAGGGCGGGGCTCGGCGCGAGCGTCAGGTTGCGCAACGGAAAAATATCCGCGTCGGTGAGCGACGGCTACGCCGCCGCGCCGAGGGGCGTCCTCGTCGGGCTCGCGCTCTCGCTGCTGGCGAAAATCTACCGCAGGCGCGTTTCTTCCCCGTATATCGACGAATACCGGGAATTTTCCTCGCGCGAAAGCGTTTCGGAGCTGCACGACGCGCTTCGGAGGGGGCGCGGCCGCAAGCGGAAGGAAAGCGCAAGAGGAGTGACGTACGATTTGGCGGAAATAATGGGGCGCGTTCGGGTTGAATACGCCGATGTTCTCGCAGGCATTACTCCTGCGTCCATCGCTTGGTCCAAATCCCGCGGCTCCCGGATTCTCGGCTTCCACGATTCCGCGTTCTCACAAATCGTCCTCAACAAAATCCTCGACAACCCACGCGTGCCAGAGTTCGTCGTGGAGTACGTGGTATTCCACGAACTGCTGCACTGCAAGCACCGCGTCCTTTACCAGAGGGGAAAAAGCATGCGCAGGACTGTGCACTCGGGCGATTTCAAGAACGACGAGAAGAAATTCCGCTTTTACGCCGCCGCTAACGCCTGGCTGTCACATTCTCGAGGAATCCTCGCTTGACGACGTATTCCTCGCGGCAGTTCGGGCACATCATCGTCCCGCCGTTCGCCTTGAGCCTCACGCCGTACCCGTGCTTCGAAAAGCAGTTCCTGCAATTCAGTATGAAATCGTCGCCGACAACTGTCATGATGGGGTTCGCCTCTTTTTTGCGTTGGGGAAAGTTCTGCGCCGCGCAATTTAAACCTATTTGTAGTTGAGCTGCGTGCCACCGTTCGCCGCCGAGGCGGCGATCCCGCTTCCTATCGACGTTCCGAGTTCGCTCAGGACGTCCGCCCACGTCTTCGGCGGCGCCATGTCGCAGATTTCCGTCCCTTCGACGCCGCCGAGTTCGCGCGTCTTGTTCAGCGCGCGCTCGCGGTTCGCAATCTCGTCAATCAATCCCATGCCGAGCGCCATGCGCGGCGAAAGAATCCGCGCGTCCTTGGACTTTTCGTATTCCGCCGTGAGCTTTCCCCTCCTTCCCGCCTCCAGGTCCTTCCTGAAGTTCTGGTACGACTCGTCGATTATCTGCTGCAGGAGCGCGCGCTCCTCGAGAGTCATGTTCCGCGTAGGGCTGCCGATATCCTTCATCTCGCCCTGCTTTATCGTTTCCGTGCTTATTCCCAGTTTTTCGAAAAGCCCCTCGTAGTTGACGATTTCCATGCGCGCGCCGATGTTTCCCGTAATCGCGTTCGGGTTGGCTATTATGTAATCGGTCGCGCTCGCGGCATAATACCCGCCGGACGCCGCCATTTCTTCCAGGTATGCGACGGTGGGCTTCCCGGACGCGGCGATTGCATCGTATATCTCCTTTCCCGCAGCCGCGCTCCCGCCGCCGCTGTTTATCTCCACGAATATCGCCTTTACGTTTTCATCCCCGTTCGCCTTCGCGATTTCGTCGGAGATTTCCTGCGCCGTGACGCCGCCTCCGCCGAACATTCCCGCGCTCTCGTAGGACATGTCGCCTGAAATGCGCACGATTCCGACGCATCCTCCGCCCATCCCGAGCCCCGAGTTGGCAATGAGCAGTATGAACAGCAGCGCGAGCGCGAAAACGCCTACCAGCGAAACAAGGGGACGGGAAAGCTTCATGCTTTTTATATCTCGCCGACGATTTATTAACTCAATGGACCTGCTCGGCTTGCTGCTGCTTGTTTTTCCCGCCTACGTCGCCAACAGCGTCCCAGTCGTATTCGGCGGCGGGCCGCGCATCGACGGGGGCGGGAAGTTCATCGACGGCAGGCGCTTGTTCGGCGACGGCAAGACGATTCAGGGTTTCCTCAGTGGCGTCGCGTTCGGATTCGCCGCAGGCGTAGTCGCGGTGCTGCTCTTCAATGGGATCTACCTTCCCGACGCGTCGTTCGCGACGAAGATGTGGATAGTCGGCGCGATGGCGTTCGGCGCGATGGCGGGCGATTTGCTCGGAAGCTTCCTCAAGCGCAGGCTCGGCATAAAAGACGGCGAGGCGTCGTTCGTCATAGACCAGATGCCGTTCATCGTCGTCGGACTGTTCCTCGCGTGGCTCCTTTACCCGCCGCTGTTCGCAGCGCTCGGGTGGGACGGGATCGCGTTCATACTCGTGCTCACCATCCTGCTGCACTATCTTTTCAACATTCTCGCGCACAGGCTCCGGCTGAAAAAGGTTCCGTGGTAGCAGCGTGAAAAAACCGTCGCCAGTTGGGTTCGTCCTCAAATTCGCGCTACTGTTCGGCATCCCGTACGCCGCAATACATCTCATCGACATCGGAGTCGTGACCAATGCGGTTGCCTCCGCCGAAGCGCTGCTGTTTCGTCTCGGCGGCTTTTCCGTCTCGCAAAACGCGTCCCTTCTGCTGGTCGAAGGCGTCCCTTTTGAAATAGTCGCGGACTGCACGGGCCTGATGATGGTTTTCCTGCTGCTCGCGCTGCTTTGGGCGACCCCCGTCGACGAAGAACGCCGCGTGCGCGCGTTCCTCGTCTGGACGCCCTTTCTGCTGGGCTTCAACCTCCTGCGGATGTTCATCACCCTGTCCGCCGGGTTTTACGCGCCGCAGCTGATGGACGTCGCGCATGTCGTGCTCTGGTTCGTTGATTCGGGCGCCGTTGTGCTCATCTGGATGCACGAGGCGGAGGTGATATTGTGGTAGCGGTCCGCATAAAACGCGCCGCGCTCGAAAGCGCGCTCGAGGCGGCGAAGCACACGTATCCCGACGAGTTCATCGGCATCTTTCGCGGCAAAACGGAAAAGAATGGCGCTCTCCTGACGGCGCTGATAATCGCGCCGTTCAGCACGTACGGCGACGGTTTCTCCTCCTATTCGGATTATCACATCCCCGCGAACATCGGCGCCCTTGCGTCGTTCCATTCGCATCCATATCCGCCCGCGTTGCCGTCCAGGGGCGATTTGCAGTTCTTCAGCCGCTCGCTTCCCTTCCACCTGATAGCGTGCCCTCCTTTTGAAAGCGCGAACGCGTTCGATTCCACCGGAAAAAAAGCGAGCCTCGAACTAGTCTGAACATTTATATAGTTGCGCGCCCGAATAATTGCAGGGTTGTAGGGCGACGGTTGAAGATGTGCTTACGGCGTATTCTTCTGCATCATGCGCCAGCATCCCGCATAGGTGAATGAAATGGGATATAGAGACAGAGGAAGCGGAGGCGGAGACCGGGGAGGAGACAGGGGAGGAGACCGCGGCGGATACGGCGGCGGTTTCGAGCAGAGGGAAGCACCAGTCCGCCCCGGAGAGGAGTACGACGTCCAGATAACGGACGTCGCGCAGAAGGGCGACGGAATCGCGAAGGTTGAAGGTTTCATAATCTTCGTCGCGGGCGCGTCCAAGGGCGAGAACTGCAGGATACGCATCAAGGACGTCCGCAGGCGTTTCGCGGTCGGCGAGAAGGTCGGCGTCGCGGGTTCCGCAGTAGCGACTCCCGAAGAGGGCGGAGCAGAAGAGACGCCCGAACAGGGCTAACGCTTTTCCTCGAGTTCGACGCGTGCGGAAAGCGCTTCTCCGATAAGGAAAAGCGAGCCGCACGCGACCACTTTTTTTCCTTTTGACTTCTTTTTTGCGAATTCAATAGCCGCGCGCACGTCGCGGACGGCGAACGTGTTTGCGCAATAGTTCTTAGCTTCCTTGGCAATCAGCTTGGCGTCCAGCGAACGCTCGAGTTTCGGCTGCGTCGCGACGAATACGTCCGCGATGGGCGCCAGAATCGCAATCATCGCGCGCCAGTTCTTGTCCTTCATCACACCGAACACCATGGCATAGCGGCTGCCTGGCCATAACTCGGCAAGCGCTTCCCTCATCGCAACCGCGCCGTCGTAGTTGTGGCAGCCGTCAAGCAGGATTCCGTCGCGCAAATCCATCCTGCCTTCCCAGCGCGCCTTCGACAGCCCTTCCCTTATCACATGCCAATCAAAACCGAGTTCTCGCAGGGCAACCGCGGCGAGCGCGGCGTTCCTCGCCTGGAAGCTGCCGATTAGCCGCGTTTTCAGGGGGATGCGCCCCCCGCGCGTAAGTATTTCAAACGAAGTTCCGTCCGCCTTCACTTTTACGTTCGCAATCTCGAACTGCTTCCCGAGCGCGATGATGCGGGCGTGCTCCCTTCTAGCCTTCGTGTCTATCTCGCGGAGCGGCCTTCCGTCGCAGGCGGTGACGACGACGCTTCCTTTCTTTATTATTCCCGCCTTCTCCTTCGCTATTGCCTGCACGGTTTTTCCGAGAAGTTCCGTGTGCTCCAAGCCGACGTTCGTTATGACCGCGACGCGGCCGTCGGCGACGTTCGTCGCGTCCAGCCGTCCGCCGAGCCCGGCCTCAAGCACAGCCCATTCGACCTTCTCGTCGTTGAAAATCCTGAAAGCCGTCGCGGTGAGCACTTCGAAATAAGACGGCGTCTCGCGCATTTTTTTCACGGCGTCGGCGACCCTGGAAGCCGCCGCGGCAAAAGTTTTCTCATCTACGCTATTCCCGTTGATTTTGATGCGTTCCCTCACGGTTACGAGATGCGGCGACGTATAGAGCCCGACCTTTCCCGGCAGTGCCTCGGCAATCAACGCCGCAACCGAGCCCTTTCCGTTCGTGCCCGTGACGTGAATGACGTTCTTCGGAATTGCGGCATCCGCAGCAGCGCAAAGCCTGCGCATGCGCTCAAGATTCCACTGTCTCGGAGTGGGCAGTTTGCCGAGCCAACGCACCGTAGCCGCGTAGTCCATGGTAACTATTATATGCGTTCGCAGGTTAAACCTTCTTACTAAGGGGATTAGATGGCTGAAACTCGGCTTAGCGTGAAACTTCTATACAATACGCCGAATCCCGATTCCGCCGCAGCTGCCGCAGCCCGCCAGTGCTACAGCGCGAAGGGCGCTGCCGAACTGATGGAATCGCTTTCGCACGACGAGGTAACCAAGCTCGTCAGGCAGGTAGTAAGGAGCGGCCATCACTCGGTTCTCGAGCATGCGTCCTTCACCTTCGCCGCCGAGGGAATCTCCCGCGCGTGCACTCACCAGCTAGTCCGCCATCGCCTGGCGTCTTATTCGCAACAGAGCCAGCGCTATGTAAAAGCAAAGGATTTCGATTACATAGTTCCCGAAAGCATCAAGAAAAAAGGGAAGGAAAGGGAATTCGCAGATTTCATGAAGGCGTCCGCGGCAGTTTATGCGGATTTGTGCGACGCGGGAATCGACAAGGAGGACGCCCGCTTCGTGCTTCCTAACGCGTGCGAGACGAAAATCGTCGTCACGATGAACGCGCGCGAGCTCCTGCACTTCTTCGAAAAGAGGGCATGCGTACGCGCGCAGTGGGAGATACGCGCTCTCGCCGAGGAGATGATGCGCCTCTGCAAGGAGGAGGCGCCGCTGATATTTGAAAACGCGGGGCCGTCCTGCGTGTGCAACCTCGTATGCCCAGAGGGGAAGATGTCCTGCGGCCGATGGAAAAATATCCCGGGCTGCGTCTTGAAAGGTGATTGACTTGTCTTTGAAGGAAGCCGACCCAGAGGTTTACTCCGTAATACAGAAGGAATTGCGCCGCCAGATGAACGTCCTTGAAATGATTCCGTCCGAGAACCTCGTCACCCCCGCAGTGCTCGAGGCGATGGGGTCCGTCTTCACGAACAAATATTCCGAGGGCTATCCGCACAAGCGCTACTACGGCGGCAACGAGTTCACGGACATCGTCGAGGAAATCGCGATAAACCGCGCGAAGCAGCTCTTCGGCGCGGAGCACGTCAACGTCCAGCCGTATTCAGGCAGCCCCGCAAACATCGCGGTTTATTTCGCGCTTCTCCAGTTCGGCGACAAGGTGATGGGCATGTCTCTCGCAGAGGGAGGGCACCTGACGCACGGGCACGCCGTCAATTTTTCGGGGCGCGCATACCACTTCGTGCAGTACGGGGTTTCGAAGGAGGACGAGCGCATCGATTACGACGCCATGCGAAAGACCGCAGTTGCGGAAAAACCGAAAATAATCGTCTCAGGCGCGACGGCGTATCCGCGCGAAATAGACTTCAAGCAGATTCATGAAATCTGCCAGGAATGCGGCGCGGTTTCGATGACCGACATAGCGCACATCGCGGGGCTCATCGTCGCGGGCGTCCACCAGTCGCCGTTTCCCTTCACGGAAGTAGTCACAACAACTACGCACAAGACGCTGCGGGGACCGCGCGGCGGAATGATAATGTGCCAGGAAAAATACGGGCAGGCGATTGACAAGGCGGTTTTTCCGGGGCTGCAGGGCGGACCCCACGAGCACACCATTGCGGCGAAAGCGGTCTGTTTCGGCGAAGCCCAAAAGCCGGAATTCAAGACGTACGGGAAACAGATAGTCAAGAACGCCAAGGCGCTTGCGTCCGAACTTCAGGCAGGTGGACTGCGCCTCGTAACAGGCGGCACGGACAACCACCTGCTTCTAGTTGACTTGTCGGACAAGGGCGTTTCGGGCAAGGAAGCCGAAATAGCGCTCGACAAGGCGAACATAACCGTGAACAAGAACATGATTCCCTTTGACAAGCGCAAGCCCTTCGATCCGTCGGGCATCCGCCTGGGCACGCCTGTTCTTACGACGCGCGGGATGAAGGAAGGCGAGATGAAGGAAGTCGGGCGCCTGATTGTAAAGGCGGTTGAAAAATGGAACGATGACGCCGTGCTCGCTTCCGTGAAGTCCGAGGTAATAGAGCTCTGCAAGGATTTCCAGTTCTACAAGTGATTGTTTGCCGGACTATTCCTTCTGGAAGGGCGCGCAGTTCCTCGCCATCACCCTCGCCGTGATGTTCGGCGTCTATTACGCCTGTTCGCTCGCGCTCAAAGACGCGGGGGGAGCCCTGTTCGACGCAATAGGGTTCTCCGCAAACACCCTGGCGGCGCTGCTCGCGCTGATTGTTACGCTCATCGCCGACTTCTATTTCGTGCGCAAGATGCTTTCGGAGAAGCCGCCGTCACAGCGGAAGGAGAAGGACATTGACGATTTAGACGCGTCGCCGAAAGTCGTCGGCAGGCTGGCGGAACTAAAATACGGCGCGAAGAAGCAGCGCGAGAGCAAGAGTTTCGGCGAAACCTACGGCTTCGAGAAGTAAGCCGCGGAACGCATTTTTAACCTGAAAACCCATATCTGTAGGCGAGGGCCTATAGCTCAGCCTGGATAGAGCGGTTGGCTTCTAACCAAATGGTCGAGGGTCCAAATCCCTCTAGGCCCGTTCCTTTTTAATTACGCCGCGTTATGCCTTTCGTGGCAATCCGCTGGCTTCTGCTGGGGCTTCTGGCAGCGGCAGCGTTCGCGTGCGATTCGCTCACGGTTCCCTACATCCTGTGCTGGAACCAGTCGGGCGCGCCCGCGCCGTGCAACTGCTCCAACGTCACGTCCTGCTATTACAACCTCACGTGGGGACAGCACGGTGTGCTTTACGTCGCGGTTGAGAACCCGATGTCGGACGCGGACATGGCGCTTTATCTCGACGGCAGTCTGATCGACAGCGTGCCTGCGGGAACCACCCGCGTAATGCAGCAGGAGTTCATCGCGCCGACCGAAGGGCAGGACTGCTGCCAGTGGAAAAACCACACGATAATCGGCGCGAACGGAACGCAAAGCAACGGATGCTGGACCGCCTACGTTGCCACGCAACTCGCGTTTGCCCCGCCCTTTGTTCCTTCGCCAACCCCGAGCGCTTCGCCTTCGCCGATTGCCTGCACGATGGAAGCCGAAACCTGCCCCGACGGTTCTTCTGTCGGAAGAACGGGCCCGAACTGCGAGTTCGCGCCGTGCCCGTCGATTGCGGCGTCGCCTTCCCCGACAGCCAAGCCAACCGCAACCCCGAAGCCCACCTCGTATCCGAACCGACCGATAATAGTGCACGTTTCTCCGTCCCCTCCTGCGGCTCCCGAAGAAAACCAGCCCGACATGCTTCCCGTGGCGATGCTGCTCGTAGTAGGGGCGGCAGTAGTCGTTTTCCTGCTCATACGCAAGAAGTCCTAGCGGGACAGTGGAAACGACGCCTAGTTCGCTTATTAATTCCGCCGCCGTAATTCTCTCAGCTAATAATCGGCGTTGGTGGGGGATTCCATCTGACGCTGGGGTGAGGAAAATGGCGAAAGGCGAAAATGCCTCCAAACAGGAGGCTTCTGCCGCTGCGGGAGCGGACGATCTAGAGGCACAGCTAGGCGTATCTCGAGCAACGGCTGAGAAACTCAGGGAAACCCATTACGACAACCTCGAGACGCTTGCGACGTGCATGCCGCAGGAGCTCGCGATTGCCATAGAGATGAGCGAGGACACGGCGCTAAAGGTCATTACCGCCGCCCGCAAGCAGGTGGAGGCGAGCTTCCAAACCGGAAATGCGATAATGGAGCAGCGCCTGAAAATAGAGAAAATCACAACCGGCTCCGAGGAGCTGGACAAGCTCATCGGCGGCGGAATAGAGACGCAGGCAATAACCGAGGCGTTCGGAAAATTCGGTTCCGGAAAATCGCAGCTCGGATTCCAGCTTTGCGTCACGGCCCAGCTGCCTCGCGAACAGGGCGGCCTGGAGGGTTCTGTACTTTTCATAGACACCGAGGGCACGTTCCGTCCCGAAAGGATATCGCAGATGGCGGAGGCGAGGGATTTGGATCCCGCGAAAATCCTGAGCAACATCCACGTCGCGCAGGCGATGAACTCGGACCACCAGATGTTCCTGACGGAGAAGGCGGAGAACCTGATTCGCGAGAAGAAAATCCGCATCATCATTGTGGATTCGCTGACCGCCACGTTCAGGAGCGATTATCTGGGCAGGGAGATGCTCAACGAACGCCAGCACAAGCTGAACAAGCACATCCACCTGCTCCTGAAGTATGCGCGCAACAACAACCTCGCGGTGTACGTCACGAACCAGGTGATGGACAATCCCGGCATGATGTTCGGCGATCCGACGACGCCCATAGGAGGGCACGTTTTGGCGCATACCTCGACATACCGCCTCTACCTGCGGCGAAGCAAGGAGGATCGGCGTATCGCCAAGTTGGTGGATTCCCCGAACCTGCCTGACGGAGAATGCGTGTTCCGCGTCACTCCCGACGGCTTGGCGGACTAATAAAAAGCGATGCTCGCGTAATCGACGACTGCGTCGTAATCGCCGGAAACTTCGCCCGAATTCGAGAACGCGAGCAGTTCCCCTTTTTTCTTTCCCTTTTTCTTAGCCCAAAGCATGGCGGCGGCAATCGGGCCGAAGCCGCATGCAGTTGCCCGCGTTTCGCGCAGTTTTTCGTAAAACACGTGCGCGTCCATTTTCAGGAGCGCATCGATTACCGCCATGTCCTTTTCCTT
>JAZDNL010000097.1:0-5850 GCA_043799765.1 Microcaldota archaeon | reverse complement strand
GCAACTGGTCGAAAAGGGATTCGTGAAGTCGGAGTGGTGCGGCGACGCAAGATGCGAGGAAGCCATAAAGGAGGAGACGGGCGCTACGCTCCGCGTCATCCCGTTCGACGAAAAGCCGAAGGGAAAATGCGTCTTCTGCGGGAAGCCCGCGAAGGAAACCGCGTATTTCGCGAGAAGCTACTAGTTTTAAATCCGCGTTCCGTTAGGAGTGCGGGGATTCATTTTGACGCAGCCGCTGTTCCGCAATAAATTCGTCGAAATGGCGCAGTCGCGCGACTCCCGCCTGATTCTCGCGCTGGACACGACGGACGGCCAAAAGGCGCGCGCCGTGCTTGAAAAATGCGGGCACGAGCTCGCGGCGGTGAAACTGCATCCCGAGCACGCGCTTCTCTGGGGGAAACCCCACAAGGAACTCGTCCGGGAGATCAAGAACATCGCGGGATTGCCGATAGTGCTGGACGCAAAGCTCGCAGACGTGGGGCACTCGAACGCGATGAAAGCCAATTATTATTTCGGGCAGGGGTACGACGCGATTATATGCCACGCTTTTCCGGGAGAGGAAGCGGTGAAGGCGATTGTCGGCGCGGCGGGCGAGGAACGCGGGGTTTTCGTGCTCTGCGCCATGACGTCGCCGGGGCATCTTTTCTCCAGGGACATCGTGAAAAAGGCGGCGGAAATAACGAAAAACGCGGGCGCTGCTGGGGCGATTGCTCCGGGCAACCAGTACGACGTGATTTCGCTCGTCCGCAAGGAGTTGGGCACGCAGGCGCTCATTCTTTCTCCCGGAATCGGCGCGCAGGGAGGCGACGCCGCGAAAGCCGCGAAAGCGGGCACGGACTTCGCAATAGTGGGAAGAAGCATAATCGAGGCGCAGAACCCCGCCGAAGAGGCGAAACGGCTGCGCAAGTCGTTCAACGCGGTGATTTGAGATGGGAAAAAAGGAGTTGGCGATTGAGCTGTTCGACGCGGGCTGCGTGAAATTCGGCTCGTTCACGCTGAAAAGCGGAATCGTGTCGCCGATTTACATCGATTTGCGGCTGCTGGCGTCGCACCCGGCGCTTTTGAAGAAGGTGGCAGGCGCTATGGCGTCGAAGTTGAAGAAACTACAATTCGACAGGCTCGCCGCCATTCCTTATGCCGCCATGCCCATCGGGACGGCGATTTCGCTCAAGACGGGCAAGCCCATGGTTTACGCGCGGAAGGAAGTGAAGGAATACGGCACGAAAAAAGCCGTCGAGGGGGAATACAAGCAGGGCGAGACCGCCGTGGTAATCGACGACCTCATAACAACCGGGGGGAGCAAGTTCGAGGCGATCGCGCCGCTCACCGAGGCGGGCCTGCTCGTAAAGGACGTCGTCGTGCTGATAGACCGCGAACAGGGCGGGAAAAAACAGCTCGCGGAGAAGGGCTTGGAGCTCCACGCCGTGTTGAAGCTGAAGGCGATGCTCAAGATCCTTCTTGACGCGAACAAAATCAACCAGGCGAAGTACGACGAGACTATTGCATTCCTGAAGGCGAACCACTGAATGATTGTGGCGCCCTCCCTGCTTTCCGCCGACTTTTCCGGCATAGAGGCGGAGGCGCGGCGCTGCGAAAAGGCCGGGGCCGATTGGCTGCACATCGATGTAATGGACGGCAGGTTCGTCCCAAACGCAACGGCATTCATGCCCGAAGTCGTCGCGAAAATAAGGAAGGCGTCGAAACTGCCGTTAGACGTCCATTTGATGGTTGAAAAACCCGAAAAAATTGCCGGGGACTATGCGGCTGCAGGTGCGGACCTGGTTTCATTTCATCTGGAGGCATGCGAAAACCCGGCGGCACTCGTAAGAAAAATTCACTCCCTGGGAAAGAAGGCGGGCATTTCCATAAAACCCGCCACGGCAGTCGGAAACATACCCAAGCAGCTGCTCCGCGAGTGCGACCTTTTTCTCGTGATGACCGTAGAGCCCGGAAAAGCCGGGCAGGCTTTCCTGCCACGGATGCTGCCGAAGGTGAAGCTGCTGCGGATGCTCTGCCCGAACGCACGCATCGAAGTGGACGGCGGGATAAACGCGGATACGGCGAAGAAATGCGCCGCTGCGGGCGCGGACGTCCTAGTGGCGGGCACCTACGTCTTCAAGGCTGTCGACATTGTCGCGGCGATATCGTCGCTGCGGCCTTAGCCGGTTACGACTATTATATTGCCTTCGCCCTCGTTCCCCGCGTTGTCAACCCCGCGCACCCT
The DNA here is from genome assembly GCA_043799765.1 of Microcaldota archaeon. Taxonomy (GTDB): domain Archaea; phylum Micrarchaeota; class Micrarchaeia; order Norongarragalinales; family Norongarragalinaceae; genus Norongarragalina. The sequence goes on along the minus strand of JAZDNL010000097.1, from coordinate 3,626 downwards.
GTAGGCGTTGTTCACGGTGGTTTCCTCGCTGCCGGGGCCGAACGGATCGGTGTCCACGAACTTCGTGTCCGCTGTCTCGCCGATTTTCTCGAACTGGTAGGAGGCGGGCTGCAGCACCTCGGAGCGGTACACGTTGTAGTGGTTGATGTTGCTGCCCGGCTGCGGGTCAGTAACCGCGTACCAGAACAGGATGACGTTAACCTGCTTGGGCTTGCGTTGTACGGAGCCCGTCAGGCTGTTGACGGGGAACGGCGCGATTGTGTCGAGGAAGACCGAGTCCGTTGCAGGCGCGGACATCCCGTAGCTGTTCTGGCACTGGTAGTAGACAGTCTTGAGCCCGTCGCCGTTGGACAGCGTCCAGCTGCGGTAGGTATAGTAGGGCTCCCAGTCCGTGTAAAGGTTCACGTCGTTGTTGTACCTGCACTGCGACGCGCCCTGCGCGTAGAGCGTGAGCCCGACATTCCTGCTGAGGTCGTTAACGTACTGCGCGCCGTTGTTGATGGAAATCGAGAGGGACTGCGGCGGCACTCCAGTTGCGGGCTGGTTGAGCAATATCGTGTCGTAAACCGCTGGCGAAACTCCCGCGTTGTTCTGGCACTGGTAGTACACGGTTTTCATGCCGTTGCCCGACGGGAGCACCCAATAGCGCGACATCAGGTAAGGCTCCCACACCGTCCATGATATGCCGTCGTTGCTGTACCTGCACTGCGACGCGTTGTACGCCGCGAGCGAAAGCACGACGCTGGTGGAATCAGCCGAGGAGGCGCCGTTGTTTATCACAATCGCGAGGTTCGCGGGCGGCGAGTAATACCCTCCGGACGGGCTGGGCGTGGGCGGCGCCTGGCTGGCGGTTACGGAGAACTCCTTCGTCGCGGAAACACCCTGGTTGCCCGCGTCGTCCCTGCATTTGACGTAAAGCGAATGCGAACCGGTTGAAACGACCAGGTCCGCGGAGCGCGTTTGCCTGGAGCGCACCTGTCCGATGTTCGAGCCCGCGCCGTCGAGATAGGCGGTGCAGGCGAGCGAATACGCGAGATTGTCGCTCGGCGTGAACGTCAGCGTCACAACAGGTGCGGGATAAATCGCGCCCGCAACAGGCGCCGTCACTTCTATTGCCGGGGACGTCGCATCGAACAGTATGGTGTCGGACACCGTGCCGGCTATCCCGCCCGATGCGGAACGGCACTTGTAATACACCGTTTTCATGCCCTCGCTGGACGAAAGAGCCCACTGCTTATTGTCGGTGAACTGTTCCCACGCCGTCCACGCGACGTTGTCGTTGCTGTAGCTGCAGTCCTTGGCTCCTATTGCCGACAGTTTGAGGAACACTCCGGTGGAACGGACGTACGACGCGCCGTTGCTTATCGAAATTGAAAGCCCTGTGGGTGCAGTAACAACCGGCTTCGGCTGCGACATGATGAACAGCACCGCGGCGAAAACCGCGATTATCGCGATTCCGCCCAGCAGGACGGCACGCATGCTGACTACGTTCTCGAAAAAGTCTTCTGGTTCCTTCTTGCGCATCCCATCAATCCTCCTCAATCCCAGCACGAAGCGTCCAACAAAGACATAACACAGGGCGCTTTTAAAAGCTGGCGTTTCAGTTCAGGTAAAATCCTTAAAATAGCCGGCGCCCTAGTTGTCCCATGCCTTCTTTCCGCGAGGCGCACGCACAGGAGGGGCATCCCTTCCTCTGGCTACTGCTCGCGCTCCTCATCGCTTGCGGCGTGCTTTGGGGGATATTCGCGCTCGTGCCGTACCTGGTGCTGTTCCTAGTTGCGAACTTCTTCTTCATCTACGTCGCAATCGTCTACCTGCTGAAGTTCTGGGGCAGGAAGGCGGAGGAAACTACGCAGGCGAAGCCGCATGTAACTGTCATCGTTTCCGCGTTCAACGCCGCAAGGACGATTGAACGCTCGCTTAATTCCATCATAGCCATGGAGTACCCGTCGCGCTTCCAAATAATCGTAGTGGACGACGCGAGCACGGATGGCACCGCCGCCAAGCTGAAGAAATTCGGAAAGCGCATCGAGGTCGTGACGAACCGCAGGAACATAGGCAAAGCCTCGTCAATCAACAAGGCGCTGGAGCTTGCCGAAGGCGACGTAGTCGCGTGCATCGACGCGGACACCTACCCCGAACCCAAGGCGCTGCTGAAGATGATGCCGCATTTCGCGGGCAAGAAGGTGGGGGCGGTAATCAGCCTCGTCTGCGTCGAGAAGCCGAAAAACTTCGTACAGAGGATACAGTAAATAGAGTATTACGTTTCCTTCGGGTTCTGGCACACCGCGATGGCGCAGCTCGACAGCCTGCTGGTGACGCCCGGCCCGATGTCGCTTTACACGAAGAAGGCGCTGAAAGATGTCGGCGGGTTCGACGAGAACAACATCACCGAGGATATGGAGATTGCGCTCCACCTGCAGGAGAAGGGCTATCGCATCAAGTGCACCACCGAAGCGAAGATTTACACCGAGGTTCCCGACAATTGGCGCGCGCTTTACAGGCAGCGCCTGCGCTGGCTCCGCGGGAAGATTTTCAACGGCAGGAAGTACTCGCACATCATCTTCGGCTCGGAATACGGGGATTTCGGCAGATTCGTCTATCCCGTCTCCTTCATAGTCGAGGTCATGGGCGTAATCGTCGCCACCCGCATCCTCGCAATGAACGGCGCGAACGCCTTCAACCTGTTTCTAGGAGGTGCGGGCGTCGCTTCTGTGGACCCCTCGCTCCTTTACAATGCCGGGATATACTCGAACGCGGTGATGAACTCCTCGGCGTTCTTCTTCATATTCACGCTCGTCGTGTGGAGCTACATCGTGCTCCTTTCGTTCGGACTGGCGAAGGAACGGATTAAAATATCGCAGGCACCTGCAATCATAATATTCATGACGCTGTATTCGGCGTTCATATCCCTCGTGTACTTCTCGAGCATGCTTCACGAGGCGGTCGGAGTGCAAAGGAAATGGTAAGCGTTTACGTCAAGGCGTTCCTGATAACGGCGCTGCTGTTCATAGGCAATTTCTTCTTCGTGAAATATCTCGACGACTCCCGCGCCGCGCAGCTGCGCGCCGAGGTGTCGGACATAGAGGAGCAGGTGCAGTCATCCAGCGCTCTCCTGCTGTATTCGCAGACGTTCAACAATTCCGCGGAATTGTGCCCGATCCTGAGGCAGGAAACCGAGAAGCAGGTGGGGCGACTGTACAAGCTCTTCGGCGAACTGCAGACCGCTTCGGAGGCGAACGTATTCACCGACACCGCCACGATAAAGAGCCGCTTCGTGCTCACGAACGTGCAGCTTTGGCTCTATCTGCAGCAGCTGGACAGGGCGTGCGGGGGAACCGATGTCGTGCCCGTGCTTTACTTCTACCCCGACAGGCGCGATTGCCTGGAATGCCGCGCGCAGGCGCAGGTTCTCAACGACGTAACCGCCAAATGCACTCACGTGCGCGTTTTCGCGTTCCCGACCGACACGGAGGTTCCCGTGCTGCAGGCGATAATCGCGAAATACGGCGTTACGCGCGAACCGTCGCTCGTGATAAACGACAAGCGATTCGACGGCCTGACGGCGAAGGACAACGTGATGCGCGAGACGGGATGCGCCTGATTAAAAAGTGCGCGCGACGCTA
>JAZDNL010000083.1:0-10072 GCA_043799765.1 Microcaldota archaeon | reverse complement strand
GAGGAAATAGAATCGCTCAGGTGCACGTACTGCGGCAGCAAGATACTTTTCAAGGAGACGCCGCCTGTTGCGCGCAAGGTTTCTACTGATTAAGTGATTATAATTGGGTAAACGTGGTCCTAAACGCGGTTCTCGTGCCTTCTGGCACCGCGGCCGCGCGCAGAGAGTCATCCCGAGAATGCGCGACTGGGGCGTTGCGGAGAAGGGAGCCAAGGGATTCCTCGGCTATAAGGCGGGCATGCTTTCCGTGTCGATGACGGACGACCGCGAAACCCCGACAAAAGGCCAGGAAGTCGTCCGCGCCTGCACCGTGATTGAAGTCCCCCCTGTTTTCGTTTATTCCATCGTTGCGTTCAAGAGAACTCCCTATGGCTTGAAGACGTTCGCGGAGATTCCGGTTCAGAACGCGCCGAAGGAGCTCAAGAGGCGCATGACTGTTTCGAAGAAGGCGCGCCTCACAGTTGAGCAGCTCGGAACGCAGCTCGCCGACATCGTCGAGATACGCCTCACCGCCTGCACCCAGCCAAAAAGGATAAGGGGCGTCGGCAAGAAGGGCCCCGACCTCTTCGAGGTGGCGCTCGGCGGGGACGTCCCTGCGCAGTTCGAGTACGCGAAAAGCGTTCTCGGAAAGGAAATCAAGTTCTCCGATGTTTTCCAGGAAGGCGAGACCGTAGACGCGGTCGCCGTAACGAAGGGCAAGGGCTGGCAGGGAGTCGTGAAAAGATACGGGGTTTCGCTTAACATACGCAAGGCCACGAAGTCCCGCAGGCACGGAGGAAGCATCGGCCCCGAGAGGCAGGGCAAGGTCATGTACACGATTCCGCGCGCCGGGCAGATGGGCTTCCACCGCAGGACCGACGAGCACAAGCGCCTGCTGAAGCACGGGGTTGACCTGGGCGAAAAGCAGTTCAAGCGCTACGGTTTCGTGAAGAACGATTACGTCATAGTGGACGGCAGCGTCCCCGGCCCCGCGAAGAGGGTCGTGATGCTGCACAAGCGCGTCGCGAAGACGTCCGTGAAGAAAGTCGAAGTCAAAGTGATATAGCTTGAAGGCAAACGTCATTTCATTGGACGGGACCGCCGGCGTAGCCATCGAGCTGCCGAGCCAGTTCAACGACGCCTTCAGGCCCGACCTTATACGCCGCGCATTCAGCGCCGAGCGCTCGCGGCTGTTCCAGCCCAAGGGAGCGTTCCCGCTCGCCGGAATGCAGAACACCGCGAGGTATTACGGGCGCAGGCACGCGTGGCGCCAGACAATCAACACCGGGCGTTCGAGGTTGCCGCGCGAAAAGCTTCCGAAGGGAAGAAGTGGACGCGTTTTGCAGGTGCCGCACGCGGTCAAAGGACGCCGCGCGCATCCCCCGAAGCCGCAGAAGATACTTATTGAGAGAATCAACATCAAGGAAAAGAACGCAGCAATCCGCAGCGCAATCGCCGCTACCGCGGACGCGAGGCTCGTGAAGCTGCGCGGTCACCGTTTTGACGGCGCATTGCCGCTCGTTGTTGAAGACGGCTTCGAGGGAATCAAGCGCGTCAAGGAGGCGAAAGCGGTTCTCGAAAAGTGCGGGCTTTCAGCCGACCTGGAGCGCGCGAAGGAAGGGAGGCAGATGCGCAGCGGCCGCGCACGCCTGCGCAAGGGCGGCTACCGGACGCCGTGCTCCGTGCTCGTCGTATACGCCAAGGACGAAGGCATAGGGAAAGCGGTCCGCAACCTTCCGGGCGTGGAAGCCGCGAGGGCGGATCTGCTTACGATGGAAGAGCTCGCTCCCGGCGGGGAGGCGGGCAGACTCACGCTGTGGACAAAAGGCGCGCTTGCGGAACTCGGCAAGGGGCTTTACGGGGCGATGGCATAATGTTCGTACTTTACCCGTTGACGTCGGAAAAGTCGGTTATCGGAATAGAGAAGGAGAACAAGATGGTTTTTGCTGTGACGATGAACGCGACGAAGCCGGAAATAAGGAAGGAAATCGAGCACGACTTCGGCGAGCGCGTCACGAAGATCACGGTTTGCGTTACAACCGAGGGACACAAGAAGGCGTTCGTGCTTTTCGAAAGGCCGGGAGCAGCCGCGGATTTGGCGGCGAGGCTCAAGGTGATTTGATTACATGGGTAAGCCGCTGACGCAGCAGAGGCGCGGGAAGGGTGGCCCGCCGTTCCTCAGCCCCGGGCACAGGTTCGTGAGCCCCGGGCATTATCCCGCGATATCGGGAACGCAGCGCGGCGAGGTCATCGAACTCATACAGGACCCGTCAAAGGACGTTCTTCTCGCGCGCGTTTTGCTTGAGGATGGACGCCAGATGTACATGCTCGCCCCGGAGGGGATGGCAATAGGCGACTCGCTCCAACTCGGGGAAGACGCCCAGCCGCGCCTCGGCAACGTCGTGCCCCTGAAGAACATGCCCGATGGAACGCCGATATTCAACGTGGAGCTCCGTCCGATGGACGGCGGAAAAATCGCGCGCTGCAGCGGAACCTACGGGGTAGTGAGCAGCCACGACGAGATTACCGGAAAGGTGGAAGTGCGCTTCGCGACAGGCTCGAAGGAAATCAAGATAATGTTGCCGGAATGCCGCGCGACAATCGGCGTCGCATGCGGCGGCGGACGGCCCGAGAAGCCGTTCAAGAAGGCGAGCAACAAGCGCTTCAAGATGGAAGCGATGAACCGCTACTATCCGAAGGTGCGCGGCACCGCGATGTCCGCGTACGACCACCCGCACGGCGGGAAGAGCCTCGGAAAGTCCAACACGGTGTCGCGCAACGCGCCGCCGGGAAGGAAGGTGGGGCTCGTTGCAGCGCGCCGTTCGGGAAGAAGGCGCAGGAGGGAAGAGGTAAGTGGCTAAAAAATTCACCTATCGCGGAATGGAAGTCGAGGAGCTGCAGAAGCTGCCGCTCGACGAGTTCATCAAGATAATCCCCGCGAAAACCAGGCGTTCGATGAAGCGCATGGGGTTCAAGATGAAGACGTTCATCGAGAAGATGCGCGCACACAAGAAGAAGAACAAGCAGAAGCCCCTGCGCACGCAGTGCCGCGAGATGGTGATAATTCCCGAAATGATAGGGATGCGCGTGCAGGTCCACACGGGCAACGTTTACGCCGACCTGAACATATCGCCCGAGATGCTCGGGCACAGGCTCGGCGAGTACGCGATAACGTGCAAGAGCGTCAGGCACTCGGGTCCCGGAATCGGAGCAACCCGCGGAAGCAAGGCGGTGGAACTCAAGTAAGGAATTCGCATGGCAATATACAAGTATTCGGTGAAAATCGGCGAGAAAAGCGCCGCGGCGCAGTCGCACGACTCCGACGCGTCCTACAAGGACCTCGGCGAGATATGCCGCGCCCTTCGCGGGAAGAAGATTCCCGCGGCGCGCAAGATTCTCGAGGAAGCGATTGCGATGACGCGCGCCATCCCCTACGTGAGGCACTCCGGCCGCTGCGGCGCCCGCAGCGAGCTGCGCGGGCAGAAGGGAAGATACCCGAAGAAGGAATGCAAACTCGTGCGCTCGCTCCTGGAGAACGCCGTCGCGAACGCGAAGCACAAGGGCCTGGACGAGGCGAAGCTCGTCGTTTCGCACGCAGCCGCTTACAAGCAGAATGAGTTCCCGCGCTACCGCAGGACGTGGGCGGGCAGCAATACGCTCGGCTACGGCAAGCAGGCGGTATGGGGCAACTACATGACGGCGCGCGTCGAAATCGTGGTTTCGGAGAAGTGATTCGTTTGGCGATAGAGAAAAAATTCATAAAAAAGGCGCTCAGTGACCTGCAGGTGTCCGGCTTCCTCGAGAAGGAGCTTGAGCGCGCTGGCGTTTCGACGATCGAGGTGCAGAAGACGCCGATTGCGACGAGAATCACGATTACGGTAAGGCGCCCGGGCCTCGTCGTAGGCAAGAAGGGCAAGACGATAAAGGATTTGTGCGACGAGCTTACCCGCAGGTTCGGCATGGAGAACCCGCAGATTGAAGTCGTCGAGGTGGCGAACCCGTCGCTTGACGCCAAGCTCATGGCGGAGCGCGTCGGCAAGAGAATCGAGTTGCGCCCGCAGGCGAAGGCGGCGATGCGCATATCCCTCCGCGAAATCATGGAGGCGAATGCAATAGGCGCGGAAATCCGCGTCGCGGGAAAAATCGTCGGCAAGGGCGGAAAGGCGAAGGCGTTCAAGGTCAAGGCCGGTTACATCAAGAAGTCCGGCGACATGATGAACTCCGTCCAGGTTGGCACTTATGTCGCGCGGCTCAAGGCCGGCTGCGTGGGAGTCACCGTAAAGATAGTCCCGCCAGGCACTATATTCGCCGACCAGTATCACGCTCCCGACGCCGTCGTTCCCGCGGTCGTAGAGGCCGAGGCGGAACTGCCGCCCGAGGCGCCTGCCGAGGAAGCCGCGGTCGAGCAGAAGATGGAAGAGATAAAGGCGGTTGAGGGGGAAACGGAAGAGTCCGCGGAAGCGAAGAAGAAGACGAAGCCGAAGAGGAAAAAGGTAGAAAAACATGGCGATAGTGAAAAAGCAGGCTCTTAAGGAGATGGGCGACGCCGATTTGAAGGCGAAGCTTTCGGAAATCGAGTCCGAGCTCCGCATGCAGCAGGGCGCGCTCCACAATACGGGCAAGCCCCAGAGCACCGGGCGCCTTCGCGCGCTCAAGAAGCTGCGCGCCAGGATACTCACGTTCCTTTCGCAGCGCGAGAAAAAGGCAAACGCTTTAAAGGCTGATTCGAAGAAGAAATAGGAGGTTTTCCGAAAGTTGTCTGAAATCTGTTCCAAGTGCGGGCTTCCGAAGGAGATTTGCGCCTGTCAGACCATCGAGAAGGAAACCACCCAGAAGATCAAGGTTTATACGACCAAGAAGCGCTTCAACAAGCTCGTTACCATAGTCGAAGGGCTGAAGGGCGAGGAGCTGGCTGGGGCGACGAAGGAGCTCAAGCACAAGCTCGCGTGCGGCGGCTCGTGCAAGGGCGGCTACATCGTCCTGCAGGGCGACCACCTCGACAAGGCGGTTGACTTCCTCGTCAAGCTCGGCTATCCGAGGGACATCATAAAGGTGGGCTAGTTGCCGGACACGGATTACCTGGTTTACAAGGACGCTATTGACCGCATTCTTAAAGTCAGGAAGGAAAACCCAGGCATAACGGTCGAGGAACAACTCAAAATCGTCAGAGATGACAAACGCCTTTCCGCGGATCACAGGGCAATACTCGTCGAAGCGATAAACGGCGGAGTGGTAAGGGCCGAGAGCTTGTACATGGCGCATCTGATGCGCACCAAGGCCGCCGGAAGGCATTCAATCGGGCGCCACAAGCGCTAGACGCACGCCTTAAAAAAGCAAAGAAATAAATACCGTTTATGCGCATAACTAACAATCCGAAAGAGAGAAAACCCTCTCCAAAAAGGGGTCGAAGGCAGGGTTGCAACGGCCGCTTTCTCGCCGGCGAGTTCATCGGCGAAAAGGTGCGCATCGTCAACAGTTCCTGCAAAGGCCTGCTGGGTATCGAGGGAAGGATTTCGGACGAGACGTTGAATACGTTCGTTCTCGAGACATCCGAAGGGATAAAACGCGTGCCGAAAACGGCGTGCGATTTTTTCTTCAAGGATTCGGGCGAGACGGTATGCGGCAGGGACATCCTGCACCGCCCCGAGGACAGGACGAAGAAAATAGCGAAGCAAAAGTGAAAACATGGCCGAAGAGTGCACCGACGAGAACTGCCCGACGCACGGTTCCCTGAAAACGAGGGGCGCCATAGTCGAGGGCACGATAGTGAGCCTTAAGGCGAAGAAGACGGCGGTCATCCGCTGCGACTACATCAAGTCCGTTCCCAAATACGAGCGCGTGGAAAAAAGGCGCGGAAAGCTGCACATCCACGTGCCGCCCTGCATGAAGGTGAAGGTGGGCGACAAGGTGCGCGCAATGGAATGCCGCAAAATCAGCAAGACGAAGAGCCATGTCGTAATAAAGTGATTCTGGAATGCCCCTCGGACTTACCGCCAAGATAACAAAACCCATCACGGTGGGCACCCGTCTTCTGTGCGACGACAACAGCGGCGCGAAAATCGTCGAGGTCATCAACGTAATCGGCTGGAAGGCGCGCCTGCGCAGGTATCCCTCTGCGGGGATAGGCGATATCATCATGGTTGCGGTGAAAAAGGGCAAGCCCGAGATGGTGAAGAAGAAGGAAAAAGCCGTGATAGTGCGCCAGAAGAAGGAGTACCGCCGCGGCAAGGAGCGCGTCCGCTTCGAGGACAACGCGTGCGTGCTCATAGACGACCAGGGGCTGCCCAAGGGCACGGAAATCAAGGGATGCGTCGCGCGCGAAATAGCCGAACGCTACCCGAAGGTAGTCGGCATAGCCAGCTCAGTGGTGTAGAAAATGAAAGAATTCGACGCAGAAATGAAAAAACTCGGGTTCGGTAAGAAGGAAACGATTCACGTGGGAAACAATCCGTTTGAGCAATACCGGTATCGGTTCACTGAAAAAGTGCTGCCGAGCAATGAGGTGTTGGGCGAAATCTCGGAAAAAATTAACGCCGCGGCGAAGGAAATGATGATCCGGAGGAGCAGGAATGTATTGGCCGCTTTGGCGGCGTACGACAACGGTGTTTTCCTGCACCTTAGCCTCTTTCCCCCGAGTGCAAAGGAGCTCAAGGAGCACGTTTCGAGGAGTTGAGAAATAGGAAATGAAGTTCGACAATTCGGTGACCGCACAGCCGCGCAAGAAGCGCAAGGCGCTCGCGAACCTGCCGCTGCATTCCCGCAGGAAGCTCGTGCACGCGCACCTTTCGAAGGAGCTGCGCAAGCAGCTGAAGAAGCGCGCGGTTGCGCTGAAGAAGGGAGACACCGTCAGGATAGTGCGCGGCCGCTTCAAGAAGCGCAGCGGCAAGATAGTGAAAGTGAATTTGCGCAGGATGCTCGCGTTCGTCGAGGGCGTCGTGATAAAGAAGCAGGGCGGCCGCGAGAAGCAGGCGCCGATACAGCCCTCGAACCTTGTGATAACCGCGCTCGAGAAGCGCGAGGAGAAGAAGAACCAGAGGAAGTGAAACTAATCAAATGGCAAGCCACGGCAAGCAGAGGCACATGAAGCGCATAGCCGCGCCGGTCGCGCGCGGGCTTTCCCCGAAGGGAAGCGTCTGGGTCACGAAGGGCATTCCTGGCCCGCACAAGGCGAAGGAATCCATACCGCTCAACGTGCTCCTCCGCGACGTGCTTAAAATCGCGGAGACGTCCAAGCAGGCGCGTTCCGTCGTGAAGAACGGCGAGGTTCTCGTCGACGGCCGCAGCATCAACGACGAGCAGTTCTGCGTCGGACTCATGGACGTCGTGAGCGTTCCGAAGCTCGGCAAGCACTACCGCATGGTGATCACGGCAGGCGTGCTGAAGCCCGTGCCGATAACCGCCGAGGAGGCGAAGCTGAAGTACTGCCGCGTGCAGGGCAAGCGCTTCATCGCGAAGGGAAAAACGCAGCTGAACATGCACGACGGCCGTTGCGCCATCCTTGAAAAGACGGACGCGAAGCCCGGCGACACGTTCATCGTTTCGCTGCCGAAGCAGGAAATCAAGTCGCACCTAAAGAGGGAAAAAGGGTGCCGCTGCCTCGTGTTCCGCGGGAAGCATTCCGGCTTCATAGCGAACCTCGAGGACATCATGGAGCGCGCGGGAAGCAAGGAGAGCGACGCGCGCCTCACCGGCGGAGTAATCACGCTTAAGAATTACCTGTTCGTGGTTGACGACAAGTTCAAGATTGAGTGAAAATAAATGGCTAACGTCATGCAGAGGGTCGTGCTTGAGAAGCTGACGCTCAACATAGGCGTGGGAGAGGGCGGCGACGCGCTCGAGAACGCGCGCAAGCTCATCGAGAAACTCAGCGGGAGCAAGGCGGTTGTCACGCTTTCGAAGGGACGGAATCCCACGTTCAAGATAAAAAAGGGCGACCCCCTCGGCATAAAAACGACGCTGCGCGGAACCGCGGCGGAAGAATTCCTCAAGAAGGCGCTCGTAGCGACCGAGCAGAAGATTGGCGAACGCTCCATGGACGGTTTCGGGAACGTGGCGTTCGGCGTGAAGGAGTACATAGACTTCCCCGGCGCGAAGTACGACCCGAAAATCGGAATGATGGGATTCGACGTTTGCATTTCTCTAAGGAAGCCGGGCGCGCGCATCTCGCGGAGGCGCATCGCGACCCGCCGCCTGCCGAAGAGGCAGCGCGTATCCAACGAGGAGGCGAAGGCCTTCCTTGCCGAGAAGTTCGGAGTAACGTTCGTGACGGAGTGAGACGTAAAATGCAGAAGGAAGAAACCCGTTTCAAAAAGCGCGGAAAGCGCAGGTGCAGGATGTGCGGAAACGCCCGCGGCTTGATACGCAAGTACGGGATGTACGTCTGCCGCAAGTGCTTCCGCGAGAACGCGGAGAAGATCGGTTTCAGGAAATACGGTTGATTAAATGACGGATACGCTCGCAAATTCGCTGAATTCGCTGAAGGTGTCGGAGACGAAGGGGCTCCAGAGCGTCAAGCTCAAGCCCGCGTCGAAAATGCTCCGCGAGGTGCTGCTGATATTCCAGCGCACGGGTTACGTCGGTGAATTCGAGTTCGTCGACGACGCGAAGAGCGGAGAGTTCGTCGTCAAGCTCACGGGCCGCATAAACGCCTGCGGAGTAGTGAAGCCGCGCTTCCCGGTTTCAAAGGGAAGGTGGGAGCGCTTCGAGCAGAGGTATCTTCCGGCGAAGAACGTCGGCTTCCTCGTTGTGTCAACGTCGAAGGGCCTGATGACGCACAACGAGGCGAAGGAGCAGAATATCGGCGGACGCCTGATATGTTTCGTTTATTGAGTTGAAGGAAATGAAAATTCCCGAAGGGGTGTCGTTCGAGATCCGCGGCAACGCGATGGTAGCCAAGGGCCCCGGCGGCGAGATTTCAAAGGACTTCAACACGCGCCTCGTGAAAATCGACGTGAAGGACGGCGAGGTTACGGTGACCGGCCTGAAGAAGGAGCGCCGCTCCATCAAGGCCGCGGTCGGCGCCGTGAAGTCGCACATCACGAACATGCTTGCGGGCGCGAAGGGCGAGTACAGCAAGAAGCTGCAGGTCGTGTTCGCGCACTTCCCCGTTTCCATGGAAGCGAAGGGCAGCGAGGTTGTGATAAAGAACTTCCTCGGCGAGAAGAGCCTGCGCAGGGCGAAGATAATCAAGGGCGCGAAGGTGGACGTCAAGGGGCAGGAGATAACCGTGCACGGGCCCGACAAGGAATCCGTCGGGCAGACGTGCGCGAACCTCATAGCCGCCACGCGCATAACCAAACGCGACGAGCGCGTTTTCCAGGACGGAATATACTATGCTTAAGCGCATGAAAGTCACATTCAAGAGGCAGGATTCGGTCACGCACAAGCGCGTGCCGAGCTCGTGGCGCAAGCCGCGCGGCATCGACAACAAGCTGCGCCTGCAGCGCCGCGGCGTCGGCTACGTCCCCAAGATAGGGTGGAGGACGGAGAGGGCGACGCGCGGGAAGCGCGGCGGCGTCGTTGCTGAAGTCATGGTCGAGAACGTGAAGGACGTCGAGGCGCTGAAAGGCAAGAAGGCGAAGGCGCGCATCGCCGCCGGAGTCGGAGAGCTGAAGCGCGAGTACATGCGCAGGCGCGCGAAGGAACTCGGAATCACACTGGTGAACGGCTGATGTCAAAAACGCTCAAGACCATAAAACGCCTCGCGGCGAAAATACTGAACGCGGGAGAGTCCCGCATACGCATCCTCGACCAGAAGAAGGCGATGGACGCGCTTACGGGGGACGACGTCCGCGGACTGATAAAGGAGGGCGTCATCGTCCTGCTTCCGAAGAAGGGCGTGGGCCGCTCGAAGGCGGCTGACAAAGCCAGCCGCAAGCGTTCGGGAAGGCGCCGCGGAACCGGAAGCCGCAGGGGCTCCGCAAACATAAGCAAGGAGATGTGGATGCGCAAAATCCGCGCGCTCCGCCGCGTGCTGAAGCAGGTGAAGCCGACGCTCGTGAAGGGCGCGTACGGCAGGGTTTACGAGAGGATAAAGGGAAACGCGTTCAGGGACAAGAAGCACCTGCGCGAATACCTCCGCGAAAAAAAGCTG
>JAZDNL010000080.1:0-51578 GCA_043799765.1 Microcaldota archaeon | reverse complement strand
CGGTCGATTCCTCCGGACGGCTCTATCACAACTGGAACGAACCTCTGCTTCGACGCCTCGTCGAAAAGCGACATATCCTTTCCGGAACCCTTTGCGTGCTGGGTGATGTCGTAATCGCCCCTGTTCGCGACTCCGAGCAGTTCCTTCCAGCCCCAGTCCCCGTAGTTGAACTCGATGTCCCACGTCTCACGGGAATAATGGGAAAGTTCGCCTGAAACGTGCTGGCGGAGGCGCATGCTTGTTTTTTTCAAGCCGAGCGACTGCAGCCAGTAAACGCATTCCGCGAGCCAGTAGGCGTGCCACTTTGTGCCGATGATTTTTTTGTCAATCATGTCGGCGAAGGAAAGGATAGCGGCGTCGGTTTTCTTTTCCTGCGCTTCTGCCGTTAGTATGGCGACTTCGATGTCCAGCAATTCCTTCGGCAGTGTGCATTCATTCAGTTTATCGGGATGGACGAAGTACTCCACTTCCATCTGCGTGAACTCGCGCACGCGGAAAAGGAAGTTGCGAGGCGCTATTTCGTTTCTGAACGCCCTTCCAAGCTGCGCAATGCCGAACGGCACCTGCTTGCGGCTTGCGAGGGAAACCGTCTTGTAATCGGTGAAAATATTCTGGGCGGTTTCCGGTCTCAGGTAAATCTCGCCCGCCTCATCCGCTATTGCTCCCACGTACGTCTTGAACATCAGGTTGAAGGGCTTCGCCTCGCCGAGTTCGCCCTTGCACTTGGGGCACTTGAGTTTGTGTTCCTTGATCAGCTCCGCGAGCTTCTCCATCGGCAACCCCTCGACGCTGAGCTTGAGCTCCTCCTCTACGAGATGGTCAGCACGGAAACGCGAACGGCACTTCGTACAGGAGACAAGCGGATCGTTGAACGCATCCAGATGCCCCGACGCTTTCCAAACCGCGCGGGGAAGCAGCAGGCTGCCGTCGATTCCAACAACGTCCTCGCGGTGCTTGACGAAAGCGCCCCACCAGGACTCCTCCAGGTTCTTTTTGAGCTGCGCGCCGTATCCCGCGTACTCGAAGAAGCCCGCCAACTGCCCGTAGGCGTCCGCTGACGCCAGCACGAACCCTCGGCGCGAACAGAGGTTAACCACTTTTTCAACGCTGGAAGCCATACGGTATTTAATAGGCGGGGGATTAAATATCTTGTTCGAAGCGCGGGTACGCGCTATCCGAGGGGAGATATTCAATGTTTAAGAAACGCAGCTTCAAGAGCAACCGTTATAGCGGTGGAAAGCCGAGCGGAAGCGCGCCGCATAGAAGCGGAGGCTCAGGCGAGAGACGCGAAGGCGGAAGCTACAGGCCGAGCGGCGGTTCTGGTGAAAGGCGCGAGGGCGGCTTCAAGCGCGAAGGATACCAAGGCGGCGGAGAAAGGCGCGAAACTGGAAGCTACGGCGGAAGCAGGCCGAGCGGCGGTTCCGGTGAAAGGCGCGAGGGAAGTTTCAGAGGCCCACCTAGAGAGGGCGGGTTCACTCGCAGTCCGCCTAGGGAAGGCGGGTTCGACCGCGGCCCGGCCAGGGAGGGCGGATTCCAAAGGCGCGAGGGTAGCGGATTCAGAGGTCCGCCGAGAGAGGGCGGCTTCAGGGGACCGCGCAGGGAGGGCGGTTTCAGACGCGAGGAATATCGCGGCGGGGACAGGAGAGAAGGAGGGTTCCGCGGCGAAAGGCGCGAAGGAGGATTCGCCGAACGCAGGAGCTCTTTCCTCGAACGCGCGAAGGAAGGCGTGCAGGATGCTTACAAGCGTCCGGAGTCGTCGCTTATACAGGCGGTTCGCGCAATCGACGACTTGGACAATGTGAAGAGCCTGATGTACCAGCGCCTGAGCGAGTGGGCGCAGCTGAATTTCCCCGAACTCGACCTGAAGAACGAGGAAACCGTCTGCGAATTGTATTCCAAATACGGCGACAGGCGCCAGATGCCCGAGGAGGAGCTGGCGAAGTACGTCGGCGCGGAGAAGGCGAAGGCATTGCTCTCGAAGAGCTTCGGCGCGCCGTTCGACGAGAAGGACCGCGCGGCGATAAGGAGGCTGGCGTCCGAGATAGCCGCGCTTGCGGAAACGCGCGCGCTTCTCGAGGAATACGCGAAGGAAAAGGCGCTGAAGGAGATGCCGAACCTTTGCTACCTGATCGAGCCCATGCTCGCTTCGCGGTTGCTTTCGCTTGCAGGCAGCCTGGAAAGGCTTGCGCGGCTTCCGTCGTCAACTGTGCAGGTGATGGGCGCTGAGAAGGCGCTGTTCAAGCACCTGAAGAACAAGCGCATTTCCACGCCGAAGCACGGAATCATTTTCCAGGACCCGATGATAAACACGGCGCCCCTTGGGAAGCGCGGCAAAATCGCCCGCGCCCTTGCGGGAGCGCTTTCAATAGCCGCGAAGGCTGACTTCTACACGAAGAACTTCATCGCGCCCAAGCTGAAGGAGGACCTCGAGGGCAGGCTGGCGCAGATACGCGAGCTAAAGGAAGAATGAACGAGCTGCGCTTCCTGCTGCGCGACTTCGATACTTTTAGAAGGAAGGCGGAGAAGGCGGGTTTTTCCGAATCAAAGGGAACCACGTTCACCGACTATTATTTGTCGCCGCGATTGAGGGTGAGGGTGTGCGGAGCCAAGGCGAAGCTGGTTTATTCGGACGGAAGGGGAAAGCGCGTCCTTATGGAAGGCGCGGCATTCATTCCGGACCATCCCGCATTCGTCGTTAAAAAGGAACGCAGTTTCGTCTTTTCAAAAGGCAGCGCGTCGTTCTGCGTCGAGAAAATAAGGTGCGGAAAGAAGGCTTTTTGGTCGGGCGAGTGCGAGGACGCCGCCGCGGCAAAAGCCGCCCGTTCTCTCGGCGCCAAACTGATTAAAAAGAGCGTCGCGGAAATCATATCATGCTGAAGGTGGGTGTGCTTGCTTCCGGAAGGGGCAGCAACCTGCAGGCGATTCTGGACGAGTGCGGGGCGGGCAGGATTCCCGCAAAGGTTGCCGTCGTGATAAGCGACAAGGAAGGCGCGCTCGCGCTGCAGCGCGCGAAGAAGGCAGGCGCCGAGGCGCTCTTTATTTCCCCGAAGGGAATGAAACGCGAGGAGTACGACGCCAAGCTCGTCGCAGAAATGCGCAAGCGCGGCGTAGGGCTTGTTGTTCTCGCGGGCTACATGCGCCTCGTTTCGCCGGTATTCGTCGAAGCGTTCCGCAACAAAATCATAAACATCCATCCCGCGCTGCTTCCCTCGTTCCCTGGAACGCACGGGCAACGCGACGCGCTCGAATGGGGGGCGAAGGTTTCGGGCTGCACGGTTCATTTCGTGGACGAGGAGTGCGACCACGGCCCGATCATCCTGCAGAAGACGGTGCCAGTGATGGACGACGACACCGAGGAGACGCTTTCCGCACGGATACTCGAGCAGGAGCACAAGGCGCTTCCCGAGGCGATCAAGCTTTTCGCGGAAGGCAGGCTTCGCATAGAAGGCAGGAGGGTGTTCCGCAAATGACCGCGCGCATCATAGACGGCAAGGCAATAGCGGAAAAAATCCGCGCGGGCGTGGCGAAGGAAGTCACAGGGATGAAGACGAAGCCTTGCCTTTCGGTTGTTCTCGTCGGCGAGGACCCCGCGTCGAAGGTTTACGTTTCGATGAAGGAAGTCGCCTGCGTGGGCGCGGGCATGAAGAGCAGGAACGTGAAACTGCCCGAGGAAACAAGCGAGGCGGAACTGCTGAAATGCATACGCGAACTTAACGCCGACAAGTCGGTTCACGGTATCCTGGTGCAGGTTCCCGTTCCGAAGCACATCAACGAGAACCGCGTGCTCGAGGAGGTTGCGCCTGAAAAGGACGTGGACGGCTTCAATCCGCACAACGTCGGAAGGCTGCACATGGGAAACCCCGCATTCGTACCCGCGACGCCGAGGGGCGTCATGCGGCTGATAGCGGAAACGGGAATCGATTTGACGGGAAAGCACGCGGTCGTCGTAGGCAGGAGCAACATCGTGGGCAAGCCCGTTGCGGCGCTTCTTCTGCAGGCGGACGCGACAGTTACGCAGTGCCATTCAAAGACGAGAAATCTTGCCGCCATCACGAAACAGGCGGATGTGCTGGTCGTCGCTGTTGGCAAACCCCGCATGATAACCGCGGACATGGTGAAGAAGGGCGCGGTAGTCATAGACGTCGGCACTACGAAGGTGGCCGGAAAACTCGTAGGCGACGTTGATGAGGGAGTGCGCGGCGTGGCTTCCGCGATTACGCCGGTTCCGGGCGGCAGCGGGCCGATGACGATCGCAATGCTCCTCGAGAACACGCTCCGCGCGGCCCGTGCGCAGGGATGCAGGTGAGGATCGCCTTCGCGGTTGACGTCGATCCCGACTATACCATAGAGGACGGCGGGCGCAGGAGAACGAAGGGAAAAAACCGCCTCTCGTTCGTACACACTAAAAAGGGGCTGAAGTGGCTGCTGCGTTTCCTAGATGAGGAAAAAATCCGCGCCACCCTGTTTTTCGAAGCCCGCACGGCTAAAAAACTTTCCGGCGACTTTGATTTCCGCGCAATCGCAAAAAAGCACGAAATCGGCTGCCACGGCTACGAGCACGAAGACCTGACGAAACTAGGGGATGCGGACAAAAGGAAGGTGGTGAAAAAGGCAAAGGAAACAATTGCTTCGCTTTTCGGCATTACTCCGGCGGGCTGGAGCTCCCCCTACTGGAAAAGCGACGCCGCGACGCGGCGGGTTCTTCGCGATTGCGGGTTCAGGTACGAGGCGAACGTGTGCGGCGAGACGGAAGAAACGGCGGAGGGATTCGTTCTTCTAAAAACGCCGAAGAAATGCGCGCTCTGGGCGCTGATGGAAGGAAAACGCGGCGCGAAGGAGCACGCTGCGCTGCTTAAGGGCGACGCGGTCATCGCCACGCATTCGTGGCACACCGATTACGGCGAGGCGGGAAGGGCGAAAAATCCGGCGGAAAGGCGCATGCGACTTCGCGAAGTGGTGCGGCTCCTGAAAAGCGGGGGCGCACGCTTCGTCACGGTTGCGGAGCTCGCGAAAGGGTTTAAAGGCTTGGCGCGGTAATAAGCATCTGAAGGGGAATCTCTTTGTGCGGAATAATCGGCGCGATTGGAACTAAAGACGTAGCGCCGGATTTGTACGCCGGGCTCATAGCAATGCAGCACCGCGGCCAGGATTCCGCCGGGATGGCGGTGTTCGACGGCGCGCATATAGAAAACAAGAAGAGCGTCGGCTATGTCGAGGACATCTTCGACTCGGAGACGCTTGCCGACCTGTGCGGCCGCGTCGGCATCGGGCACGTGCGCTACGCCACCATCGGCTCCAATCCGTACAGGGATGCGCAGCCGTTTTCCGTCAGCGAACCATGCGGCATAGCGATGGCGCACAACGGCAACGTCATAAATTATGACGAACTGCGGCAGCGGTATTCCGACAGGGCGCGCTCGAACTGCGACATCGAAATCGTACTTCACCGCTTCGCCGACGCGCTCTCCCGCGAAAAAACAATAGACCCGCGGGCGGTTTTCCTCGCTGTCGAAGCCGTGATGAACGACGTCAACGGCAGCTATTCGGTGGTCGCGTTCGTGAAGGGCGGGCTGCTCGCGTTCAGGGACCCCCACGGCATAAAGCCGCTCGTGATGGGCGAACGCGAGGACGGGACGAAATTCTTCGCTTCCGAAAGCGTCGCGTTCGACGCAATAGGCGCGAAAATCGTGCGCGACGTCGCGCCTGGCGAGGCGGTTTACATCGATTCAAGCGGCGCGATGCACAGCCGCATGGTAAAGCCGGAGAAGCCGGCGCACTGCATGTTCGAGTGGGTGTATTTCGCGCGGCCGGACTCGACGATTGACGGCAGGAACGTATACGACGCGCGCCTGCGGCTGGGGCAGGAGCTGGCGAAGCTGGTGGAGAAGGACGATTTGGACGTCATCGTTCCCGTGCCGGACACCGCGCGCACCGCCGCGCAGTCGCTGGCGGAGGAAATCAAGGTGCCGTGCCGTGAGGGGCTGATGAAAAATAGGTACATCGGCCGCACGTTCATAATGCCGACGCAGGCGCAACGCGAGCGCGCCGTGCGCACGAAACTGAACCCGTTGGCGTTCGTGGTGAAGGACAAAAACATCGGGCTTGTTGATGACAGCATCGTGCGCGGCACAACGTCGAAGAAAATCGTCTCGCTCCTGAAGAAGGAGACGAAGCGCGTCCACCTCATAATCACGTGCCCCCCAATCAGGCATCCCTGCTTCTACGGAATCGACTTCCCGTCAACTAAGGAACTCATCGCGTCGGGCAGGACGGAAAAGCAGGTGTGCGAGCACGTCGGGTGCGACGAGCTCACCTATCTTTCCATCGAGGGCATGAAGCGCGCCATCGGCGTCGACGGGCTGTGCATGGCGTGCCTGAACGGCGAATACCCGACGCAGGTTACTGACGAGGACAAGCGCCGCGTTTGCGCGTCGCGCGAACAGGACAGGGTCGAGCGCGGATGAGGAAGCCGTTTATCCTGCTTCTCGTTGCCTGCGCCGCAGTGGCGCTGATAGTCGGATACCACTATGCGGAAAGCAACGCCGCGCAGAATGAAGCCGCGATAGCGCAGTCGTCCCACACCGTCACCCTCGGCCTTCCCGCGGTTGACCTTGAGGGAAGCGGCGCGCTCGCAAACCTCACCGTCACCGTAACCGACGGAGACGGCGCGGTGTTCGTGCGCTTCGATTCCTCC
This sequence comes from Microcaldota archaeon, assembly GCA_043799765.1. Lineage (GTDB taxonomy): Archaea > Micrarchaeota > Micrarchaeia > Norongarragalinales > Norongarragalinaceae > Norongarragalina. The sequence goes on along the minus strand of JAZDNL010000080.1, from coordinate 44,884 downwards.
AAGCCGCTGATAAACACGGAAACGCAATCGTCGCTGAGGCTCGCGCTTGACGTGGCGGAGCGGCTGACCAATGAAAACCTGTCGGAGAAGAACGTTTACTATTCGATAACCGCGCCTTCCGACGCCGTCGGCGGGTACAGCGCCGGCGCCGCCGCAGCCATCGCCACGATTGCGGCGCTCCGCGGCGAGGAACTGAGGAACGACACGCTGATTACCGGGAAGCTGGGAAACGGCGACGGGGAAATCGCGTCCGTCGGAAGAGTGGAGGAAAAGGCCGCTGCCGTGAAGGAGGCGGGCTACTCGGTGTTCCTTGTGCCAAAAGGCGAGGGCGTAGAGGAGGAAGGATTGCAGGTAGTCGAGGTTTCAACTGTCGCGGAAGCGTACGCGTTGATGCGAAAATGAAGGCGTTTTTAGTGCAGGTTTTGCGAGGCGAAGCCGAGCAAAAAGTGCCGCTGATGAGAAAGTGAGAGAGCCATGATGAAGAAGCTCGCACTCCTTGCGCTTTTTGTTTTGTGCGGGCTCGCGCTCGTCGTCGGATACCTGCTCCTGCCGTCGCCGCACTATACAACGAAGTTCCAGGCGTGCGCGATTACGCTTGACGGAAAAGGGGTACTCGTCTGGTTCGAGATTTACGCGCAACCCGGAAGTGGGAAGACGTTCGTAAACATCCAGAACGCCCGCTTCCGCGAGGACACGGAGCAGTCGCTGCTCGAGGCGCGCGCCGCCGCCGAAGAAGCGCTCGGCGTAAGCATGCGGGGCTATGATATCACGCTGGACATGCTCACCCCGCAGGAAAACGTCGCCGGCGAAAGCGCGGGAGCGGCTTTTGCGAGCGCGTTGGTTGCCAACTATTTGCAGAGGGGAATGAGGAGCGACGCGGTAATCAGCGCCGCCTTGACGGATGGCGGGGAGCTCTCGCCAGTTGGCGGGATAGACGAGAAAATGATTGCCGCAGCAGAGGCAGGCAAGACGGTGTTCGTGATTTCGGAAAACCAGACCATAAAGCACGCGGAAATCGGGCAGCGCATACGCATCGTGCGCGCCGACACCCTCGCGGACGCACTGCCGAACCTAATCGAATGACGCTTCCTTCCCTTCGTGCGGAATCACGGTTTCGCCGTCGAATACAGCCGCGCCCCGGCTCCAGACGCGCACGGGCCATCCTTTCAGGCGCATGCCGTCAAAGGCGCTCCACTTGCATTTCGTGAGAAGCTCCTCCGGCCGCACTTTTTTCGTCAGGCGCAGGTCCACGAGAGTCAGGTCCGCATCGCAGCCAACCGCGATTCTTCCCTTGTGTTTTATGCCGAATATCTTCGCGGGGTTTTCGCAGCAGAGGCGCCGGATGTCTTCCAGGGAAAGCATGCGCTTGGACGCGGCGTCGAGCAGCAGCGGCAGAAGCGTTTCCACGCCGGGCATCCCCGAGGGCGCGGCCCAGTAATCGGCTTCCTTTTCACCCCGCATGTGCGGCGCGTGGTCGGTCGCAACCGTATCAACGATGCCGGAACGCAGTGCGCTCCAAAGCGCGGCCACGTCCTTTCTCGAACGCAGGGGCGGATTCACCTTCCCGAAGTTGCCGAGCTTCTTCATGTCGTCGGCCGTAAGGAAAAGATGGTGCGGCGTCACCTCCATGGTAACGGAAACGCCTTTTCTTTTCGCCGCATACACCAGCTCCGCCTCCTGCGCGGTTGTGCAGTGCGCGAGATGCATGCGGTTGCCCGCCTTGTCCGCGATGCGAAGCGCCCGTGCGGCTGCTTCCGCAGCGGCTTCGTTCGAGCGCACCATGCTGTGGATGGACGCGGCGGAATACGTGCGGGGGTTTGCAGCTGCGCGCTTTTTGAAAACCTCGCCGAAATGCCTGATGGCGCCCTCGTCCTCGGCATGGACGAACGCGGGCTTCTTCCTTTTCTTCGCGGCTTGGAAAACCGCGCGGACATTCTCTTCCAACAGCAATGAACCCGTGCTTGAACCGAGAAAAACCTTGACCGAGGGGATGTTGCGCGCCTTGAGAATTTCACCGACGTTGTCCGAGGTGGCGCCGAAATGCAACCCGAAGTCGATTATGCTCTTCGGGGCGACGAGTTTCCGCTTCTGTTCGAGCGCCGCGACGGTTGTCGTCGGCGGGCTCGTGTTCGGCATGTCGAGAACGCAGGTGATTCCGCCGTGCGCGGCGGCGCGGGAGCCCGTTTCCCAGCCCTCCTTCTGCTCCCCGCCGGGTTCGCGGAAATGCACGTGGGAATCTATCAAGCCGGGAAGAAGGAGCATCCCCCGTGCGTCGAACGACTCGTCTGCCCGGAGGTTTTTGCCTATTTTGCGGATTTTGGAGTCGAAAAGAACGTCGCGCTCGCCCGAGCCGACGATGTTGCAGTTGCGCAGCAGGAACACGAAAGTGATTATTGTGCGGCTGATATAAAAAGCGGCGTCTCCAAATAATCTGCGCGCGGGGGTCGCATAGTGGCTATTGCGGCGGCCTGCTAAGCCGTTAGCGCATTAACGCGCTACGTGGGTTCGAACGAACTCGAAAAAGTCCGAAAATCCCGCCCCCCGCGCTTTTCCCCGCCGCAGAGGCAGGAGCGCCATGAAACTCAAATACATCGAGGAACTCCGCCTGCTGTCGATAATACCGATGGAAAGCCACATCAGGGGGTGGAGCGCGGCTGGAAACCGGTTCGCAGGAAAGCCTCTGTCGACCGTCGTACTAATCAAAAACTGCAGGACCTACTGGTTCCTGGACGACGAGGTGCTTAGGGAGGCGTCCGGGAATATCCTGAAAATGATTGACGAAACCGGCTTCATCGAAAAATATGCTGAGGAGTTGAGGGAAAAGGCTTCGGTGCTTCGCGGCTGGGAAGGAAGGATAAAATCGCTGGAAGCCAAAAATCTGCGCGAGTTGGAATCCCTGATGCACGACTACGCCAAGGCGCACGCGGACATGCTTGCGGTCGGGGGGCTGAGCGGGATACTGGACTACGTCAACGACGACCAGGAGAACGAGTACGCCCGGATTTTGCGCAAAAACCTCGAAAAGAGGGTGGGAAGCGAAAAGGCGGTCAGGTGCCTCGCGGAACTGACAATGCCGTCCGAACAGACGCAAATAACGAAAGAACGCATCGCGTGGCTGGAACTGGTTTCAGGCGCGGCGGATGCGGAAAAACGCGCATTTCTGGAGAGCGGGTTCGCGGCGGCGGAAAGCCTCAAGGGGCGCGTCGCTGAACACCAGCGCAGGTTCTGCTGGCTTTCGTTTTTCATAGAGGGACCCGTGAAATGGGACATGAAATATTACGAGGATTTGCTGCGGGCGGACCTGGCGGGGGGCGGCGCTGCCGGGGAACTGGAAAAGCTGAAGGGGCAGCGGAAAACTGCGGAGGGCAGGAAGGACGAGCTGCGCGAGGAGCTGTCGTTCGGCGACGAAGAACTCAGGAGATTCTGGATTGCGGGGGAGATGGCGTACCTGAAGGCGTACCGCATAGAGGAACTGACGCTTTCCTGGTACGTGCTGGACTCCCTGCTTGGCGAGATTGCAAAGCGGCTTGGCATAAGCGTGAAGGAACTGCGGCTGCTGTCCTACGAAGAGATTGCGGACTGCCTCGGCGGCGCGCCGGTTCCAGTTGAAAAAATCAAAGCCAGGTCGGGCGACCGCGCCCTCTGCGTCATCGACGGCGTTTTCTCAATCGCCACCGGCGGGGATGAGCGCGGATTCGACGCGCTGATTGCCGAAATATCCGAAGCTGCCGCAGAACTCAGGGGCACGTGCGCCAGCGCGGGATTCGCAAGGGGCATCGTCAGGATAGTAAACCTGAAGGAGGACCTGGGCAAGATGAACGAGGGCGACATCCTCGTGTCGATGAGCACGAATCCCGAAATGGTGCTGGCGATGAGGAAGGCTGCGGCGATAGTCACGGACCAGGGCGGGCTGACGTGCCATGCCGCGATTGTTTCGCGCGAACTCGGCGTGCCGTGCGTCGTCGGGACGCGCAACGCCACCAGGATCCTGAAGGACGGCGACCTGGTCGAAGTGGATGCGACGCGCGGAATCGTGAAAAAGCTTAACGATTAATAAGCCGCGGCGGCAGGTAGTTTTGTGAAGCCCGCTTACCACCTCGTTTTCGCAGTCGCGGTTATTTTCGTCCTGCTGGCGCTTTTCGTTCCTGCGGAGATGTCGTGGCAGGTGCTACTGGTTGCGGGGCTTGGCGGGATGCTGCCGGATTTCGAGCACCGCGAGTGGCTGTGGAAACTGGTCGTGCTGGCGGCGTTCGCAGGAAGCTTCCTGCTCCTTCTGGGCATCCTCGAACAGCCGATGGGATGGGACGCGGCAGCAACAGTCGCGATCGCCGCAGCAACAGCCGCGGTGATTTCGTTCGTACTTTACAAAACAAGGCCGATACGCGCAAAGGGAATGGAAACGCCCGGCTCGGGGTTTGCCTTTGTCCTCGTCTACACGTTCGCGGTTTTTGCTGCAAGCGGCTCGCAGGTTCTTGCGCTGGTCGCGCTCGTCGCGTATTCTTCGCACTGGGTTCTGGACTACCTCGCATACCAGACGACGCCCGGCAGGCGCTTCTTGATGGGATGGCCGCATCCCGAGAAGCCGTTCGAATGGCACTATGGACGCCTGCACAGGGGCAAAGAATAGGCTGCCCAGCGATAGTTTTTTATTGCCGTTCGGGCTATGGTTATAACGCTCGTTTTAAGGTGGGCAACTGCCTGTTTAAACGTTTAATTAAGAGGTGGACGGATATGACGCAAGGACAACTCGGACAGCAGGTTTTGCTTCTGCCGGAAGGCAGCTCGCGCGTTCTCGGAAGGGACGCGCAGCGCACGAACATCGCCGTGGCGTACGCGGTTGCAAGCGCGGTTAAGACGACGCTCGGCCCGCGCGGGATGGACAAGATGATGGTGTCCGAGATGGGCGACATCGTCATCACCAACGACGGCGCGACGATTCTGCAGGAGATGAACATCGAGCACCCCGCAGCGAAGATGATGGTGGAGATTGCGAAAACCCAGGACGAGGAGGTCGGCGACGGAACCACCAGCGCGGTTGTGCTCGCGGGAGAACTGCTCAAGAACGCGGCGGGACTGCTCGACCAGGACATCCATGCGTCCACGCTGATTGCGGGATACAAGAGCGCAGCTGAGAAGGCAATCGCGATTCTGGAGGAAGTGGGTGAGAAGGTGACGCTCAAGGACATCCCGACGCTCGAAAAAATAGCGGGCATCAGCATGGGCTCGAAAACCGTTTCAACCGGCGCGGTGAACGCGACGCTCTCAAAGATGGTAGTGCAGGCGATCGTGCAGGTCGCCGAGCAGAAGGACGGGAAAACCTACGTCGACAAGGACTACATCAAGCTTGAGAAGAAGCAGGGCGGGGACGTCAACCAGACGGCGCTCATAAACGGAGTGCTCATCGACAAGGAGGTCGTGCACCCCGGAATGCCGAAGAAAATCGAGAACGCGAAAATCGCGCTCATAGACACCGCGCTCGAAATCGAGAAAACCGAAACCGACGCGCGCATCAACATAAACTCGCCCGACCAGATGTCCGAGTTCCTCCAGCAGGAGGAGAAGATGCTCAAGACCATGGTTGAAAAGGTGGCGGCAAGCGGCTGCAACGTCCTGTTCTGCCAGAAGGGCATCGACGACGTGGCGCAGCACTACCTCTACAAGAAGGGCATCATCGCCGCAAGGCGCGTGAAGAAGAGCGACATGGAGAAGCTCGTGCGCGCGAGCGGCGGCCGCATCGTCACCACCCTCGACGACCTCAGCAACAAGGATTTGGGATTCGCGGGAATCGTCGAGGAGCGCAAGATTTCGGGCGAACAGATGATTTTCGTAGAAAAGTGCAAGGACCCGAAGAGCGTCACGCTTCTCGTGCGCGGCGGGACCCGGCACGTGGTCGACGAGGCGGAGCGCGCGGTTGTCGACGCCATAGGCGCCGTCTCCTCGGCGGTGCAGGACGGCAAGTACGTCATCGGGGGCGGGGCAATCGAGATGGAAATCGCGATGCGCCTCCGCAAGTTCGCCGTGGAGGTGGGGGGGCGCGAGCAACTCGCCATACAGGCGTTCGCGGAAGCCATGGAGGTCATACCGCGCGCGCTCGCGGAGTCCTGCGGCATCGACGCGATAGACACGCTCGTCGACCTGCGCACGAAGCATGAGAAGGGCGGCAGGAGCATCGGCGTGGACGTATACGCCGCGAAGACCGGGGATCTCAGGAACACCGTCATCGAGCCGCTCAAGGTGAAGAAGCAGGCTATCCAGAGCGCGTCCGAGGTGACGGAGATGATTCTCCGCATCGACGACATCATCGCCGCGAGAGGCAGGCCGTCCGCACCCGCGGGCGGTGGCGGCATGGAAATGGACTGAGCTATGGTTGACGTCTATCAGATTCTTTCGATATGCGCGGGGTTCGCCGTCCCATTCTTTCTTTTGGCTGAACCGCGCACCCTTTTGTTTTTAGTGGCGCTAATCGTGGCGCTGTTTGTATTGTTCGGTCCGCTCTCGCTCATCGGAGCCGCCGCCGCGGTCATAATCAGGCTGGCGATGCCCAAGAATGCTGGCGCTGAAGCTCGCAGAAAAAATAAAAAGAAAAAGTAAACTGCTACTGTTTTTTAGCCTAGAAGCAGAAATCTAGTATCTGTCGTTTCTCGGCTTCCTGTGCTTCTTGAAGCACTCGTTGCAGTACACGGGGCGTCCTTCGGTCGGCTTGAAGGGAACCTCGCACTCCTGTCCGCACTCCGAGCAAGTCGCCTTGTAGGACTGCCTCGGGCCGCGGTCGTCGTCATATGCCATTCTCTTTCACGTCCAGGGATGCCCGCGCTTTCAGCCCGTTCCCGCGAGGGAGCGCACCGTACGCTTTATGGGCATCCAACTGGAATAATTAGGGAAAAGGGGTTTATAAATCACCCGAAAGGGGGCTTCCCCTGCCTTGGAACCTGGTTAAAAGACGCGTTTCAGTTCCAGGGTGTCGGCGCGGTCCGGCCCCAGCGAGACCAGTGCAATGGGACGGCGAGCCAGTTCCGCGATGCGGAGGAGATACGCCCTGAACTCCAGGGGGAGCGCATCGGTGCCCGCTGCACACGCCCGCCGCCATTCCTTCTCAGGCATGGAGGGCCAGCACTTCATCGCCTCGTAGGCGGGCTTGCACGCCGAGAACTGGGCAATTGAGGCAGGGGGCGTCTCCTCGATTTTCTTCCCGTCCAGCTCGTAAGAGGTGCAGATTTTAACCTCCTTGAGCCCTCCGAGCACGTCCGCTTTTGTAAGCGCGATTTTGGTGATGCCGTTGACGCGGATTGCATGCCTGAGCGTGACGCAGTCAATCCAGCCGATGCGGCGGGGGCGCCCAGTTGTGGTGCCGTATTCTCCGCCGCTCTCGCGTATCTTGTCCGCAAGCGCATCGGTCAGTTCAGTAGGAACCGGGCCTTCACCTACGCGCGACGTGTACGCCTTCACCACGCCAACGACGTCGGTGATGCGCGTCGGCCCCACGCCGGTGCCCGAGCACGCGCCTCCCGCTATTACGGAGGAAGAGGAGCCGAAAGGATACAATCCGTGGTCTATGTCGAGCATCGCACCCTGCGTTCCTTCGAGCAGAACCGACTCGCCGTCGTCGAGCATTCGGTTGACCTCGAGCGACACATCGCCGACGTATTTTTTCAGAAGCCTGCCGTATTCGGCGTATTCCTTGTAAACCGCGTCGAAGGACGACTTGGACTTGCCACCGTAAACGCACTCCACTTCCTTCTGCTTCAGTTCGTAAAGCGTCTTCAGCCGCTCCTTCAGTGCTTTTTCGTCGATGAGTTCCGCGACGCGTATGCCGAAGCGCGCCGCCTTGTCCGAGAAGCACGGCCCGATTCCGCGCTTGGTGGTGCCTGCCGCAAGCTTGCCCTTCGCCTTTTCCTGAAGCTCGTCGAGTTCGCGGTGAATCGGAAGAACGACGTGCGCCCTCTCGCTGAGCACGAGCTTGACGGGAATGTCCTGCTTTTCAATCTCGGCGATTTCCTCGAGAAGCGTCTTGGGGTCGAGGACAATTCCCGCGCCCACGAAGACGCGCTTTCCGTGCAGTATTCCCGACGGAAGCAGGTGCAGCTTCGCCTTCTTTTTTCCCGCGATTACCGTGTGCCCGGCGTTGCTTCCGCCGCTGTATCGAACAACTGCGTCCGCCTGCTCGGCGTAGTAATCGACTACCTTCCCTTTTCCCTCGTCGCCCCACTGCGCGCCTACGACTATAACACATGCCATGAACGGATAAGGAAGAAACGCATATTAATATTGCCGACGAAGGAAAAGCATGAAAATTTTCGTCGACACGGCGAACGTCGCCGAAATCAGGGAAGCGGTTTCATGGGGCGTAGTTGACGGCGTAACCACCAACCCTACGCTTGCCGCGAGGGAAGGAAAGCCGTTCCTCCCGATACTGAAGGAGATTTGCTCGCTTACCAAGGGGCCCGTGAGCGCGGAAGTGGTTGCGGAAGACGCGAAGGGCATGGTGGAGGAGGCGCTTCCCCTTTCCAAGGTGGCGCCGAACGTCATAATCAAAATCCCGATGACTGCGGAGGGATTGAAGGCGGCCGGGGAACTGAAGAACAGGGGCATCAAAACCAACGTGACGCTCGTCTTCACCGCGAACCAGGCGTTGCTCGCCGCGAAGGCAGGCGCGACCTATGCCAGCATCTTCATCGGACGCCTCGACGACATCGGCGAGGACGGGATGCAGCCCGTACGCGACGCCGTGCAGATTTACAGGAACTACGGCTACAAGACGGAGATAATCGCGGCGAGCATCCGCAAGCCCGAGCACGTGCTTGAATCCGCAAAAGCAGGGGCGCACGTTGCGACTATTCCATTCCCCGTTCTCAAGCAGTGCCTCGGACATCCCCTGACGGACAAGGGGATACAGCGCTTCCTCGACGACTGGAAAAAAGTCAAAAAGGCGTGATGCCTACTTCTTTTCCTTCTTCTTGGCGAAGTCCGCATAACCAAGCGCGAGCACTATCGCCAGCAGCGCGATTGCGCCCGCAACCTGCAGCGCGGTGTTGTCCTCGACGGTTCTCGGCGCCTCGGGAATAACAGGAGTGGGCGTGCCCACGGCCGGCGACACCACGGTCGGTTTCGGCGGGCGCATGCACGCGCCGTCGTAGCAGCCGTAGAAGCAGTCGAAATCAGCCGACGAGAGGTTGTGCCCCATGCAATCGTATTCCCTGAGCTTGTAGTCGCTTACGCACGCGTCGGTTTCGTTGAAGCGCGTGTACGTGTCGTCAACCCCTTCGGCGTACCCCTTGTTGAATATCAGCGCGCCCCTGTCGGAATCGCTGCAGTACGGGTTGCCCGGAAGGCAGCCGTTTATGTCGCAGCCGAACGCGCACTCCGTTTCCTTGGGAACGCAGGCGTCGTTGACGCAGCTGTAGTCCATGAGCGTCGTCGCGCCGGCGCAGAAATCGTCGGTGGTAATCACCTTCGACGAGCACCTGCGGTTGGCGTCCTCGCACTGGTTCGTGCAGCACGCGACGTAAACCACGCCCCTCATCCTCGCCTGCTCGAACACTCCCGGCCCGGTTTCAAAGAACACGGTGCCCGCGGTCCTGCCTTCGGATGCGGCGGCGAGGACGTAGAACGTGCTCGCCACGCTCCTGTTGTAGTCGAATGCGAACGCGTACGGCTTCGGCGACGTCACCTTCAGGAACTTGCCGGAGATGGTGGCGTTCGTCGTGACGGAGAACGACGGGAGGAAGTCGATTGTCCACGTGTCCGTCTGGACGCCGTCGCAGAAGTACGCCACCGTGTTGTTCTTCTGCTTGGCGGCGTAGTCGAAAAGGCTCGCCGAGTAGAGGGTCGTGAGCGGAAGGAATATCGTGCCCTCTGCGACCTGCGTGCCCGCGATGTTGTTCGCTATAACGAGGACTTCCCCGTGCTGCGTACCGAATGCGTTGTCGAACACGGAAACGAAGCGCACGGCGTCGTACCTGCCCTCCTCGGTGATGGAAAACGGGATGAAGGTGCCTCGCGAGTCGGCGGCTATGACGAAATCGTTGCACCCCGGAACCGCGCATATCATCGGGGCGAACAGCAGGAACGCAAACAGCAGCCGGCGCATGAAACGATTATCCGCCGCTTATTTAAAAAGCGTGGGGTCGCGCAGGAAGGAGAAACGCTGCGGCTGCGCCGTGAACGCCTCGTAAAGCGGCTTTTCGTAAAGGCGCTTCGCGTTTTCAAGGCGAAGGTGCTTTTTCCCCTCCCCGTACTCGGGGTTCGGCATCAGGCGCTTGTCCGTAGTTTCGTAGTACGCCGCGCCGCGCATTTTTTCGTAAAGCGAGTAGTCGCTCTGGAACGTGCCGACTACGTTCGCCATCACGAGCGTTTCCGAAGCCGACGGGTTTATCGTAACGTGCCCGAAATTAGGCGGCACGACGACCTGGTCGCCCGCCTTCGCGCGCACGAGAACGCACTGCGCCAAATCGCGCGACTGCAGCAGGTAGTGCGCCTCCCCAGCAATCACCTCATAAACTTCCGCGAACGAAAGTCCCGGCGACGCATCGGCGTGGTAGTGCCCGACTGTTTTGTTGAATTCGCGGCCTATGGGCAGCGGAGGGATGACCGTCACGTCGTATCGGAGCCCTGAAGAGCTGAAAACGCCCTCGTCGGCATCCCTCGTCAGGGCGCGGTACATATAGTATTGTATCCTGCCAGGCGCGGCGTCCGCCTCCTTCGGCTCCATCAGCACCGGCTTCATGTCGCCGAGCTTGCGCACCGACGTCGGCATTATCCTGCGCCCTCCGAAAAGCACGATGTTGCCGTCAAGCGAAACGCTCATTTTCTCACGCACGCTGCGATGAATCCGTTGAAAAGCGGGTGCGGCTTCATTGGACGCGACAGGAATTCGGGATGGAACTGCGAGCCCATGAAGAACCTGTTCTTCGGGTATTCGAGTATCTGCATCACCGTGTGGTGCGTGTCGCATCCCGAGAACACGAGCCCCGCCTCCTGCAGCTGCTTCACGTAATCGGGGTTGCATTCATAGCGGTGCCGGAAGCGCTCCTTCGTGCGCGTCGCCCCGCCGTAGAGCTTGCAGGCGAACGAACCCTTCGTTATCTCAACGGTCCTCGCGCCGAGGCGCATGTTTCCGCCCAGTCCCTCGACGTCCAGCTGCTGCGGAAGCAGCTCGATGACGGGGTGGGCAGTTTTTGGCTCCATTTCCGTTGAATCGGCGTTTTTCAGGCCGCAGACATGCCTAGCTACGTCGACCACCGCGGTCTGGAATCCGAGGCACAATCCTAGGTAAGGAAGGTCGTGTTCGCGCGCGTGCTTCGAGCACGCGATCTTTCCTTCCCATCCTCGCGAGCCGAACCCGCCCGGGACGATGATGCCGTCCAGCCCCTTCAGGCGCGACGCCGCGTTCTTATCCGTAATCTCACTCGTCTCTATCCACTCGACGTGCACGCGCGCGTCGTTCGCGGCGCCCGCGTGCTCGAGCGAGTGCAGGATGCTTGCGTATGAATCGTGCAAGCCCGTGTATTTCCCCGTGATGCCGACGCGCACCGTCTTCCTGGGGTGCCTAATGCGCCGGACGAACGCGTTCCATCCGTCGCGAGGCGCTTTCCCCTTAAGCCCGAGGATTTCCATCACCGCGCCGTCCAGCTTCGAGTCCTTGAACATCTGGGGGACCGCGTAAATCGTGTCCACGTCGGGGAAGGAGACGACGCGCTCCAGCGGAACGTTGGAAGCGATGCTCACCTTTTCGCGCACCTTTTCCGCAACTGGCTCGCTCGCCCTGCAGGCGATGATGTGCGGCTGGATCCCCTGCGACATCAGCGCGCGTATTCCGAACTGCGCCGCCTTGCTTTTCTGCTCGCCTAGCGTGCCCGGCTTCAGGATATACGTGACGTTCACGTAGCAGACGTTCCCCGCGCCCTCTTCGTAGGAAAGCTCGCGCATCGCCTCTATGAAATAGCTGTTCTCTATGTCGCCGACCGTCCCGCCGACCTCGACGAGCACGACGTCCGACTTTGTTTTCACGCCGAGCGTGCGGACGAAATCCTTGATGAAACCCGTGACGTGCGGGACGAACATGACGTCGCGCCCCAGGTACTTGCCCTCGCGCTCCCTCTTCAGGATCTGCGAGAAGAGCTTGCCCGCGGTGATGTAGTTGTCGGCGCTCAGGTGGCTGTCTAGGAAGCGCTCGTATGTCCCGAGGTCCATGTCGCACTCGGTCCCGTCGTCCAAAACGAACACTTCGCCGTGCCTGTAGGGGTTCAGCGTCCCCGCGTCCACGTTGAGATATCCGTCGAATTTCATCGGCGAGACTTTCAAGCCGCGATCCTGCAGAAGCTTCGCGAGCACCGCCGAGAACACGCCCTTGCCCAGGCCGGAAATCACGCTGCCGGTGATGACTACGTATTTCGTTTTTCCCGGCTTATAGCCCTTCAGCGTGGACGCGTAGAATTCGTGCTCCGTCGTCTTCTTCCCGACAGCCGCAAGCTCTTTTTTCCCCACGCCATCGCCTCCCGAAAACAAAGAAAGGTTTTCCGCGAACCCCATTAATAAGCCTTGTTGTTTTTAAACACCCGCGCCCTATTTATCGGATATGGACAAATTCAAGGAAGCTTCCGAGCAGGACCTCGAAAGGCTTTTCGACGAGGCGTGCAGGAAGGGCGCGGTTCTCGCGCTGTATCACTTCGACGCCCACGGCTCCTCGCAGGATGAGGTGAGCGGCGTCATGGTGGATTTTATCGGAAGGATGACGAACGAGCGCGGAATACTCTACTGCAAGGGCGAAATCGAGCCCCCGATGGAAAAAGAGGGAAAATGGAGCACGATTGCCGAGGTGAAGGTGCTGGGCAACAACCTGAGCGCGCTCCTCAACCTCGCGTTCAAGTACAGCCCGATTGCGGTTGAAATCCAGAAGCCGCGCGAGATTACGCTGAAGATGGACGAGGCGCAGTCGCTGATACTCGACGCCTCCGCAACCGCGCATGAATACGCGCAGTACGTCCTCGAGAAGACGATGACCGGCGACGAGCTGAAGAAATTCCGGGATCGCATGAAGTGGCGCGCCGAGCGCGGCAAGGAGATACTCAAGAAGGCGCAGGAAGAATGACGGAGTGGCGCGCCCTGCATGACGCATCCGCGGGATGCGTCAAACAAGGGGAAAACGAGAAAACCTGCCCGTGCAAACACACGGAATGCGAGCGCCACGGAATCTGCTGCGAGTGCGTGAGATTCCACAAAGGGCGCAACGAAACGCCCGCGTGCCTCAGATAATCAGCGCTTCTTTTTCTTCTTGACAACGACGCGGCGCACGGCTTTTTTCTTCACGACGACGCGCCTCTTCTTTGCGCGCGGCAGCGGCGGCTCGTGTATGGCGAGCTCGTCAGCCTCGAATCCGGGCGCTTCCTCGCCTTCGTACTCGGGAAGCACGCGCTGCCCCTCGGTTTCCTCGCCGAACTCGGCAACAGGCGGGGCGGCGGGCATCTCGCCTTCCTGCTTCAGCCCCGCTTCCGCCATCTCCTCCCTCTGCTCCTTGCGCGCGTAAAACGCGAGCGCGAACAGAAGCACTATAAGCGCGACAACCGCGTAAACCAGCCACGGCACCCCGCCCGCCTTCTCGACCACCGTCTTCTTGGTCGGCAGGTTCACCGCGTTTGATTGCGTGCCGTCTGCTGATTGCACCGCAAGCGGAAGGTACGGCGCGCGGGTCGAATCGACGCCGCTTACGGTCACTATCATCGTCTTGGATTCGCCAGGCTTCAAATCAAACGAAGACGGGTTCGAAGCGAACTGCAATCCCGAAAGCGCGGGGCGCACGCTGCTCAGCGCCGTGCCGCCGGTGTTGCGTACGGTTACGGAAACTACAATTTCCTTCGATTCGTCGGAGCCGTAATAGCCCGCGTCGGAAACCGCCATCGACATCGACGGGGGTTCAGCCTCCAGCGAGAACACGGTGGCGACCTTGACGCTTTCCCCGCCCAGTGCCGCCGCCGTTATATTCACGTTGTATTTTCCAGGCTCCGCCTCTGCCGGCGGATTGAATTCAACGCCGAAGGAAACGGTTTTCTTCGGGTCGATGTTCTGCGGGTTCGGAGAAACGGAATACCACGCAGGGGGTATGCCCTCGATAGTCAGCGAGGTTTCAAAGAGCGTCGTGTTCTTCGTGTTCGTCACGGATATCGTGTCCGAGGACTGCTGCCCGGGCGCGGCGCCGAGCTCCTTGGGAATAATCGTAAGGTAGGACTCGCCGGTGCGGTTGCTCGAAACAAGCGTGATCGGGATGTCGAACGCCTTCGCGATCCGCGACGTGCGCACGACAATCGGAATGTGGTTAGGTCCGAGCGGCGTCTTGTAAAGCGACGTCGTCACGACGAGCTGGACGTCCTTGGACTCGCCGGGACCGAGGGAGAACGAACGCGGCGTGGGAACGACGAGCATGCCATAGGGAGGCTGCACCTCGATTTCATAGCCCTCCGCGATGGAGCCGGTGTTGCGCACCTTCAGCGGGATGCTCTGCATCACGCAGCGCACTACGTCGTAGGACGCGTCCTTCTCAACCTCGAAATCCACCTTCGCCTGCACGTCGAAGCAGTACGGTTTCAGGAAAACAGTCCAGTCGAGGTACTTCACCTTGAGCGAGTAATAGTAGAGGTCGAGAATCGTGGTTGTAGGCGCGTTTATCGTGAGCGTCACTGGACGGCGGTCGCCCTTCGCCACTTCAAGCAAAGAGGGCGAAACGGAAACCATGTCGGGGTGCCCGTCAACCTCGATATTAAAGGGACCCTCGATGTCGCCGTCGTTGCGCACCATCAGCTCCCACGTCGTCGAGTTGCCGTGCTGGACGGGGATGCAGTAGATCGGCTCGTTCTGCAGGACGAGCTGCAACGGCGCTCCAAACACGCACACCTGAAGCGGGAATTCGTACTGCTTCTCGCAGCACTCGGGGCCGAGCGCCTTCACAAGCACCGCGTTCTGGTAGACGCTACCGGGGGTTCCGGGCGGGATGAGGAGCGTAACCATGATTTCCTTGGTTTGATGCGGCTGCAGCGTCACCGTCGATGCGGCGAACCTGGTCGTTTCCGCGAACGGACCCACGAGTTCGAGCGATGCATAAGCGGTTCCGTCGCGGTTGTTCGTTATCGTGACGGTGAATTCCACCTCGTCGCCCGGCAGGCCCGTGACGTTGGCGTTCGAGGAGATGGAAACGTTGAACGCCGGAACCTCCGCCTCGGTTTCCGGCTGAACAGTGAGCTGCATCTCGACGTGCTCGCAGGGAAGCGTTGATGCGCCCATCGTTATGTCTATCGGAATCGCGTAATTGCCCGGCGTCGCGCCGGCGGTGTCAACAAGAAGCGTGAACGTCTTGGACTGCGTAGGATAAAGCGTCGCCCACGCAGGCGAGGGCTGGAGCGTGCATTCCAATCCCGCAGGGCAGTCCCCCGACAGCTTCGCCAGCATGTCGTTCAAACCCGTATTTGTGAGGGTAATCGGGTAAACCGCGACAACCCCCTTGGCTACGTCGGCGGAGTCCAGCAGGGAGACGTCCAGAAACTCGCACGCGCAAATAGGCATGGCTAGCAAAAGCAAGGCGAGGACAGACGCCTTTTTCATAAGGGGATTTGGGCAACCCTTTTTAATAAGCCTTTTTGTTGCTTACTTGTATATGCTTTGGGACGTCTCGCAGTGGATACAGCAGTACTACTACGTGCTGCTCGCCTGTTTCACCATAGCGGGGCTTTTCTGGTTCAGGCACAAGAAGGTTTTCATAATCGCGCTCCTGCTCACTGCGCTTATCGCGCCCATGGCGAAGCAGTTTTACGCGGAGGACAGGCCGTGCGTCGGGCAGGAGTCCTGCCCGCAGTCAGAAGGATTCCCGTCGGTTCACACGGCGAGCGCAGCTGTGTTCGCGTTCGGCGCAATAGGCAGCACGTCGTTCCCCTTCTTCCTGGTAGCCGCGCTGGCGATAGGCGGCTCGCGCGTCGCGCTGGGCGTGCACACCGTGCCGCAGGTAATCGGCGGATTCGCGCTCGGCGCACTGATTTACTGCATCGTCTGGTCAATCGCCTACAAGCTCAAGGACGAGGAAGTGGCGGTGCGCCACGGGCTGATGGACTGATGAGCGCCTTCGAAACCAAAAGGCAGGCAGCGCACATGGCGTTCGGGGCGCTGCTCGTGGGCGTCGGCGTTACGCTCGGCGAGAACGCGCTCGTCGCGTTCCTTTTCGCCTGCCTCGCCGGAGGGCTCGCGCTCCTGAACTGGCACCGGCTCGGCGGAAGGAACAAACTCGTGGACAGAGTCCTCGACACGTTCGAGCGCAGGTTCGTCGAGTTCCCCGGCAAGGGCGCGCTCATGTACGTCGTCGGCTGCCTCTTCCTCGTGACGTTCTCGCAGTCCCTTTCCTTCGCGCTCGCCATGATATGCGTCCTCGCGTTCGGCGACGGGTTCGCGACGATAATCGGCGTGCGCGGCATGCACCCGCTTGCTTGGAACAAAAGCAAGAGCGTCGAGGGCTTGGCGGCGTTCATCGTCGCCTCCGTTGCGTCCGCGTCGCTGTTCGTGCCGTTCAACGCCGTCCTGTTCTATTCCGTCATCCTCGCTTTTGTCGAGGCGATTGACTTCCCGGTTGACGACAACCTGCTGATTCCCGCCGTCGCAGTCCTGCTGAAAATGGGGATAGGGGTGCCTGCGTGACTTTCGCCGTAATCGAGGGCGGCGACGCTTCCGGCAAAAAGACCCAGGCGCTTCTTCTTGCGAAAAGACTGCGCGCGAAGTACATGCGCTTCCCGCCTACGAGACGAAATACGGGAAACTCGTGAAGCAGTACCTGAAGAACGGCGCTTCCATCGAGGAAGCCGTCCTGCTGTACTCGCTGGACAGGTACCAGTTCCGCGGGTTAATGAATGCGCTCCTAAAACGCGGAAAAAGCATAGTATGCGACCGGTACACGTTCTCAAACCTAGCCTTTCAGTTGTCCCGCGCTCCTCCATCGCAGCGCGCGTCGCTGAAAAAATGGATGGAAGCCATGGACAGCCGCATGCCTGTTCCCGACGCAGTCATCCTTCTCGATATGCCGCAAAGTTTCGCGGAAAAACTGCTTGTTAAACGGGGCAGGAAAAAGGACAGGCACGAAAAGAATAGCAGCTACCAAAGGCGCGTTCGGGAGGAATACAGGCGCCTTGCGAAGGAAAAGAAATGGATCGTCGTAAAATGCGTGAGAAACGGAAAATTAAGGACGCGCGACGATATTGCTTCGGAAATACGCGGACGCCTCAGAGCTTGAGCTGCCCGTCCTCTATTTTCGCGAAAAGCAGTTCTGGCTTGTTTATCTTCAAGCCCGCGGCAATCGAACCGCCCCATTTCGGTTCGGAACCGAAGCATTCGAAGACTTTATGAGTCGAGAACGGTATGATCGGGTGCAATGCGACTGAAAGCGCGTACACCGCCCTTGCGGACAGCAGCAAAACCGTGGGCGCGTGCTCCTTCTTCTTCCACGGCGCGCCGTCGTTGAAGTATTTGTTCGCGCGCCCGCTGAACGCGAGCGCCTTCTCAAGCGCCGTCTTGAGCTCGACCGCCTCGTAGCTCTTCGCCGTCTCGTCGAGCATGACGGAAATCTCCTTCTCGAACGCCTTGTCCTCCTCGGTGAACTCGTTCGTTATCGGTATCACGGCGTCGTATTTGTTGTAAATGAACGTGAGCACGCGGTTCACGAGATTCCCGTAGGAGTCGATGAGCTCGTTGTTGACGCGCTGCCCGAACTCGTGCCAGGAAAAGTTTCCATCGCTCGAATTGTTCGGCGTCACGGCGGTTAGATAATACCGCAGGTAGTCCGGCCGGAACTTCCGCGTGAAATCCGACAGCAGAATGAACGTGCCGCGGCTCTTGCTCATTTTTTCGCCTTCGACGTTTAGGTAGCCGCGGCTGGGTATTCTTCGCGGAAGCGCCCATCCCGCGCCCTTCAGCATCGCTGGCCAGAACAGGTAGTGGTGGTAGACTATGTCCTTGCCGATGAAGTGCACGATTTCCGTGTCCTCGCTCCACCACGTCTTCAGATCCGAACCGTTTGAATCGCACCACGCCTTCGCGGAGGCGATATAACCGATGGGCGCGTCGAACCAGACGTAGAAGTACTGCTCCTTCGCGCCGGGAATCGGGATTCCGAAATAAGGCCCGTCGCGGGTTATATCCCAGTCCTGCAAGTCCTTCAGCCAGTTGCGCAGGTAGTTGACGACGTCCGGCTGCAAATCCTTGTTCGTTTCGAACCATTCCTCGAAGAACGGCTTGAAGGCGCTGAGCTTGAAGAAGAAATGCTCGACCTCCTGCTTCTCGGGCACGCCGTTGCAGAGCGCGCAATAGGGGGTAACCAAATCGTCGGTGGTATACGTCTTGCCGCATTTCTCGCAGTAATCGCCGTACTGGTCGTGGGTGCCGCAGTTCGGGCACACGCCCTTGACGTACCTGTCGGGAAGCACGCGGGCGCACTTCGGGCAGTACGTCTGCATCACCTTCTTCTTGAAGATGTGGCCGCCCGCTTTCAGAGCCTCGAAAAATTCTTCGGAAAGCTGCTTGTCCTCGGCGGAATGCGTGTAATGGAACGAATCGAATACAATGCCGGCTTCGGAGAAGTCCTTGCGGTGCTTGGGACGGAAGCGTTTGACGAACTCTTCCGGCGGAACCCCTGCCCGGGCGGCATTAATCTCGATTGGCGCGCCATGTTCATCGGTCGCGCATACGAAAAGCGTCTCGTAGCCGCGGAGCTTGCAGTAGCGCGAGAATACATCCGCGGGAAGGTACGTGCTCCGCAGTCCCCCGATATGAAGCTCGCCATTGGCATAAGGCAACGCCGCGGTTATGAGAAAGCGTTTATTGAATTCGACCAGCCCCGTGTCCTTGAAGTCCCGCCGGCCAGATTTGAACTGGCAACATTCTGATATCCGCTCTTCGCGCAACAAACTACAGTCAGACGCTCTGCCAGGTTGAGCTACAGCGGGGGTAAATCATATTTATAAACGCCGATTATTAATAAGCTTATGCGAATTAAGACAGCGCTATTTTTCGCGCTCATCGCCGCGTCGTTCGCCTTCGCGCTGAATGTCAGCGACGAGGCGCTGTTTTACGCGGAAACGGGCGAAACCGCCACGCTAGTGCAGCTTCCGAACCCCGACGACAGCATCTACATGGTGCTGACGAACAACGCCGAAACGGTCCTTCTCGAGCAGAAGGCGGGCAGGGTGGAGCCGGTAACCGACGAGGCGCGCATCACCGAGCTGGTGAAGCGATACCTGCAGGCGCGCTTCGACTCCTACAACTACAGCAGCAAGCGCGACAGGATCGCCACCGACTTCCTGGTAGTGAATGAAACCGCAGGCGGGTGCGCCGAGGGCGTTAAGGCATTCATACCCAAGACGATCTACGCGATGCCGTACCTGCTCATACGCGCCGCCCGCGGCCAATACTACAACGAGTATGACGCGATGCTTTCGCTGAATGCGACGTATCCCGCGGTTGAGGCCGCGGTGCTGGAAATGCAGGGAAGCATCGTGGACATGGACGCGGCGATATCGCGGAGGGACATCGACAGGATATCCAAGGAAAACGGCGACATACGCACAAGCGCGGAAATCATCAGCGACAAATACGCCAACCTCACGGTTTCGCACAATCTGATAGTCGCGACGTTCTACTACGCGTTCTACGTGCGCGGCGAACTCCGCTCCTGCGCCGAGAACGCGAACCTTACCATGGCGCTCAACGACATAATGGATGCGACCGGCGGAACCGGCTTCCCGAACTCAACGCGCATCACGTCGCAGGTAATCGCCGCGACTGCGACCAGGAAGGAACGCGCGGCAACCAGGCACACCATCGCGGCGCAGACGGAGACGCTCAACAAAACCGCGTCGCAGGTGAACGCCACGGTGATGAAGTACAAGGCGGTGAACAAGGTGGACATCACCTACCTCAACACGAAGCTCGGAGAACTCCAGACGCTCCAAGGCACGCTCATAAGCTCGCTCTTGACAACGGGCGGCAACACGTCCTCGGCGGCAATTGCCGCCAACTTCACCAACACGAGCGCGGCGATGGACGCGGCCCTGAAGACGTACAACGATTTGTACCCCACTTACTCGCTTAGCGTCCTCGCGGTTGCGAACGCCACCTCGGGCATAGACGACTTGACGAAGCGCCTCGGCAACAACGATGAGCGCGTCGTCGACATGCAGAGGGAGCTGCAGGCGCTGAAGGTTTCGCTCCGCTCCAACGAGGCGTTCCTCAAGCAGGGCAAGGTGAACGCCGAACTGTTCGGGCAGATTGCGACGAACGCAACCGCTCTCGCGAACCGCGCGCAGGCGACGATGCCGAAGGAGAACGAAATCGACTTCGTCACCATCGGCGGCGGGATCATACTGCTGCTCACGCTCGTGGGAGGGCTCTACTATTTGAAGAAGATGAAGGACGAGGAGAAGGCGCTCAGCGGCGAACCTGTCGACATACGCAAGCTCCAGCAGCCTCCGCAGCAGAAGCCGGTGATTCCGCAACAGCCGCAGGCGCCCCAGCAATACCAGCCGGCGCAACAGCAGCAGCAGTTCGGCGGGCAGCCATCCGCGCCGCAGATGACGCAGGGGCGCTTTACGCGCCTGATGAAGTTCCTCAGGGGCGACGACTGAACTGTTTTTATGCGGACGAGCCAAAACCCTTAGAGGGGGGATGGGGTAGCCTGGCATCCTGCCAGCTTTGGGAGCTGGCGACCTGAGTTCGAATCTCAGTCCCCCCACTTTTCACTGGCAGCCACGCGTCGGCTTTTCTTTAAAAGCGCGGCGTCAGTGCCGAATACGCTGAACGAATTTGACCAAGGCGGCGGCTGCGACGGAGGCGAAATCGCCCGGCGGCCGTCTGCCTTCCGGTCGGACTTCTGCGTGGTGGATGGAAAATGGCTGAAAGACCGCTTGATGCGCTACAGTTGCGCCTGCCCTACAAGGAGGCGCGGGTCGACGTTAGCGTCTGGGAAGGCAAAGAGAAGGACGGGAAGGCGATGCCCTCTAATATCGCGTTGCGCTTGAAAGAGGAGCGCGTCTATCTCGGCGCCAAGGACGCCCTCGCGCTTGCGAGCGTACTGCAATCATACGCCTTCCGGGTTATTGAACTGGACTCGGCGCGCAGGCTCGAGGCGTGGAAGAACAGGCAGGAACAGTAGTCAGCGTTTCGAGAAACGTACCTTCACGGATCTCGCCTTTACGCGCTTCGTCTCGCGATTTGCCGTCCGCTGCGACAACTTAGCCTCGACCGCCTTTTCGCGGATTGCTTCCAGGGTGCTTTTCTCAACGGCCAGCGGAAGGTGCACGGAAACGCCCTCGTCGTGCTCTTTCATTACGAATACGCTCCGGGGATCCAAGCTGTCCTGGCTACGGGTTCTGAAGTAACTGCTCTTCTTCAGCGCCCGCTGCACCGCCATGTAGGTTTTTCTTCGGGACATCCCGGGGATGACCACGTGCACGCCAGTATACACTGGATACGTCCCTTTTCCCAGCACAATCCGGCCGGACAGGCGGACTGTTGCGCGCGGTAACCCCGCCCTCACTACATTCGCTATTTGTCTTATTGGTTCCATAATATCACGGGTATGCCCTGTTTATCACGCGCGGGAACGCGATTGCGTCGCGGATGTGCTCGAGGTTCAGCATCCATTTCACGAGACGCTCGACTCCCAGGCCGAAACCGCTGTGGGGAACGGAACCGTAGCGGCGCAGATCCAGATACCACTCGTACTCTTTCAGATCGAGCCCCTCGGCTTTCATGCGCGCAACGAGCTTGTCGTACTCCCACTCGCGCTGGGAACCGCCGATAATTTCGCCGTGCCCGCCCGGGGCGAACAAATCCGCGCATAACGCGTGCTTGTTGTCGGCGGCAATCGCCATGTAGAACGGCTTTATCTCCTTCGGGAAGTTCTTAACGAAAATGGGCTTGTCAAAGCCCTCGGTAAGAGTCGCCTCGTCGGGGGCGCCGAAGTCGTCGCCGTACTTCAAGCCGCACTTCTTAATCGCGCCCTCGTACGTCATGCGCTCGAAGGGAGGCTCCACTACCAGCAGCTCCTCGGGCTTGCGTTTGAAATGCACGAGCAGATCCGCGTTCTTTTTCGCGAACTCCTGCGCGACGAACGAAACCATCTCCTCCTGCAGCCGCATGTTGTCCTCATTGTCGAAGTATGCCGCTTCCTCCTCGAGATGCCAGTATTCCGTTAGGTGCTTTACCGTGCGGCTTTTTTCAGCGCGGAAGGAAGGCGCGAGTATGAACACTTTTTCAAGCGCGGTGATGAACGCCTCGTTGTAAAGCTGCCCGCTCTGCGACAGGTACGCCTTCTCACCGAAATAGTTGAGTTCGAACAGCGTGCTCCCGCCCTCGCAGCCGCTCTTCGTGATGATGGGGGGCGAAATCTCCCAGAATCCCTGCTCGTCGAAGAAGTCGCGCAGGTATTTCACTATGAAGTGCCGCGACTTGAGCACGTTCGTCAGGTGCTGCGAGCGCAGCCACAGATGGCGGACGTCAAGCAGGAACTCCGTGCTCTGGTCCTTTGATATAGGGAACGTTTCGCTGAAGTGCGTGACTTCAAAAGAAGAAGCCTGCAGTTCGTAGCCGCCTGGTGCGCGGCTGTCCTTTTTCACAACACCAGCAACCTGAACCGAGGATTCGATAAGCGCCTTCACGGAGTCCTCGAAACCCTTCGACGCGCCTTTTTTCACGGCGCATTGGATTACGCCCGAGGGGTCGCGCACAACGACGAAGGCTACACCACCGGAAGAACGCGTGCGGTATATCCAGCCGCGTATGCGCACGGATTCGCCCTCCTCGACGTGCCCCGTGAGAATTTCGTTTATCGGCGTGTGCTGCATGGAAGGATATTGTGCGCGCACGTTTAAAACTTACCCTATGCGCACGGGACGTCCGGCGTGCCTCTCCTTTTTCGGCACACGCACCTCGAGGATGCCGTTCCTGAAGCTCGCCTTGGCGCGGCTGGCGTCAACGGCGCACGGAAAAGACGTATAACGGGTGAAACCGCTCAGGCGCGACGACGACTCGTGCGTTCCTGCCCGTTGTTTTTCGGAATGTTCCCGCCTCACCACGCCCAGTTCCAGCCCCCGTTCGGAAACGTTCAGCCGCAAATCATCCTTGCGGATTCCCGGAACCTCGGCGGTTACCACGACTTCGGAAGCGGTTTCGAACGTCTCGAAAACCGGGCGGGGGAAGTCGAACTCCGCCTCCGGGAAGAAGTGCTTGAAGTCCTTTTCGAACGCCTTGTCCGCGTTCCATTCCTGTTTTTTCATGACGGCGTAACGCAGCTGGAAAATAAAAAACGCGCGGTTAAAAAGCACGGCTGCGAAATGCGTTCATGGCGCTGAAGCAGGTGATCGTGATAAGGGCGGACCTCAAGATGGGGAAGGGCAAAATCGCGGCGCAATGCTGTCACGCGTCGCTGGACTCCTTCCTTAAGGCAAGCGATGCCGCGAAACGGACGTGGCAGACATCCGGCATGGAAAAGGTCGCGCTGAAGGTTTCCTCCGAGAAGGAGTTGCTGGCTGTTTTTGACAAGGCGAAGAGGGCGAAGCTTCCTTCGTCGCTGATACGCGACGCGGGGCACACGCAGATAGAGCCCGGCACCATCACGGCGTGCGCAATCGGCCCGGCTGACGAGAGCGAAATCGACGCCATCACGGGCAAGCTCAAATTGCTGTGACTTTTCCGGAAGGCGCGAGCCTTGCCCTTCCAAATGAGGGGCGTTTCAGCAGTTCCCTTCCCTCAAAAACAGGCCCGTCGCGGCAGACGAGAAGCCCGTCCACGTCGCACTGCCCGCATACGCCGAGCCCGCATTTCATCGAGCGCTCCGCGGATATCTGGCAGGGCACGTTCTTCTTTTCGCAGATTTCCGCAACCGCGCGGAGCATCTTCTCGGGCCCGCAAGCGTAGACGCAGTCGTAATGTTTGAGGACAAGAGCGTCCAACAACGCATTCGTGACAAACCCCTTCCTTCCCTTCGTGCCGTCGTCCGTACAAGATGAAACGGAACCGCAGGGGGAAAGCCGCGAATGCAGCGAGAGTAATGACGCGGTCTTCGCGCCAGAGATTGCGGTTACTGCAACTCCTTTTTCTTTCGCCTCTTTTGCGAGGAACGCGAGCGGGACCACCCCGCACCCGCCTCCGACCAAAAGCGCACGCTTGCCTTTCAAAACAAAGCCCTTCCCATAAGGTCCGCGCACGCCTACGGAATCGCCCTTCTTGAGCGAAGCGAGCGCCCTGCTGAATTCCCCTACTGGCGCGATTCCGAATTCATTTTCCGAAAGGAACGAGTACGGCTTCTCGCCCTTTCCGGGAAGCCAGAGCATCGCGAACTGCCCCGGTTGGCTGGGGAAGCGTTCGGCGAGCGAAAGGATGACGACGCCTCCGTCCTTTTTCGTAGCCGCAACCCTCACCATGCGCGGGAAGTCAATCATGAGCCGCACCGACCAGCGATTTCACGGACGAAACGCCGTTGCAGCGCATCCATTCGCGCATCTCGTCGCATACGAGTTTGAAAACGTTCGGTCCGCGGTAGTAAACGCCCGAACCGATTCCGACGGCGGAAGCGCCCGCCTCCATCATCTCAATCGCGTCGCGGCCGGTGGTAATGCCGCCTACGCCCAGTACTGGGATGCCGACGGTTTCGTAAAGGTCGTAAACGCACCTGACCGCTATCGGTTTTATCGCGGGCCCCGAATATCCGCCTTTTTTGAACGAAAGAACGGGTTTGCGCGCCTCGATGTTTATCGCCATTCCCGCGACGGTGTTTATGGCGCATATCGCGTCGGCTCCCGCTTCCTCGCACGCCCTCGCAACCGCGGCTATCTTGCCAGTGTTGGGGGTGAGCTTGACCGAGACCGGAACCTTGCCCGAAACAACCTTCACCGCTTCGACTACGTCCGCGGCAATCGACGGCTCGAAGCCGAAAATCTGCCCGTGCTCCGCGGTGTTGGGGCAGGAAATGTTGAGTTCGATCAGCGCGGGCTTGCGTTCCGCGACGTAAGCGGCAACGCGGCGGAAGTCCTCGACGCTCGCACCGTAAATGCTGGCGAAAACCGGAATCTTCATTTTCTTTAAATCGCGCCACTCCTCCTCCATCGCCTCGTATCCTGGCGAAGGCAGGCCCATGGCGTTGAGCATGCCGTGCTGAAGAGCGACGCACGTCGGGTTTCTATTTCCGACGCGCTCTTCCGGACCGATGGACTTCATCGTCACGGCGCCGGCGCCCCCGTCCTCGGCGCGCTTGAGCTGAGCGGCGGTTATGCCGAGCACTCCCGACGCGAGAACGGTGGGATTCCGCAGGCGGCTGCCGCAGAAGGAAACTCCGAGCGGGTTCATCGCAACCATTACGAATCGCATATTAAAAAGCACGCCCTTTCTTTTCCGTGCTGTTCGAGGCGAATGCCCTTGTTTACGCCGCAATAGCGTCGTGGCACGACGTCCGCGAGAAAAGGGTGCCGAATGAACTCAACGCGCTCTATTTTTTGCCGACAGGGGCGGCAGGGGTAATGATGGCGGAAGACGCAACCGCTTACCTCGCTTTCATCCTGTCGTCGTTCGCCTTCGCCTATGCGCTCTTCTTCTTCAAAATATGGGGCGGCGGGGATGCCAAGTGCTTCATCGCGCTTTCGGCGGGGATGCCTCTGCTTGCGGACGGCGCGGAGATAATGATGCTGCCGATTTCATTCGTCGCGGCGGCGATGCTGATGGCGGGATGGCGGCTGGTTCGCGGCGAAACCCTGCGGGGAAAAGCGTCCTTTGTCCCGTTCCTATGCGCGGGAACGCTCGCAACAGCAGCATTATTTAAGTCGGGAATCGTTTGAGGAATCATGCGAAAGGCGCAGCTCGGCGTGGAATTCTTCCTCGTGACGGCGGTTATAATCGCCTTCATGCTTTTGCTTTATACTGTTGCGACCGGCGAAACCGCGCGCACCCGCACGCTTGATGCGGCATTGCTCTCGAAAACGCTTGTTGACGACGTTTCGTTTGCCGCCAACTATGTCACCCTTTCGGGGAACGGCAGCGTTCTTCATCGCGACGTGTTCGCGGGCGCGGAAACCAACTGCTTCTTCTACGACGACGCGGAAAAGGCGATTTACTGCACGCTAGAGGAGGAGAGGATGCGCGATTTCGGCATCAGCGGCCGGCGGGTGTTTGGAAGGCGGCTGCTCGGGGACGTGCTGATGCAGTGCGCCACTCCTCTCGAAGCCGGATGGTACCGCGTGACCGTGGAAAACTACAACGGAAAGGCGAGAATTGCGTGCGCGAGGCTGCAGTGAGGGCAAACCGCGAAACCCTTGGAGCCGCATCTCGAAAAGGGTAACACCTCCGGAGGCTCACATGCGGTTCCAGGGGCGCGAAAAACGCAACTGCGCTGCTGGTTGAAAACGCGGACGGAGTAACGGTTACTGACACGGTTTTGAAGGGAAGCCAGCCGCCGGCCAGACGTGTTACTGCCTTATTGTAACTACTGAAAGGTAACATTTATAAACGCCGGAAACGAACTAATTAGGAAACAATATGACGAACTGGAAGGCAATCGTTTTCGGACTCGTTTTCGTCGCTGCTGCGACTTTCGCGTCTGCCAGCTGCTGGGATGTCCAGCAGATGCAGAACGGACTGTGGACGTGGTCCGCGTGGACGTGCAACTCCACGCAGGTCGTGGGTTATTTCTGTAATATATACGGGCAGAGCGGACCGTTCTCGATGATGCTGCACGGGCAGATTGTCACGACTGCGCCTTCCGGACATCCGGAAGCCGGGCAGACGTACAAGGTTTATCTGCAGGGATTCCAATATTCGGGCATGTATCCGGCGACGCTGAAGTGCTACAAACAGATGGGCGTTCCTGGGAATTATTGGTGGATGTACACGGGGCAGACGGTGACGCTGACGGGAGGACAGTTTACGTCTAGTTCCTCGGCGTGGGTGCTTGCGGGCTGCCCTCCGATTAAGAACGGAAACCAGCAGGGCGGAAGTCCGCCGCAGGTAAGAATTGACGTCGCGTGGGATGGGTTCGGCGGTAAGAGTAAGCGCTGAGGTTTTTTGATGAACAAAATCGTTTTCGGGATTCTGGTTGCGGCGTTGCTGCCGTTCGTTTCCGCAGTTGATTGCTGGGCGGAACATGACATGCCGCAGGGCTCTTGGACATATTCGGCCTGGCTGTGCGTTTCCGGAAGCAACCACGGCTGGATTTATTCGGTAGGACCGACTGGGCATCCTTCGGCTGGAAGGATGTTCAAGGTCGAACTAACGTCGTTCGCGTATTCTGGAATGTATCCAGCGACGCTTACCTGCTACGAGCAGTTCACGGACGTCAACGGAATAAAAGGTGGTTCGGGAGTACAGGTGCTGGGAAGCAGAACCACCAAAGGCGGAACTGCTAATTCTGTTCCGCAGGGGCCGCTTTACTCGTGGCATAACTTGGCGCAGGTAACGCTGACGGGAGGACAGTTTACGTCTAGTTCCTCGGCGTGGGTGCTTGCGGGCTGCCCTCCGATTAAGAACGGAAACCAGCAGGGCGGAAGTCCGCCGCAGGTAAGAATTGACGTCGCGTGGGATGGATTTGGCGGAAAACGTGCGACCGCGGTTGCTGCGCCCGACTATACGTCAGTGTGCGCACCATTCGTAAGCTATCTCGGCGACTATATTGACGTACTTACGGGGCGCACTGCTTCAGTTCTAAAGACGAAACGGGCCAGACGCTAAACTCCCTTTCTTTCCGTTTTTTCCCTTCTTTTTCGCTACCTTTTAATATAGCCGCCCAGTATTCCCTCCGTGAGTCGTTTTGAGTAGGAG
This sequence comes from Microcaldota archaeon, assembly GCA_043799765.1. Lineage (GTDB taxonomy): Archaea > Micrarchaeota > Micrarchaeia > Norongarragalinales > Norongarragalinaceae > Norongarragalina. The sequence goes on along the minus strand of JAZDNL010000080.1, from coordinate 17,062 downwards.
GGAACTGCTATGATGAAGAATATCGCTAGGCTGTTGCTTTATCTGGTTGCCAGTGCGACGCTTGTCGCCGCCGCAACGACGGAACAGATGCCTAAGGGCATAACCGTCGCAACTGGACAGACGCTCGATCTTACGGGCAGAACCATCCAAACGCCCACAGTCGTCGTCAATTCGGGCGGAACGCTTCTACTCAGTGGAACGACGCTCATAATGGACGGTGCATCCAACGGAACCGCCAACATCTGGGTTAAGGGCGGAACGATGAACATCCTCGCATCCTCCGAGATAAAGTCGGCGAACGAGAACAGATACACGTTCTGGGTTGATGCGGGTTCGAATTTTGAAATGCGCGACAGCAAGATAAGCGAATGCGGCTATATTTCTTCTGAAAATAACAAAATGGGATTGTTAGTTAAGGCGAACGGAGTGATTATAGAAAATAACTATTTCGGAAGTAATCGCGTCTGTGTCCTGCTTAGTCAGGCAGACAGTGCTAAAATAATTGGAAATCAGTTTAACAACTGCGAGAAACAAGCGGTTTTTGTTGAATATTCGAGTTCCGTAGAGATTTCTTCCAACGAGTTTTCCACAAACGATCCAGCTCAGTATTCTATTTCTTTGAGTTCGTGTCTTAACAACGTAGTTTCGGACAACGTCTTCAACAATCCGAACGGTTTGGGCTTGGTTAAAACCAATTCAAGCACGATTAGTGGGAACGATTTCAGGGATCCGACAGAATATTCCATAACGCTCAGCACTGAATATTGGGACTCTAAAGAAGATATTCTAGAAAACAACACAATAGCCGGAAAACTTTTCATAAGGGGGACTTCCAACACCGTTAAGGGCGGTTCCGTTGGAACCGAGTTGCGTATCGACCCCGAAGCCAACTCCAACAAGTTCGACGGCGTGAAGTTCGAGAACTCGGACATGGTCCTGAACTCGCAGACAACGTCGGGCACCGCATTCGACAACAACGTCTTCGACGGGACGCAGTTCACGGAGGACAACGCCGTTCTTCGCCTGGGGAACAACAACTCAGTCAAGAACACCGCGTTCGGCAAAAATATCACGATTTCCGTAGAGGGAGCGGGAAACACGATTGAGGGCGTGACAATAACCGACGCGGCGGGCATCACGATTTCAGGGGGCAACGTCGCTGCAGGCAGCGGGAGCAACGTCATCAGGGAAAGCAGCATCGCGCTGCAACCGGAGAAAAGCATAACGTGCGACGGCTTCTGCCGCATCGAAAATAACGTGATTTCCGAGGCTTCGACCGGGATAAGCGGCTCTTCCGCGAGCAGGGCGAGCTTCGAGGCGCTGTGCCCGTACACCTGCGCTTCCGGGCAGCCGACGTTCCCGCTCTGCACCGGCACGTGGCAGCAGGAGACCTTCCCGTGCCTCCAAAGCGGGCAGGCGTGCTGGAGATGCGCGCAGACCGGAACAGGCGCTCCCGGACAGGGAGGGCAGGCATCCACGCCGCCGGCAGCTTCCACGCCAGTTCCTCCCGAACAGCAGTACGCGAAAGTCGTCCTGAACAACGGCGGCGTGGTTTCGGGCAACAGCATCAAACCCGCGGAGGGTTTTGCTGTCAGCGTTAAGGGAAGCGGGGCTTACCTTTACAACAACGATTTGGGAGTCGTTCTCTTCGACGGCGGAAGCGGCGTTTCCGAGAAAAACACGCTCGGCTCAGTTGAGGGAAGGAACGGTGCGGACTACGTTTTGCTTAACACAATCCTCGGCGGCTGCTCAGGCGACTGCGGCCAGAACGCGAACATAATAAACGACGCGACAAGCACCGCTGAGAGGCAGTGGTGGGTGGCGGTCAGGGTAACCGACGAGAACGACAACCCGCTTGACGGCACCTTCAAGATGACGAGCAAAACCACCGGAAAGAAATATTCCGGAACTGTCAGGAACGGCTTGCTGACTGCGCCTTTCAACGCAACTGAATGGGTTTTCGGAAGCACTGCGGGAGCGGGAATGTCGGGAAGCGTTCTTTCGTTCGCCGATTCGGGAGATTACAACCCGTACGGCTGGGAGGCGTGTTCCGGCGATAATTGCGAAACAGGCGACGACTCGTTCACCAAGGAGACGATGCTGCCCGTGATAATCAAGGGCATGATGGCGGCAACGGAAACGCCCAGCACGCCGCCGCAGGGACAGGGCGCGCCGACGATTCCGCTTCCTCAGGGGGTATACTTCAAGGTTGCGAGGCACACCGGCTTGCAGCTCGGAAACACGTACGAGGCGACGGTGTCGCTCCTGATAAACGGGACGGGGCTGTGCGACCCTGCGATGACGCTCACCGCAACCAGGGACGGCGCGGACGCCGGCGCGGGGAGATACAAGGGCTGCCAAGAGGGCATGCACCTTTTCGAGATTGACACGAAAGCGCCGGGAACGTATACGCTCGTGGCGCACTCGGTGATAAACGGAAAGTCGTACGATTCGTGGTCCGAAAACGTCGTGAAATTCGGCCAGCCGCCGAAGGCAACTCCCGAAATGACGCCGCTGCTCGCGCTCGGCGCGGCGCTGTTCGCGTTCTGGGCGTTGAGGCGCAAGAGATGAGGGCGCAAGCGAGCGTCGAATATATCTTCGTGGTCGCATTCCTTGTCACGCTTGCGGTGGTCGTGCTGATAGGCGTGCTGCGCGAGACCGAACTCAACCTCGGGGTCGGCGCGGCGCGCATGGCGGCTTTCGAGGAGGCTAGCGCCGAGGGGATAACGTTCACTTCAATGGACTATTCCGTCTCCAACGGCATCGTCTCCCTCCGCCCCAAACTCTATGACGCAGGCGGCGGGAACATAGGCGCCTCGGAAGCGATGAGGCAGCGCATCACGCAGAGGGTGAAGCAGGTGCTGGCGCCCTACTCGCAGACGGAAAACGCCTACTGCGTCATCGCGACGAACTACCAATACTGTGCGTAAGATGGACGACGAAACGCTGTTCCGCGCATGCGCCCTGCTTGCGGCAATCGGAATCGCCGGGCTCTGGTTCTTCGGCACGACGCTCACGCCGGAGGAGAAAACCGTCGACGAACTGAACGACGGCGACGTCGGCAGGCTGGTAATCGCGTGGGGAAGGGTTCAGGGGATGCGCGTCGAGGGAGGGAACGCTTTTTTCAGCCTGTGCGGCAAACGCTGCGTTGACGTGGCGGTTTTCCGCGCCGATAACTTTCCCGTAGATTTCCGCACTGTGAAAAGCGGCCGCTACGCCGACGTAGAGGGCGTTTTCGGCGAGGACGGCCTGGTTGCAAGAAGCGTTGAGCTGAAATGATTGCGTGGGTGCTTGCTGGGACGGTAGTCGGCTTTCTGGCGGGACTGCTTCCGTTTTTGCACACTAATCTGCTGATACGCTTCCTTCCGTCGCTGCCCAGCCTCGAAGGAAGCGTGTTCGTCGTAGCCCTCGCGTTCAGCCACATGGTTTCGGAAACGCTGCCCGCTGTTTTTTTCGCACTTCCGAGCGCTGGGCAGAGCGCGTCCGTGCTTCCGGCGCAGGAGCTCGCACTGCGGGGCGAGGGGGCAAGGGCGCTGAAATTAATGCTACACGGCTTGCTCGGAGGAATCGTCGCGGCGCTTGCACTGCTCCCGTTCGCATGGTTCGCCGTGCCCCTGCTTTACAGCGCGGTAAAGCCGCTGACATGGGCGCTGCTTTCGGGAATAGTCATAGCGTCGCTATGGGCGGATAAGGAGTGGAAGGGGACGGTTGTGTTCGCACTTTCGGGAGTGTTCGGCTTTCTCGTTTTCTCGACGCCGCTTCTGCGCGAGCCGCTATTCCCGCTTCTCACGGGGCTTTTCGGCATCCCCGCCCTGCTAAACGCGATGCGGGGGGAAGGGGAACCGAAGAAGCAGAAGGACTGCGCGGAAGTAAAGGCAGGCGTGCCGTTAATCGCAGCAGGCGCGGTGGCGGGAGTTTTCTCGCCATTACTCCCCGCGCTCAACCCGGCGTTCCTGAGTGCTGCGGCATTCATGGCAATCGGCGAATGGAGCGGCGAGGGGTTCCTGGTGCTGGCGTCGTCGGTAACCGCGTCGAAGATGGTGGCGGATTTCGCGGGAATTTCGATGCTCGGGAAGGCGCGCTCCGGAGCGGCAGCGGCGGTGCAGGATTTTCTTGGCAGGACCGATTGGACGCAAACCGCGATGCTCGTTGCTGCGGGACTGTTCGCGCTCTGCGTTTCAGTGGCGGCGCTTCTTGCGGCGTATAGGCTGTTCGTCGGCATAAGGATAGGAAGGAAGGCGTACGCGTCGCTTCTTCTCGCCATAGTCGCGGCGGTTTTTCTCTTCGAGGGGTCTGCGGGGCTTTTCGTCTGCGGGATTGCCGCGGCAATAGGCGTGATGCCGATTCTTTCGGGGACAAGGCGCAGCTACTCCATGGGCGCGCTGATTCTGCCCGCGATTCTTTGGTCGCTTGGCGCGTCCCTCCATGTATTTTAATAAGCACTTTTTGCTCGCGTCGCGGTTACATGACGCATGCCGCGGCATGCGTCCAGCAAGACGCGGCGTTCGCAAAACCTGCACTAAAAACGGGGGGAAATCAGGAGAACCGCTGAACTGAAAGGGGGGTGAAACCCCCCTTGCGGGTTCGGTGTATTTTAATAAACAGCGTGAGTAATGCGTTCATGTCGCGCCGCGGGCAGATTTCCATAGAGTTGTTCCTCGCGTTCGCGCTTTTCGCGTTCATACTCTACTGGATGAACTACATGGTGGGCGGGATGCGCGACAGCACAGTGCGCACGTCCCTTCTCGCGCAGGGAATGGTGGGCGCGGGAATCGTCTCGGGCGCGGCGAACGACGCCTGCGCCTTCGGCGAAAACATAACGTTCACGCTCCCCTGCGTCGTAGCCGGCGGCGAGGGCGTGCCCTACTGGATCAACAGGAGCGGAGACTCCGTCGCGATGCGCATCATGTCCGAGGAACCACAGGTGATTGAGAAACCGGTGGTCTGCGGCATCGAGGACTTCTCTTTCTACGAACAGTGCGACGAAACTGGAATGAGCGTCTGCGCGTGGCTGAACACGAGCGGCAAAGCCGCGATAAGGGAGGGCGCGTGCCGATGAAGAGGGCGCAACTTCTTTCGATGGACTTCTTCGTGGGAGTGCTCGTGATATCCGGCGTATCGCTGGGAATGCTCCTGCAGACGGGCGAGATGTCGACGCGCAAGGCGCTCGACTACGGCGCGCTTTACTCGAACGAGGCGGAAACAATCGCGCACATGCTCGCGGCAAACGAAGCGCCGCCGAGCGCGGACTACTGCCAAATCCTGCGCTACGCTAACGGCACATCGTGGCAGGACACGTGCGGCACGCCGTGCCCGGGGAACACGCTTACGGGTTCGCGCCTGAAACGGTGCGGGGACACGGCGTGCGTGCTTGAGGTGAGGGTATGCGGCTGAAGGGCTTCATATTCACCGCCGACGCGCTGTTCGCGCTCAGCCTCGTTCTTCTGGTAGCGTACGTCTGGAACGCGGTCGGGACCGCTGCCGAATCAGAACACCTGAAATACGGGCAGATGCGCGCGCTCGGAAGGGATTATCTGGCAATGAATTCGGAAGGCAGGATAAGCGGGGACGATTTCACCGCCATGACCGCACTGAAAATTTCGAACGTCGCGCCGAAGGACGCGGAGATTGCGCTGCGCGTCGAGCACAGGAAATACCCGCCGCTGTGCGGGGGGCAAACCGTCGTGGACATGGCGGACGCCTGCCTGAAGGAAACCGACGCGACGGATGAAAACAGCGTGAGTGAGGCGTGGGTGAGCAGATGAGGGCGTTCATGACCACCATCGTAGCCGCCTTGGTCACCGTCTCGTTCGCCTCGCTCGCGGGGCTCACGCTCGGGATTTCGGGCGGCAAGGACTTCTCGCTCGTTTCAACCGAAGCGCAGGACAACGCATTCGCGTTCGAGGACGCGGCGGCTTTCTACAGCCGCGCGTTCGACGACTGCGCGGCCGACGCGGCGTACGCGTCATGGGGCTGCTCCATGGAAAGCACGTTCTGCGGCTATTTCGGAGCGAACCTCGCCGCATACCTTGAGAACGCAACAAAGCGCCTGAACGCGAACTCGACCCACGAAATAGCGTACGTTCTTGAGGGCGCGTCATCGTGCGAGGAGGTTTCCTCCGGCGAGAAAGGCGCGGCGTACCACGTCTCGGCGACGATTTCCATGGGCGCCTCCTCGAAGAACGCGATCAAGAACGGCATGATGGTGCGCACGCTTGACGCCGAAGCAACCCGCGACGACGAGGGGGTTTTCCGCATGGCGCTTACGGAAGGGGAAAACGCCGTTGCAGGCTACGCGGTGCGGTGCCCGACGCCCACGCCGCCGCCTATTCCTTAAAAATGTTTATAAGTGCGGGCTGCCTCCAATTAGTCGGGGATTTGTGTGTTGCGTAAGATGGCGGCGCTCGTTCTGATACTAGTCGCAGCCATACTCGTTTACATGCTGATCCCGACGCCCTCCACGACGCTGACGAAGGAGCAGGCGACTCAGCTGATAATGGACGATTTGACGCCGCTGCAGGGCGCGGGCGCCTACGTTGAGCTGCTAAGCGTGGAGCAGACGCCCGGCGGATGGAGCGCCGACGCGCGCGTCGCCTTTAATCCGCACGCGAAATGCCCGACGGTGCAGAGGCGCTACTACACGCTCGTGCCCTTCGGCTTCCGTCCGGAGGACGCGATAAAGAACTGCTCCGTCAAGACTCCCGTCGTTTACAGGGAGGAGGCGCTTATTGACTCTGGCAAACTGGCGGAGATAACCGCGCTCGGCGACGGAGCGAGGGGATGCGCGTTCTACCTGCAGGAGTACGACCAGAAGAAGGCGATGGAATATTGCCCGTGGCTTGACGGCTCGGAATTCGAAACATTCTCCGCCGGATTGCCCGCCTCCACGTGGGTGTGCTTCTGGGAGAAGGACGACGCACAGGCGTGGGTTGCGCTGGACCAGTACAACCGGATAGTTAAGCAGGCGTAAAATCAGAGCGACAGCAGGTAGACGATTATGACCGCCAGCCCCGCCACTCTCTCGTCAAAAGAGAAATCAGGAAGGTACTTCGCCGCCGCGTAAATCGTTCCCGCAATGAGCGCGATCCCGAAGACGTCCACGGAAAACGGAATCAAAACGCCTTAATATCGGTTGCCCCCCGATTTCCTCATGGAGTTCCTGCAGGGATGGTTCGCGTTCTGCCTTTTCCTCATGGCGGTTTCCTGGTGGGCGGACTACTTCCCCGTGCGCTATTCCTTCTAGGCATAGTAATAGTTGCCGCTCGCCTTCTGCTCCGCGTCCGTTTGCGAACCGGGCTTGTTCGCGCGCGGCCTTCCCGTTTCCGGGTCCCTGCGGAACGTGACGCCCATCTCGCGCAGGAACGAATGCATTCCCTCGCGCATCCCCTTAGGCGGCGACGCCCTGCCCTCCTTCGCGGGCGCGCCCTCGAATACGACAAGGCGGTCGCTCACCGAATCTATGAACAGTATGTCGTGGTCGACAACGAATGCGGGCTTGTCCTCGGAGTCGCGCGTTTTTCTCACGAGATGGGCGACGTTCAGGCGCTGCTCCACGTCGAGGAACGCCGACGGCTCGTCCAGCAGATAGACGTCCGCCTTCGTGCACAGGCACAGCGCTATTGACAGGCGCTGCAATTCCCCTCCGCTCAGGTGCGCCACGTCCTTGTCCATCAAATCCAGGAGGTCGAGCCTGTGCTTTACTTCCTCGAACGAGGCGGCGTCCACGTTTGATTGCGCAAGAAGCTGCCGCACGGTGCCTTCGAAGGCGCTCTTCAGGTACTGCGGCTTGTACGCCACCCTCTTCTTTTCCGCGCCTGTTTCGCCCCCGTCCGGCTTCTCGACGCCTGCGAGCATCTTGACGAACGTGCTTTTTCCGATTGCGTTCGGCCCGAGTATGCCGAGCACCTCGCCCTCGTATATCTTTCCGGCGTCAACCGCCAGCGAGAACGCCGGATAGTGCTTGCGCATGCCGTTGTACGCCAGCGAAACAGCGCCCTTCCTTCCTTCCGAAGCGCCCCTCACGTCGAACTTGATCGCATAATCGCGGAACCGCACGTTCTCGTCGCGGAGATACCCGTCGAGGAACTCGTTTATGCCCACCCGCGTGCCCTTGAGCGCGGATATTTTCCCGTAAACGCCGCGCACGCCGTAAAGCACCTGCACGTAATCGCTGAGGTAGTCGAGCAGCGCCAGATCGTGCTCCACTACGACGACGCTCTTCTCCTCGGCGAGCGCACGTATGCGCTTCGCCACAAGCAGGCGCTGGCGGACGTCTAGATAACTCGACAGCTCGTCGAAGAAATATGCGTCGGCGTCGCGCAGCAGGGTACAGGCGATTGCGGTGCGCTGCAGTTCGCCTCCGCTGAGTTCGGAAAGCTTGCGCGAAAGCGAAGCCGACAATTCCAGCTCGGCCGCCACCTTTTCCGCCCCGCCCGTCTCGTCCACTTCCTCAAGCGCTGCCTGCAAGGTCTTGCGCGACTTCGCGAGCGCCTCGACGTACTGCATCTTGTGCGCCACCCTGAACCGCTTCTCCTCGAGCGCCTGCAGGTAGTTCACGATCTCCTGCCCCCGCACCGCCTCCTTGATTTCGTCCCATGAAAGCTTCTTCGAATATTTCCCGAAATTTGGGCGGATGGCGCCGCGGAGGATTTCCAGCGCGGTGGTTTTGCCTATGGCGTTCACCCCGACCACGCCCACCACGCTCCGCTCCTTCGGCAGCAGGTATCCGTAAAGCCGGAACGTGTTCGGCCCGTACTGGAAGAAGGGCTTTCCGGATTCGCCCGGAAGGTTCACTATCTTGATTGCGCCGAAGGGGCACTTTTTCGCGCACAAACCGCAGCCGCTGCACAGCTCCTCGCTGATTACGGGGTAGCCGTCCTTGCCCTGCACGATGGTTTCCTCGCGCATCTTCACGCCCGGGCACACCTTTATGCAGGCATACCCGCAGGTACCGAACTTGCACTTTCCCCTGTCCAGCACCGCGATCCTCATAGCGGATAATTAGGGCGGGCGCGTTTAAAATAGGCTCACGCGAAAATCATGAGCAGCCCGAGAACGACGAGCGCGATTCCGAACCAGAGCACCCCGCCGACGAGCGCGGTGGTGATCATCATGTACGTGTCCAACTGGGCGAACCATGCGTACCACGACGCGAGCAGGACGACGATTCCTATCAGCAGGCTTACAACGGCTGTTTTGCTGAACTCCATACTCACTCACCCTCTCCGCCTTGGACGACGCATTCAGCGGAATGCGTCATGCAGAAGGCGCACGCAAGGATTATTAAAAAGCGTTGGGTTCTAGGTGCAGGTGCGATTATGAAAGCGGTTTACTGGCTCGACGAGATAGACAGGAACAGCCTCGCCATTGCGGGCGGAAAGGCCGCGAACCTCGGCGAGATGGCGAAGGCGGGTTTCCCCGTGCCGCCTGCGTTCGTTGTCAGTTCGGGCGCATACTTCGAATTCATAAAGGCCGCGGGCTTGGAGCCGCTCATCCGAAGCGAAACGTCCATAGACGTGCAGGACACGCTGAAGCTCCAGAAGGCGAGCGTGCGCATCAAGAAGGCGATGGTCGAGTCGCAGATGCCGAAGGAGACGCGCTCGGAAATCGTGCGCGCCTACAACAGGCTGTGCGGGACGGATTTGATACCCTCGATGAACGAGGAAATAATGGTCGCGGTGCGCTCTTCGGCAACAGCCGAGGACCTGCCCGAGGCGTCGTTCGCGGGGCAGCAGGCGACCTTTCTCAACGTTTCCGGCGCGGACGGCGTCGTGAAGGCGGTGAAGGACTGCTGGGCTTCGCTTTTCGAGGCACGCGCGATTTATTACCGCGTGGAGAACGGGTTCGACCACATGCGCGTCGGTTTGTGCGCCATCGTGCAGAAGATGGTGGACAGCGAGAAGAGCGGCATAATGTTCACGGCAGACCCGATGACCGAGGACAGGAGCGCCATCGTCATCGAGGCGGGCTTCGGGCTGGGAGAGGCGATTGTTTCGGGAACGGTGACGCCAGACAGGTACATAGTGGACAGGGAATCGCTCGCCATACGCGAGAAGAACATCGCGAAGCAGGACATCATGATCATTCGCGCGCCCCAGGGCGGGGACGAAACCGTCGACGTGCCCGAGGAGATGCGCGAGGCGCAGAAAATCACGGACGACGACATCGTGGCGCTCGCGGAGTTCGGAAGGAGAATCGACGAGCATTACGCCTTCCCCCAGGACATCGAATGGGCCATCGAGAAAGGAAAACGCTACATAGTGCAGTCGCGCGCGATCACCACTCTCGGAAAGAAGAAGAAGGCTGAAGCGGCTGTGCAGGCAGCCACGCCCATTGCCGCGGGGGACGGAACCGTGCTGCTTCGCGGGATGGGCTCGTCCCCAGGCGTAGCCTCGGGTCCCGTGAAGATAGTCAGGGATGCGTCCGAAATCGACCGCGTGCTCAAGGGCGACGTCCTGGTCGCCAAGATGACCTCCCCGGATTACGTTCCCGCCATGAAGCGCGCCGCCGCGATTGTCACGGATGCGGGCGGGATGACGTGCCATGCTGCGATTGTTTCGCGCGAGCTGGGCGTGCCGTGCATCGTCGGCACCAAGGATGCGACGGCGAAGCTGAAGGACGGGCAGGTTATCACGGTTGACGCGAAGCGCGGAATCGTCTACGACGGCGAGGTGTCGATAGAAGGCGCGGCGAAACCCGCGCATGTGGAAGGACAGGCGGCTACCGTCGTAATGGCGGCTGCGCCAAGCCACGTCATAACAGGCACTAAGATTTACGTGAACATCGCGGAGACGGAAAAAGCCGAGGAAGTCGGCGCAAAGGACTGCGACGGCGTCGGGCTGCTCAGAGCGGAGTTCATGATCGCGGGGCTTGGCGTGCACCCGAAGAAGCTCGTGGCGGAACACCGCGAGCAGGAGTTCGTCGACGCGCTCGCGAACGGATTGCGCACGGTTTGCTCGGCGTTCTACCCGAGACCCGTAATATACAGGGCAACGGACTTCAAGACGAACGAGTACCGAAACCTCGAAGGCGGCGCGGAGTTCGAACCGCAGGAAGAGAACCCGATGATAGGGTACCGCGGCTGCTTCAGATACGTCAAGGACCCCGACGTGTTCCGCATGGAACTGCACGCCATCAAGAAGGTGCGCGAGGAGTTCGGGATGAAGAACCTTTGGCTGATGATCCCGTTCGTGCGCACGCTGCACGAGCTCAGGGTATGCAAGCGCATAACGGAGGAAGAGGGGCTGGTGCGCAACTACGACTTCAAGTTCGGAATCATGTGCGAGGTTCCTTCCACCGTGGTTCTGGCGGAGGAGTTCTGCGAAATCGGAATTGACTTCATGAGCATAGGGAGCAATGATTTGACGCAGCTCACGCTCGGAGTCGACAGGGATTCCACTATAGTGGCGGAGGACTTCGACGAGCGCGACCCCTCGGTGCTGAAGAGCGTCAAGGCGGTGATAGACGGCTGCCACAAGCACGGCGTGCGCGTCGGCATCTGCGGGCAGGCGCCCTCCGTTTATCCCGAGTTCGCCGAGGCGCTGGTCGAGTTCGGAATCGACAGCATCTCCGTGAACCCCGACGTAATCGACGTCACGAGGCGCATCGTGGCGAGCGCCGAGATGAAAGCGCTGCTGAAGAAAGCACGCAGCGCATAGGGGAGGGGAATCGGCGGAGAAGCGGCTCATTATTCCAGGACGCTCATCACTACGTCCAGACGCTCCACCGTGCCCAAGGGCTTGCCCGAGGCGTCGATCACGGGAATGCGCTTGAGATTGTACCGCCTCAGGAGCGCCGCCGCCTTCGAAACGTCGTCGTCTTCGGACAGCGTCTTGGGCCGAAGCGTCATGATGTCGGAAACCTTCGTGTCCGCCAGCGCCTGCACCTTTTCCTTCATCTTATAGAACTCGTCGTCGCCGCGCGCAAAGGTGGAAACCTTGAGGTAGAACGCGCGCAGCATGTCGCCGTCCGTGAGTATCCCCGCAAGCTTGCCTCCGTCGAGAACGAGCAGCACGGGCTTGCACTGTTCCGCCATCCTCGCGCACGCCTCCTTCACGGAAGCACCGCTGTCTATGGAAATGAACCCCTTGCGCATCACGTCGCGAACCTTCTTCATGCAACCACCCCGCGCCGCTTCATGAACTTGTGTATTTCCGGAAGAATGAGCGCCGTCGACGAAACCGCGATCGCGAGCAGGAAGTCCTGCACAACGAGAGGCGACGTCTTGAATATCGGCTGGGCGGCGGGCAGATAGATTATTGCCAACTGCAGGAGCGCCGCGAACGCTATCGCGCCTACGAGCAGTTTGTTGGACAGCGCGCCGATGTGCAGTATGGAATGCCTGTCGCTGCGCACCGAGAACGCGTAGAAGAACTGGAAGAATATTATAGTGGTGAACGCCATCGTGCGCGCCTTCTCCACGCCTTCGGGCATCACGTAGAGATAGACGCCTAGCACGCCCGCGGCCATCAGTATTCCCATGGAAAGCGCGGAAATCAGCGTGCGCTTGTTGAGGATGCTTTCCGACGGGTCGCGCGGCTTTCGGCGCATCACGTCGGGATCCTTGGGATCCATGCCGAGCGCGAGCGCGGGAAGGCTGTCGGTGACGAGGTTCATCCACAGGATCTGGATGGGCAGGAGCGGCGTCTTCAGGCCGACGATTACCGCGATGAATATCGTGAGAATCTCGCCGACGTTGCACGAGATGAGGTAGCGCACCGTCTTGAGTATGTTGTCGAATATGATGCGTCCCTCCTCGACTGCGGACACTATCGAAGCGAAATTATCATCAGTGACTATCATGTCGCTGGCTTCCTTCGAGACGTCCGTGCCGGTGATGCCCATGCCGACGCCGATGTCCGCCTTCTTCAGCGCAGGCGCATCGTTCACGCCGTCACCCGTCATCGCGACGATTTCGCCGCGCTTCTTCAGCGCGTCGACGATGCGCAGCTTGTGCTCCGGCGAGACGCGGGCGAACACCGACACGGTCGCGACGGCCTTGCCGAACTCGTAATCCGAGAGGGAGTCGATGTCGGGGCCAGTGAGCACGCCCTCCGACGCTATGCCGAGTTCGCGCGCCACCGCCTTCGCGGTTTCGGCGTTGTCGCCGGTAATCATCATCACGCGTATGCCCGCCGTCTTGCAAAGCGAAACCGCTTCCTTTGCCTCGGAACGCGGCGGGTCGTTCATCCCGCACAAGCCGACGAAGGTCATGCCCGTTTCTGCGTCCTTTGTTCCAGCTTTAACGGCGAACGCCAAAACACGAAGCGCCTTGGACGCCATCGACTTGTTCGCCTCGAGGATTTGGCGCCGCAATGCGGGAGTGATGCGGACATCCTTTCCTGCCCTGAGGACGTACGCGCACCTTTCGACTACTATCTCCGCCGCGCCCTTCGTGTATGCAGTAGCGGCACGCCCGTCCCTGCGCACGACCGTCATCATCTTGCGCGACGAGTCGAACGGAATTTCGGAAACGAACGCGTTGTCGCGGCGCGCCTTCTCTACGCCGAGCCCGGCTTTCGCGGCGAGCACGAGCAGGCTTCCCTCGGTGGGGTCGCCCAGCACCTTGCCCTCCTCGAAAGAGGCGTTGTTGCAGAGCACCGAGGTTTCGATAAGCAGGCGCGCCGATCCGTCCTTCAGCACGTCCGCCTTCTTCCCGTCGGCGAGGAAGTCGCCGGCAGGGGCGTAGCCGGCGCCGGTTACGTGGTACGCCGCATCGGGAAGCCAAAGCTCGCGCACCGTCATCTCGTTGCGCGTGAGCGTGCCGGTCTTGTCCGAGCATATAACCGTAGCTGCGCCGAGCGTCTCCACTGCCGGAAGTTTCCGTATGATTGCCTTGCGCGAAACCATGCGCTGCACGCCGACCGCGAGCGTTATCGTGACAACGGCGGGCAGGCCTTCGGGTATGGCGGCAACAGCAAGCGAAACGCTGGTGAGGAACATCTCCAGCGCGTCCTCGCCGCGCAGGAATCCCGCGACGAAAACCAGCGCGCATATTACGAGCGCTATTATGCCGAGCTGCTTGCCCATTCTCTCCAGCCGCTTCTTGAGCGGCGTGTCCTCGTCCTGCGTGTCCTGCACGAGTTGCGCGATTTTGCCGAGTTCGGTGCGCATCCCAGTTTCGACGACGAGCGCCTTGCCGCGGCCGCGCGTTACGACGGTTCCCGCGAACAGCATCGACCTGCGCTCCGCAAGCGGCGCCTTCTCCGAAACCGCTTCCGAAGCCTTGTGAACGGGGAGCGATTCGCCGGTGAGCGCTGCCTCGTCCGTCTCTAGCGAAACCGCCTCGATAATGCGGCAATCGGCGGGCGCGCGGTCTCCCTCCGCCAGGAGGACTATGTCGCCTGGCACGAGCAGTCGCGTCTCTATTTTCCGTTCGTGCCCGTCGCGCAGCACCCGCGCCTGCGGCGCGCTCATCTTTTTCAACGCTGCGATCGCCTTCTCCGCGCGGTACTCCTGCACGAAACCGAGTATCGCGTTCAGAACCACTATGGCGATGATGGCGCCTGCGTCCAGATATTCGCCGAGCAGCGCGGAAACCACAGCCGCAGCTATAAGGATGAGAATCATGAAGTCCTCGAACTGGCCGAGAAACATGCGCAACGGCCCGGCGCGGGGCGCCTCCTTAAGCTCGTTCGCGCCTTTTTCCGCAAGCCTGCGCTCCGCCTCCGCCTGGGAAAGCCCGTGAAGCGAGGACGCCAATTTCGATACGGCGTCATGCGCGTTCGAGGAATGCCACGCCAAAAACAAACACCTATTTAAGTAAATGGCGGATAATTTAAAGCATGTTCGCACAGCTTAGCACGCTGCTGCTTGTACTGCTCGCCCTCGGATACGCAAATATGAAGCTCATCCGCGAGCTCAGCGTGCTTTCCATCTACCTGAAGCTGCCGAAGTTTTTCGTCGCGTTCATACTGCTCGGGCTGGGAACGTCCCTTCCCGACACGTTCGTGGCGGCGAACGCCGCCGCCCGCGGGCAGCTTCCCCTGGCAATCGGCGCCATCATCGGCGCGAACATCATCGTCCTCTGCCTGGTGCTCGGCATCATCACAATCGTCAAGGGCAATTTCAGGGTGCGCGAGAAAACCATACTCGAGAACGTCGGCTGGATTTTCTTCGTGCTGATGATTCCGTTCTTCCTCCTGATAGACAACCGCCTGACGTTCCTCGAGGGCATCATCCTGCTTGTCGTGTACCTGATGTACGTCTACAATGTGAAGGAGCAGGAATCTTTCCACAAGAAGACTGGAGGAATCCAGCTCGAACTCGGCGACGCGGCGCCCAAGATGGCGTTCTACCGCCACGGCAAGGAACGGGCGATTGCGAAGGCGATAGTGTGGCTCGGCGTCATCATCATCGCCGCGGATATCATCGTAACGCAGGCGGTCGACATCAGCATCGCGCTGGGATTGCCCGAGAT
The DNA here is from genome assembly GCA_043799765.1 of Microcaldota archaeon. Classification (GTDB taxonomy): domain Archaea; phylum Micrarchaeota; class Micrarchaeia; order Norongarragalinales; family Norongarragalinaceae; genus Norongarragalina. The sequence continues at coordinate 1,644 of JAZDNL010000080.1, read as the reverse complement.
GATAATCGGCTTCGGCGTCGTCGCTCTCGGCATCACCGTGCCGGAGCTCATGCTCAACCTGAACGCCCTGAAGCAGAAGGAGGAAGAGGTGATATGGGGCGACATCATCGGCAGCTTCATTACGGAACTGACGTTCGTCCTCGGAATCGCCGCGCTGTTCAACGTCGGCGACAAAACGTTCGACTTCGGCCAGGCGCTCGTCGGTTACGGATTCATGGCGATATCCTTCCTGCTGGTGTTCTTCTTCACGTACAACAAGAAGCAGCTGACGCGCTCCGAGGGCGTCGCGCTCATACTGCTGTATCTCGTATCGCTAAGCCTCGTGTTTGATTTGACGATGTTCAAGGGCTGATTGTGAAATGGGCGAACAGTCAAAGGAAATGTACGACTTCAAGAAGCAGATAGAGGCCCTGAAGAAGTTCCGCGGCAGGGGGACCGAGCTCATCAGCGTCTACATGCCGCCCGACTATCCCGTGGCGGACATGGCGTCGAAACTGCGCGAGGAGTTCGGACAAGCCGGAAATATCAAGAGCAAGAGCACGCAGAAGAACGTGCAGGCGGCTCTTGAAAAGATAATGCACTTCATCAAGGGCGTGCACAAGGCGCCTTCGACCGGCATCGCGATTTTCTGCGGAAACATTTCGGAAACAGAGGGGAAGGTGGACATGCGCATCTACTCGGTGGTGCCGCCTATTCCGCTGACGGTCGGGTTCTACCGCTGCGAGTCCACATTCGTCATAGAGCCGCTGGAGGAGATGCTCGGGCAAACGGGGTGCTACGGGCTCGTCGTGATGGACGGGAAGGAAGCCACCGTGGCGACGCTGAAAGGCAAGCAAATCAAGGTAATCAAGAAGATGAACAGCACCGCCCACCAGAAGGTGCAGAAGGGAGGGCAATCGGCTAACCGATACGACAGGCTGCACGTCGAGGGCGTCGAGTATTATTACAAGCGCGTCGGCGAGGCGATGGGCGCGTTCCTTTCCGAGAAGAACTTCAAGGGCGTCATCGTCGGCGGCCCGGGTCCCGCGAAGGAGGACTTCCTGAAGTCGAAACCGTTCAACTACCAGCTCAAGATTCTCGGCATGGTGGATACGGGCTATACGGACGAGTTCGGCCTGCGCGAGATTCTCGAGAAATCCGGGGATATCATCTCGGAGCAGGAGTCGATTGTCGAGAAAAAACTCCTCGACTCCTTCATGAAGGCCATCTCGGAAAACGGGCTGGTGGTTTACGGGTACGACGAGATAAAAGCCGCCCTGCTCGCCAGGCAAGTGGAGCGCCTCCTTGTTTCCGAGGGGCTGGAGCTCCATTGGGTCAAATTCTCGTGCGAGGGGTGCGGAAAAACAAAGGAGCGCGTGGTGGAGGGCCCCCTGCAGGAAGAACCCTGCGAATGCGGGGGAATCTGGAAAATCAAGAGCGAAATAGACATCGGCAACGAGCTGATAGGCATAGCCGAGGATCAGGGCGTGCCCGTTGAGATGATCTCGACCGAAACCGCCGAGGGCGCGCAGTTCCGCGGCACGTTCCGCGGCGTCGGCGCGTTCCTGCGCTACAAGTGATTCAGTGGATTTCACGCCCGACACCTTTTTCGTCGAAGAAATAACAAGCGACGGGACCGTCCTTGAGCTCAACAAGCAGTACGCG
>JAZDNL010000069.1:0-7037 GCA_043799765.1 Microcaldota archaeon | reverse complement strand
GTCCACGACATTAACCGGAACGTCGCGCTCCCCGTCGTGGCAGGCGCCGGTTCTCGGGGAGCATGTTTTTCCAAGCGCCGCGCACGGGCACCTGACGCGCAGGAAAGCGACGCCCTTGTTCGGGTCTATCGTAGTGAAAGGATAGTTCGCCACCGCGGCATGCCCGTGGGTAAGCGCGTTGAACAGGGTCGACTTGCCCTTGTTCGGCAGTCCCACGATGCCTATGAGCATGCTTTAATTAGAGCGCCGCTGTTTTTAATGTGAGAGGGGAAATCGTGTCCGAACTATGGGCTCAGAAATATGCACCCGCGAGCGTAGCCGAGGTTGCGGGCAACGACGACGCCAAGGACGCGATAAAACGCTGGGCGTTCGAGTGGAAGCGTGGGAAGAAAACGCCGCTGATGATTTACGGAAAGACGGGCATCGGAAAAACCGCGCTCGTCAAGGCGCTCGCCAGGGAGATGGGCTGGTCGCTGGTGCAGATAAGCGACGGCGACGACATAAAGGCGATGCTCGAGCACGCGAAGCACGGATGCACTCTTGATGGAAGCGAGCGCATGATATTCATAGACGATGTGGATGCGGCTTTCGACAAGACGTCGGTTTTCGCCATCGCGTCCTTCCTCAGGGAGGCGAGCGTGCCAGTCGTGCTTGCGGCGGAGGATTACTGGGCGCAGAAAATCGCGCCCTTGCGCGCGCTGAGCGCCAAGGTGGAGATGAAGGGCGTGAACAAGTACGCCGCGAAGGCGGTGCTCGGGCGCATAGCGGAGGCGGAGGACGCGGACGAACCCGACTTGGGCGGATATTCGGGCGATTTGCGCGCCTCGATAAACGACCTGCAGGCGGGCTACGCCGGCGCAAGGGACAGGCAGGAGGACGTCTTCAAAACAGTCGGGCGCGTGTTCAAGGCGACGAACATGGCTGACGCGCTGAAAGCGGGAAACGAGAGCGAACTCGACCTGGACATGTTGACGCGCTGGCTCGAGGAGAACATACCGCGTGAATACGAGGACGCCGAAGAGGTGGCGAAGGCGTATGAATGGATGTCGCGCGGAAGCGTGTTCAACGCGCGCATACACCGCAGGCAGGATTACGGGCTGGGCAAGTACGCCCGCGCGCTGACGCTCGGCGGAGTGGCGGCGAGCAAGAACGCACCGTACGCTAAATGGACGGGCTACGCGTTCCCGTCAATAGTGCGCTCGCTTTCTGATTCGAAGAAGTCGCGCAGCCTGTTGAAGGGGGCTGCGCGGAAGGTCGCGGAAAAAACCCACAGCTCCGTTTCGCGCGCAAAGGAGGATTTGCGCGTGCTCGGAGGCGCGGCGTTCGAGAAATACTGCGGGTTCGACGAGGAGGAAAGCGCGTTCCTGGCAGGCGGAAAAGCGGAAAAGGAAGCGAAACCCCGCGCAAAAAGAAAAGCGAAGACGGCGTGACGCGCAGGCTACTTCTTGTTCTTTCCGTAGAATTTCAGGAAGAACACCGCCACGAAAACCAGAAGGATCAGCCACAGGTACGCGCCGTTGAGCCACTGGTAGGCGCCCATGAAGAACTCGTTCACCTCGTCGCTCAGCGGCTTCTCGCGCTCGAACGCAACGTCCCACTTGCCGGAAATCGGGCCGTTCCAGGCGATGGTGTTGTGGTCGGAAATCTCCGCGCCAGGCGCGGGCACCACCTTCACCGAAACGGCGTCGTTGGGAAGCTCGAGGGTGAAGCGCATGCTGTTGCCCAGGCTCAGTTCGCCCGTGCGCGACGCCTCGCTGAATACGAGCCGCGACGTGTCGAGCGAATACCGCGTGATCCTGCTTCCGACGCGCTCCGTCGTGAACAGCCCCGCGACGTCGTATTCAATCGTGACCGAGGCGGCGGTGTAGCGTATCGAGTACTCGCGCGAAGCGATGATTTTCAGGTTCGTGACGGAGCCGCTGAAATGGTAGCGCACGAGCGGCGAGAAGCTCTGCCAGTCCGCGAGCGTGGTTTTCCCTAGCCCCATGTAATACTCGAACTCGCGGCGCTCGTCGTCGGTGTCAAGCATGAAAATCGTCTTCTCGACTACGTGCGCGCTTCCGTCCTCGGTTACCGTCGCATTCACGGAAAACGAATAGTAGGTGTAGGCAAGCGCGGGCGACGCCATCAGCGCCAGCAACAGGAATTTAAGCACGGCGCGCATGAGCGGATTACTCGGAGCGGACTTAATAATGTTTGGGGACGCGGGGCGCGCTTTTCGGAAGCACAGGGGTTTTGTCTCGATTGCGCTCGTACTCCTGTTCGTGTTCCCCCTACTCCGCGTGGCGTCCATGGAAAACGGCGCCCTGCGCACAACCTCGTTCTACAGGAGCGGGGCGCTTCTGCTCGAACGCAGGTACTACGCCGAAATGGACTTCAAGGAAGGCGCCAGACAGGCACTAGAAGCCGCAAGGGGCGAAACTGCCGAGGAAAAAGCGGTTGACGCGGGAAGGAGGCTCGCCGCGCTGGAGCGCTTCCTTGAGGAGAAATACGCGAAGGAAGGAATCTCGTTCGACGCCTGGGCGGGCGTTATCACGAAAGAGGAGGCGGGGGCGCTGCGCGAGCGCATGCTCACCGAGGGAAGGGCGCTGAAATGCGCGCTTTGCCTGGATTTGGGCGCGAGCACCGTCACATACGGCAACGCAACGGTTCCCATTGCGTCCGTTTTCCTAGACGCGTCTGGCGCACCCGTCGTTTCGCGCAACGGGCTCTACCTTTCGCCGGCTGAAAACGCGCGCCTCGGAAGCGCGCCCGGGACGTTCGCAATTGGCGCGAGCATCGCCGCGCCCGGAATCGCGGGCATCGCGCTCGCGCCCGAGGGATTCGGATGAGGCGCTTTGGACGACGGGCGCAGGTTTCTCTGGAGTTCATGCTCATTCTTGCGGCTTACCTTTCGCTCCTCGCGGTTTTCGCGCATTTTGAAACGGGTTTGGGAGCGAGAATGACGGACGAAGGCAGGAACGCGGCGGACAGGGTAGAGGCGAACGCCGCGTGCATGCTATTTGATTTTTTCGCGCTCGACGGCAGGAACACCGCGATGGCGTTTGACAGGGCCAGCAACGCGACGATAACCGCGAGCGAGAGCACGGTGAGCGTAGGAAGCGCGACGACCGCGTGCATTGCGGCGGTAAGAAGCGGGGACAGGATAGGGGTGAAACAGGTTGGAATGGAGACGGCATAAGTGGTATGGCGCGCCTGCTGAAATGACGGCGCGCCGTTCAAGGGGAATCTTCGACTTCGACGCGGTGATTGCCAGCGTGCTCGCGGCAACGGTGCTGTTCATGGGAATGACTGCGTTCACGACAGGCGTGCACGCGTTCACGGAAGGGGCATCGCTTCTGGAAAGCGAACGCGTTGCGATAACCGCGGCGGACTACCTGGTGAAGGACTGCGCCCTCGGAGTTGCGCGTTGCGAACTCGGATTCGCCTTCCCGCACGAATACGGCGGGAGAATCGGCGACGCCGAACGGGCGCTCTCGAACGCGACGGGCAGGGGGATACGAGCGTACGCGAATCAGAGCGCCGAGGGGATTTGCGCGAAGCGGCTGATGCTTAACGGAAGCAGGGCGATGGTGGTGGCTGCATGCGCAGACTGAAGGCGTTCCTGCTCTCGGCGGAGGCGATGCTCAGCGTAATCGCCGCGGCATGGCTGCTCTCGATGTCGCAACCCTACGACGCGTCCGGGCTTTCCTACCGCGACGTCTACCGCAACCAGCTCGCCCAGGATTTCGCGGAGGTGAGCGTGCGGAGCGCGGAAACGCGGGAATCGCTGTGCATGTTCGCTGCGGGAGGGAGCGACAAGGAATTGAAAGATTACTACGGTGGACTGCTTTCCAAACTCGGAAACTACTGCCTGCGAATCGAAGTCGGAACCGAAAAAACGGACGTCGGCTGTTCGGAAGGGCAGGCGTTTGCGGTTGCTGCCTCGCGGGCACTGCTATGCGGCGAGGAATTCACGGACGCGCGGTTTACGTTGTCGTTCGGCGCGTGATTTCCAGGCGCACCTCGCCGCCATCGTTGGAAACTGCGAACGAATACGCGCCTTTTTCGAAAACGCCCTCGGGAAGGCTGGGAACGAAGCCCAATGCGCGGGTGACGTTGTCCTCGCTGTTCGAATCGTTGAAGAACATTGCGAGCGTTCCGCCCGGAAGAGTGCGCAACGACGTGTTCGCGGCGAAAGCGCCGTCGCGCCTTATGCGGCTGCCGTCGCCTAGCACGAACGCCTCGCGCATATCCCCGTAGAGCCGCTCGAATTCCGCCGCCTCCTGCTTCGAAATGGCGGCGTGCCGCGCGAGTCCGCTGACGCCGCTTATCATCGGCATCATCGCGAGCAGGAACGCGGTGGCGGCGAGGAAAACCAGAAGCAGTTCTATGCTCGCCTGCGCCCTCATTGCCCTGCAAGCCCTTCGATTTCGCCGAACGCCTTTTCTGCTGTGCGGTTAAGCGTCTCGCCGCCCTTCACCGCGGTGCTCTGCATCTGCGTTATCAGGAAAACCGCAGCCGCGATTAGCGCGGCGACAACGATAATCAGTTCGATGCTTACCTGCGCGGATTCGTCATTCAAAAAGCCCATTGTGCCCCCCTCCCGAATTGAAAACCGCGGCTGGCTATTAAAAGCTAACTCAGACGAACGAAAGCCCGAGGAACGCGACAATGAAAAGGGCGAAAACCCCTCCCCACACGCGCCGGTCCCACGCCGCCACCTTTTGCCCGTCCATCGGCGCGAAGGGGATCATGTTGAACCCGCCGAGGAATATGTTGACGAAAGCGCCGGTGAAGCATAGTTCCTGCGCTCCCGGAAACATGAACGCCGCCGCGAGGAAAACGAGCGCAAGCAGGAGGTTCATCAGCGGGCCGGCGAGCGCGATTTTCCCGTTCTTTTCCCTGCCGACGTTCCCGAATATGTAAACCGCCCCCGGCGCGGCGAATACAAATCCCCCTTGCGTGACGAACGCCATCGCGATTGCGAGAAAAAGCCCCGTGGTCCACATGCGGTATTCAGCGTGCGCGCCGTAGTGAATCGCCACGTATTTGTGCGAGAGCTCGTGAAGCACGAAACCGAGCCCCACAGTCACGAGAACGATGAGAAAATAGGACGGGCTGAACGTCTCGAAACGGAACAGCGAGAAGGCGAGCGATATGCCGATTACGGAAATCGCTATGTGCAGCAGCTCCTCGGATTTCATATGCGCGTCTCCGCTTCCGTCAGGCGTATGGTCGGCGGCGTCAGCGTGCCCGCGTACGACTCGATTACCCCCTCTGCGTGCAGGCCGTTGGGGAACTGGACGCGGATTTTTCCGCCGGTCCTTCCGTTCTCAAGCGCGGTGACGAGCACCGCGTCGGATACCACGAGGGACTGCCCGTTCTGCTCTATCCGCCTGTGCACGAACGCGAGCAGCTGATCGCCCTGTTTGATGCCGCGCACCGAGGGATAGGCAAAGCCGATGATGAGGGATGCGCCGACTGCTATCGCGACCAGGCGCCACGCATCGTTCAAAAAGGAAAGATCCGTGCCCGTTAATTGTCCGAGCCATCCGGAAGTTCCGTAAAGTATCAGCGCCGCTGCGACGAGCAGCATGAACGACTTTGCGAAGACGCGGAGATTCATTTACGAGTAGCCCCTGTCCGCCTTGGGTTTCTGCACGAGCGTCGGGCGCGAGAACTGCGCCGCCTTGCGGAAGTGCTCCTGCGTCACCTTTTCGGCGTTCACGTTCTCGCGGAGCGCAATCATGCCAGCCTCGCGGCACAACGCTTCCAGGTCCGCGCCGCTGTATCCTTCCGCCTGTTTCGCGATAACCTTCAGGTCGACCTTGTCGAGCGGCATCTTTCCCGCGTGAACCTTCAGCACTGCGAGCCGCGCTCCCTCGTCGGGCATCGGGGTTTCAACGAGCTTGTCGAAGCGCCCCGGACGCAGCAGCGCGGAGTCGATGATGTCGATGCGGTTGGTCGCGCCGATTACGATCACGTCCTTCGCCGTTGAAATGCCGTCCATTTCCGCGAGAAGCGTGTTGACAACGCGCTCCATCACGTGCGAACCGTCGTCGCCTCCCCTGCCTGGCGCAATCGCATCCACCTCGTCGAAGAATATGATGCACGGCGCAGCCTGCTTCGCCTTCCTGAATACCTCGCGCACTCCCTTCTCGCTTTCGCCCACCCACTTGCTGATGAGCTCGGGGCCGCGTATGGAAATGAAATTCGCCTCGCTCTCGGTTGCAACCGCCTTGGCGAGCAGCGTCTTCCCGCATCCGGGCGGACCGAACAGGAGGATTCCGCGCACAGGACGGATGCCGAGCCGCGTGAACGCCTCGGGCTTCTTCAGCGGCAGCTCCACCGCCTCCATCAGCTCGCGCTTGACGTTCTCGAGTCCGCCGATTTCGTCCCACTTCACGTTGGGAACTTCCGCGAATACTTCGCGCAACGCCGACGGCTGGATTTCGCGGAGCGCGTCGACGAAGTCGCGCTTGTCTACCCTGAGTTCGCTGAGAATCTTCGGCGGGATTTCGTCCGCTTCCAAATCAATCTTGGGCAGAAGGCGGCGCAGGGAGCGCATCGCGGCTTCCTTCGCAAGCGACTGCAGGTCCGCGCCGACAAAGCCGTGCGTTACCGCCGCGAACTCGTCGAGGACAACGTCCTCGGCGAGCGGCATTCCGCGCGTGTGAATCTGCAGGATTTCGCGCCTTCCCTTCTTGTCGGGTGCACCGATTTCAATTTCGCGATCAAAGCGCCCGGGCCTGCGGAGGGCGGGGTCAATGGCGTTGGGACGGTTCGTCGCCGCAATCACTACCACCTGGCCGCGGCTCTTCAGGCCGTCCATGAGCACGAGAAGCTGAGAAACGATGCGCTTCTCAACCTCGCCTATGACTTCCTCGCGCTTCGGCGCGATTGCGTCCAGTTCGTCTATGAAGATTATCGAGGGCGCGTTGTCCTCGGCTTCCTTGAAGATGTTGCGCAAGCGCTCCTCCGCCTCGCCGACGAATTTCGAAACTATTTCAGGTCCGGAAACCGTGATGAAGTGCGCCTCGCTTTCGTTCGCAACC
>JAZDNL010000058.1:0-2537 GCA_043799765.1 Microcaldota archaeon | reverse complement strand
GGCGCGACGGAGCGCGGCACGATATCGTTCCCGTACGTGAAGGCGGACGGAAAGGTCGCGTTCGACGGCGGAACCCCGAACTGCTTCACGGCGAACAAGTACGGGGAGAAGACGAAGGGCGTGCTTCAGGGATGCGCGCTTACGGGCGCGTCCGCGGATGCGCTCCGCAACTGCCTCTCCGACGAGACGAATTGGCTTAGGCACAGCAGCACCGCCGCGTGCTCGGTCACCGGAACAATAACGGCGCTCAGCGCGGACAACTGCCTGTGCGACAAGATGCCGCTGGCTCCGGCGCCGTAAATTCGGAACAATTGTTCTTTTTAAAGCCGCTATGGTAATCCGTATATGCCTTCGAACGAACGGCTCGCGCGGCTCAAGCAGGCGGTCGTAACAAAAAAGGAGGAGCGCGGCGCCGAGAAGGAGGACCTGAAGAGGATAGTCACGCGCCTGCGCGGCGAATCCTCGCTCCGGACCAAGGGCGCGGAACTCCGCGAACGCCTCGAGGGCGGCGGGGAAAAGCCGCTCGACTTCAAGAAGCTCGATGCGGAAAAAGTGGGCGGGCTCGCGGGCGCGATGTTTTCGTCGTTCAGAGGACCGTTTACGAAGCTCGCGCAGGCGATGTCGGGACTGCCCGCGCTTGAGAGGGCGCGCTCCACGCTCGACTCCGCGGGAATGAAGACGCCGCCGGAGGCGTACCTCGTCGCCGTTGCGGTGAACGCGGTCCTGGGCGCGATATTCGGCTGCATTCTTTTCGTAATACTGGGCGTCGCGCTCAACGACGCGACCCTCGCCGCGATTTCGCCGCTCGTGGGAGGGGCGTTCTTCATACTCGTGATTCTCGCGGGGATATTCTACCCGATAGGCAGGGCTTCTTCGCGCGCCCGCGAAATAGACCGCGTGCTCCCGTTCGCGCTCAGGCAGCTGTCCACGCAGATCAAGGCGGGGGTGAGCTTCTCGAAGGCGCTGGAATCCGTCGCGAACTCCAACTACGGCGTGCTGAGCGAGGAGTTCGGGAAGGTGCTGAGCGATTTGGACAACGGCATGAGCAACGAGGACGCGCTCGGCGCGCTCTCGCGCAGGACGCAATCAAAGGGCCTGCGAAAGGCGCTGACGCAGATGATACGCTCGTTCAGGAGCGGAGGCTCGCTCTCGCAGATAATCACGGACATCGCCGACGACGTGTCGTTCGAGACGCGCATGAGCATCCGCGATTTCACCGAGCGCCTGAATTTCGTGAACATCATATACATCATGGTGGCGGTGGTGGCGCCCGTGGGAATCGCGATAATGAGCGCGGTGCTGCAGATACCCATGTTCGCGGCAATAGGCATACCGCCGTACTTCATAGATTTCGCTTTCCTGGGAATACTGCTCGCGATGATCGCGATTCTTTACGTAACCAAGAGGATGGAGCCCGCCGCGTGGTAGAATGAAGAACCCCGTCACGTACGCCAGAGAAAAATACGCCGAGATTCGGAAATACTACGCCGCTACGGGATTCACGTTCGCGTTCGAGCTGTTCGTGGGGATGTTCTTCGTCGTCGCAGTCGGCACGTTCCTTATCCTGTCCATGCTGAAGCTCAACCTGATAGTGTCGTCGATGGCGTTCCTCGCGGTGATGAGCCTTTCGGTTACAATACCCATCAGCATTCGCAACAGCCGCATCGACGCCATAGACGCCGCGCTGCCCGACGCGCTGAAGCACATGGCGCTCGTCCTTAAGGCAGGAGGGACTGTGGAGAGCGCGCTGGACGAGGTGGCGCACGCCGACTACGGACCGCTGAGCGCGGATTTGCTGCGCTCGCTGCACCAGCTCCGTGAAGGCAAGACGTTCGACGACGTCCTTCTCGATTGCGCGAACAACTCGGGTTCCACGCTGTTCAGGCGAACTGCCACCATAGTCGTGGACGCCAAGCGGGCAGGCGCGGGAGTTGCGCAGGTCATGGCGGAGATTTCCGAGGACGCGCGCGACGTCCTGCGCATCAAGCGCGAGCGCCACTCGCGCACGACGATGCACGTGCTGTTCCTCAGCGTTTCTTCCGTCTTCCTCTCGCCCTTCATCTTCGGGTTCACGCTCAGCATCGTCAACTACATCAACGTCGGAATCGCCGGCGCGATGCCTGGCGCCTCCCAACTAAATATGTGTGATTTGAACGTCCTGCTGACGATGTTCCTCGTGCTCCAGACGCTCATCGCCTCTTTTGCAATCGGCATAATCCGCGAGGGAAAGATAGCAAGGTATATATTGTACGTTCCTCTGATGGTTCTTGCCTGTCTCCTGATATACGAGGCGGGCAAATGGCTCAGCCTCTCCATAGTCGGAGGGAAGGGATTGGTATGTTGAAAGGACAGACCGCAACCGAGTACATGCTGCTGATTACCGCCACCGTTGTGCTCGTAAGCGCGGTTGCCTACCTCATCAAAAACAACGTCATGGCTGCCTGAGGCGCGAAAATGCGCAAACGCAGCCAGAGCACGCTGGAATACATACTCCTACTCGCGGGCATCCTCCTGTTCATCATGCTGCTGCTCTTCAT
>JAZDNL010000056.1:0-13157 GCA_043799765.1 Microcaldota archaeon | reverse complement strand
CAGGCAGCAGTCGAGTATCTGTCCATCATAGCGCTGAGCCTCGCCGCGCTCCTTCCGCTCTGGTATTTCGTTTCTACGAGCACGGACTCGGTGAAGCAGGATTTGCGCGTCGGTTCCGCAAGGCAGGCGGTTTTCAAGCTGCGCGACGCCGCCGACCTGGCGTACGCCCAGGGCTCGCCGTCCGAGTTCGTTGTCGAGGTGAACGTGCCCGAGAGCATATCCTCGGCTTACGTCTCGGGCAACGAGGTTGTCCTGCGGCTTGAAGTGCGCGGGGGAATCACCGACATCTTCGCGGTGACTACGGCGAACCTGACGGGCGACATCTCGGCGATGCAGAACTCGCAGGGCGTCCATCTCGTCCGGGTGAGGGCGCAGCGCGGCGCGTCGGGGAGCACGTTCGTCAACATGACGGATTAGCGGTTTGTTCAGCGGTGGGGGTATAGGGGATTTGTCCAAAAAGGCGCAGGTGGCGCTGGAGTTCTTCGCGCTCGCGGGGTTGCTGGCGGTTTTCCTGCTGCTCGTGACCACGGCGTCATGGCAGAGGCGCGGCGAGGTCGAGCGCGAGCAGGTTGCGTACGCCGGCGAGGCGGTCTGCTCGCAATTGCGCAGCGAGATAAACGCGGCCCACTCCATAGGCGACGGGTATTCGCGCGGCTTCGTGCTGCCGCACATGCTTCTCGGTTCCTTCCCATACTCTGTGGACACGTCCTACCTCGCCGGAGAGCGCAGGGTTTACGTGCGGTGGGACGGCGGCTCGTGCGGCGCGAACGTGCTCGCGCCGTCGTTTTCGGGAACCGCAGCGCTCGTTCCCGGCGCGGCAATCACGGTGGAAAACGTCGGAGGCGTGATTGTTTTTGTTTAAGAAATCACGGGCGCAGGTTTTCGCGGTTGACCTGATAGTCAGCGCGGCTGTTTTCTTCTCCGTTTTCATTCTCGCGTCGTCGATGCTTTCGGAGCTGCAGCGCGACGCCGCCGGCTCATCGGCGCGTGCCTCGCTCGCGGATTCCTCCTCGGGAGCGGCGGACGCGCTCTTGCTTTCGCCAGGAAGCCCGGCGGACTGGAACAACGCCACAGTCACGTCGCTCGGGCTGGCGGACGAGCCGTTCGCGCTCAACCTCACGAAACTGCTGCGCCTGAAGGACGTGCGGCCGGACGATTTGAGCTGGCTGATGGGCGCGGGCAGGCTCAACGCGTCCATAAACATCACGAGCAACGGCGAAACCGTGCGTTCCGGCTTCCTGAGGGAGCGCGTCGCGTATTTTTCGAACGGCGACGTTGATTTGCCGCAGTACCTGCAGGGCATGGACTGGGATTATTACTGGGCGGGCATCGGCACGCCGGACTGGCGCGATTCGCTTTCGCAGCACGGGGGCGCGACGCTCGACGAAATACTCGAAAACAGAAGTGCCTACAACTCGATAATAGTCGAGGACGCGGGGCTTTCCTACGCCGACGTGGACATATCCTCGCTGCAGGACTTCCTCGAGCAGGGCGGGCTTCTGCTGTGCGAGGGTCGCTGCGCCAGCCTGCTCGGCTCGAACTTTTCCGTCAGCACGGAGGCGTATCCCGCGGGAAGGGCGGGAATCGTGGCGGATCCGTCGTTCGTGCTTTACAACGTTTCCATCGGCGATGCCGTCGCGTTTACTTGGGCGCGCGAAGCGTTCTACTCGAACGAAAGCGAAGGCGACGCCGACCTGCGCATAGTGGTGCGCGATTCCGTGAACTTGTCGAGCGCGCTCATAGGCTCGTGGCGCTACGGCAATGGCGTGATTCACTACATTTCCGACGCCGAGGCGGAATTCGGCGGACTGCCTGCCTCGGAGGCGCTGAACATCGCGGGTTTCCCGCTTGCTTTCGGCAATCCCCCTTCGAATCAGATGAACGTTTTCATGGCGCGCCGGCCCTGCCTCGTAGAGGCGGATTTCAGGCAGCCCGCGCTTTTGGAACTCGCGGTTTGGGACAGCGGATAACATGCAAAAAGGAATGGTTTTCAGCATTGACGCGCTCGTGGCGTTCCTACTGCTCACCACCGCGCTCGGCGCGTTCGCGCTGACGCAGCACATCTTCGTTTCCACTTCCGTTGTCGGCGAGAGCGCGCACGCGGTTGCGCAGGACGGCGTGAGCGTGCTTGCGAAGGCGAGGATTTACGACGTCAGGAGATTGCCCGAGGTGGATGCCCTGTTCCAGAGCGGCGCGCTCGGCGCTTCCGACCTGAACAAGAGCGTGCTTGAGGTGCTCGGCGCGTTCTGGGCCGCCAACAATTCGGGCAACTTCTCCGCGGCGCTGAGCCTGTCGCGCGCAGTTCTTTCGCCCGCCATGCCCGAGAACGTGCAATGGGCGGTGCGCATCGAGGAGGACATCGTTTACAACACGTCGACGCCTTCGGTGCAGCACCTGATGGCGGTGAGCAGGCGGCTTGTTTCCGGCGTTGCATCGCAGCTGCCGAGCACGGGCTGCGTCGCGCGCGCGTTCGTGGAGCGCATACGCGGCAAGCACGAAAAGGCGTACGCGTTCTTCGGCGGCTTCATCGGTGAAGGAAATATAACCGCGATTGTCCGCGGCGTGCCGCAGGACGCGCTTGTAGAGAACGTGGTTCTGGAGATAAACGCGGGCGACAACCTTTCGCTTTTTGCAAACGGCATTCCCTGCGGCTCGTTCACGAAAACCGCGGGCAACTACTCGGTTGACTCGTGGACAGTAACCGTGCCGTCGTGCCTCGGCGCGCTCGTGAAAGGCGGGGACAACAACTTCTCGATAAACTTCACAGGCAGCCTCCTTCAGAACAAGTACGCGGGCGGGGGTTTCGTCGCGGTGACGTACAACACGAGCATCATGTCGCCGCCGCCGCAGTACTCCATGGCGGAATACCTGACCGGCGTGGACGGGCTGTTCAACACGTATTCGTCGTTCTACGTTCCCGGCACGGTGACGCTCGCGTCGGCGCACCTGCGCTTCCTTAACAACTACACGACGATGCTGTTCGTCGGAAACAAGACGCTGATGTCGTGGAACGGCACGAACGAAACGCAAACCGTCGACATACCCAACGCGAACTTCTCCGCGGCGTTCCCCGACTATTCCGCAATCAGCATGCGCACCGTGCCCGTCCGCATGAAGGTGGTTGCGAACGTCACCGGCGGGTACGGCAACGCGGACATCGTGCTCATCACCGACGTTTCGGGCAGCATGGACTGGCGCATGGACTCCGATTCCACGTACGGCGTCAACAGGACGCGCACGTGCAACGACACCGCGCTCTACGAACAGGGCAACAGCCAGCGCATGAGCGTGGCGCGATGCGTCGACGAGGATTTCGTGGACGCGGTGATGGAGGGCGTGGGAAACAAGCTCGCGCTCGTTTCGTTCTCCACCGGAATCTCCAACTACACGGAACTGACGAACAATTCCGCCTATCTGGACAGCGTAATCGAGGACTACCAGCCGACCAGTTCGACGTGCATCTGCTGCGCAATCAACAAGGCGTACGAGATACTCGCGGCGCAGAGCGGCGTCAACCGCTCCCGCTTCATCATAGTTATGAGCGACGGCGTGCCGAACGTGCGCTGCGTTCCGACGTGCAGCGCAGACTTACGTTCGGTTTCCATGTACAATTCGACGCGGGGATTCGCCGTAGGCACGAACGGATTGGCGATGCAGTGGGACGGCGCGAACTGGACTGCGGACGACACGCCTTCGGATTCATACGACTTGTACGGCGTTTCCGCGACGCAGTCGGCGCGCGCCTTTTCATCGGGCGAAAGCGGGAAAATCTACAAATGGACAGGCGGCTCGGCGTGGACGCAGGACACGGACACGGGCAGCAACACGCACTACGCAGTCAGCCTCTACAACTCCTCGCTCGCCTTCTCGGTTGGTTCATCGGGAAAGATATTCCGCTGGCTCGGCTCGTCGTGGGCGGAGCAGGCGGACATGGGCAACAATGCGCTGTACGGCGTTTCCGTTTACAACGGCTCGCTCGCCTTCGCAGTCGGGGATTCGGGGAAAATCGAGCGCTGGCTCGGCGGTTCCTGGATGGAGCAGACTGATACCGGGGGCAACGTTTTCTATGCCGTGAAGGCGTACAACGGCTCGCTCGCCTTCGCGGTCGGCGATTCAGGAAAGATTTACAGGTGGCTCGGCGGTTCCTGGGCGCAGGATACCGACAGTGGCGGGAACACGTTCTACGCCGTCGACATCTGGAACGGCTCGCTCGCTTTTGCGGCAGGCTCTTCCGGGTTGATTTACAGGTGGAACGGCGCGTCGTGGCAGTCGCAAACAAGCCCGACGTCAAGCAGCATCCGCGGCCTGTCCTTCGTAAACGGCACGTACGCGAAGGCGGTGACGAGCGACGGGGAGATACTTTCGTGGAACGGCGCCTCGTGGACCGAGGAATGGCAGTACCAGTGCGACAACGGCAACTCCTCCGCCGGAGTCTCGTGCTCCGACAACGACGCCTGTTCGGTGACGACGTCGTGCCCGTCGCGCAACGCCAACTATTCGTCGTGCAGGGCGTTCCACGACCTGAACGCAACTGCGCACGCAATCGGCTTCGGACCGGTCGCCACGTGCGGCTTCGCGAACACCACGCTTTACGCGGTGTCGCAATGCGGCAACGGCTCCTACTTCGCCTCGTCGAACGCCAGCGAGCTCGCCGACTTCTACCGCTCCCTCGCGCGCACAATCGTGCAGGCGAGCAACACGTCGCAGATAATGACGCTGAGCGGCTCAATCAACAGCACGCTGTTCGCCGACTCCTACCTCGAGTTCCATTATACGCCCGCGGTTCCCGACTACGGCTACCAGGAACTCCTCATCCAGCGCGAGACGCCCTATTTCACCTCCTGCCAGGGCGCCGTGTATTTCCCGCAGCAGATGTCCGTTGATTCGTTCAAGGTCACCTCGTACTCGTCGGCGGACTGGACCGCGAACGTGACGCTGAAGAATTCCGCGCAAGACTGGCTGAACGTCTTCACCCTCGCCGCGTACAACGCCACGTCCTACAAGGACACGGGCGACCCGTTCTTCGTGCAATTCAACGCTTCGCTCCTGCGCAGCGGCGAGTACAATTACGTGGACGTGCGGCTGCAGAGCGCGCCCGGCAACCAGACGGCGTCGTGCTCGCAGAAAAACCGCGCCATATACGAAGGGAGAATCAAGGCGGCCGTCAATTATTCGGGCGTGTTCCTCCAGTGCAGGGCGAGGAACGCGACCGTTTACTACGACCTGGATTACGACAGCGCGCCCGACGGCTACGTCAATCTTACGATAGGAACGGACCTGCCCTCAGCTGGCGCGGACTACGTCACGGTCGACCAGCTGGACACCGATGGAAACGCGGTTGACGACGCGCTCCAGCGGCTGCTCACGCAACTGAACATGTACGCGCAGGTGGGGGACAGCGGGCCGGCAGGTTCGATTACGAACCCGATAGAGGTGCAGCTCGATTCCGAGGTGGGTTCAAGCGCGGTTACGGGGCAGGGCATCCCCTTCCTGTGGGGTCCGAGCGAAGTGGAGGTTCTAGTATGGACGTAGGCGCGAGGAGAGGAATCTTCTACTCGCTCATGGCGCTCGCGCTGCTCATGCCCATAGCGGCGTTCGCGCTCTATTCCGCGATGCACACGCAAGACGAGGGCGCGGCGGTTGTGACGAACGTCGTCGGCCGCGAGACGTCGAACTTCGCGGAATCCGTCGAGCTCGATTTCCCGCGCGCGCTTTCCATAGCCGGCAGGTCGTCGCTAACCGCCGGGGTTAACCACGTGGTTTCCTCCGGCGACGCCGCGGACGACGCGCAACTGCGGCTGTGCGAACTGGCGTGGAACGCGACCTATTACGGCGAGCCGTCGACGCTGATGTCGAACAATTCGGTTTCCGACTGGACTTCCAGGCTGCAGACCAAGGGATTGGCGTACGGCTTGAACGTAAGCGCGATAGTGACGAACGTTTCCGTTTCGCCGTACGACGCCTTCCACGTGATTTTCTCCGCCAACATGTCGCTGAGGGCGCGTTCGGATGCCTACTCGCTGAATCTCACGCGCACGCTTTACGCGCAGGCTATCGTGAGCGTCGAGGGCGTGGAGGACCCGCTCTACCCGCTGATGACCAACGGGCTCGTTGATCGCGTCATACTGGCGAACGCGACGCGGGTATACGGCGTGGAGGCGCTGGATTCCTTCTTCAGCGACAGGCGCTACATGCCGTCGGCCGACGGCGCGTCTTTTCTGGACAGGCTTGAGGGGCGTTCCGTGCTTTCATCCAGATATTCCACGCCGCGCACCTCGGGCATGGAGTCCCTCGTGGATTTGTCGCAGCTTCTTGCGCAGGGGCTTACGATAGAGGAGAACTCGACGGTCGCGGACTACATGTATTTCAACGAGGTTACGCCCGCGGGCTACCGCGTGGACGGTTCGACGCACGACCTTCTTTATCTCGACGCGGCCAGCGCGTCAGTATTCGGTGTCGGGCTCGTTCCCTGATTTCTGGACGCGCCTGATGAAGTAGGCGATTGCAACCGCGGCGATTATCAGCGCGAGCAAAGCCATCCACGAATCCTTGCTCAACCGTGGAAGCGTCACGTGCACGCCCGCGATTTCCGTTTCGCCGCCCCAGAATTCCTTGCCCTTGCTCTTGCCGGCAGTTGCGTTTGCCGCCGCGGTTCCGTTCGTTGCGCTTTCGTTTCCCGCGGCTTCCTTCGGCCCCTTACCTTCGACGAGGTTGCCGCTCGGGTTCGCGCTGGGATTGCCTGCTGCCAAGGACGGAGACGCGCCTGTTCCGTCACTCGGCGTTGTCCCGTCGCCGTTCTGACTGCCGGGAGCAGACGAAGGGGTTCCATCCGCGGCTGCGCTCGGATTTTCAGTTGCGCCAGGCGACGATGTCGGGTTTGCGTCGGGTTCGGTTGTAGGCGTCGGGGTTCCGCTCGGCGTCGCGCCCGCGCTCGGTCCCATCAATTCGCAGGCGTCGCCTACGCCGTTGTGGTTCAGGTCGAGCTGGTCCGCGTTTGCGACGTACGGGCAGTTGTCGCACGCGTCGCCCAACCCGTCCCCGTCCGAATCCCTCTGGTCGGGGTTGTAAACGCCGGGGCAGTTGTCCATCGCGGCGTAACAAAAGGCGCAAACAACCGCGAGCAGCAGGAGCGCGGCGTTGACTTTCATGATACTCTGTAAATAATCAATCTTTTTAAACCGCGTGCACTTCTATTTTCGGCGAGGGATTACTACTTGAAGGAGGATTTGGAAACAGTCATCGACAGGCTTTACGATTACGTGCGCACGAAGGGCTCCGTCGGGCTCAACGAGACGGCGAAGGCGCTCGCGCTCAATCCGCTTCAGGTTGAGAAACTCGCGCTTCTTCTCGAGGACAGCAACCTGATGGAGGTGCGCTACACGCTTTCGGGCGTGACGCTCGTCGAGAAGGCGTTCGTCACCGAGAAGGAGGCGAAGGAGAAGATTACGGGCGTCAAGCAGCGCGCGAGCAAGATTTTCGAGGAAACCCGCGCGATGGAGCACGAGGTGATGACGTCCGAGAACCTGCTCGAATTCATAGAGAAGGACATCATGCGCCGCATGAAGGCGGCGGAGCTGATGCTGCAGGACATAGAGAAGACGGAGTCGTTTTCCGCGAGCGAGCTGAATTTCGTGCGCAACGAAATTGACCTGGTGATGCGCCAGCTGCAGGCGTTCAGCGGCGAAATAGACAGGCTCGAAAGCAGGGAGAAGGCGTTCCAGCACCAGGCGGAGGAATTCCAGAGGCGGCTGGAAAAGCTGCACGCGACGCGCGCCGACGATATAGTCGCGCCCTCCGCAGCCGGAGGCGACACGTTCAAGCACGCCATATCGTTCCTGAACCGGCTGTTCTCGCCCCAGGCGATGGACATAATCTCAGGCAAGTCGGAGGCGCAGAAGCCGACGGTGCCAGCGCTGCAGGCGCAGGCGAAGCCCGCGCTCAAGCAGCCGCCGGCGGGCAAGCCGCAGCCCCCGCCCGCGCAGCAGCCGTTCGTCCTTTCGCTCGGAAACAAGAAGGAGGTGCCCGCATTGGCAGAGCCGCTTACCAAGCCGGAAAAGAAGGGGTTCATAATCATGGAGCAGAAGAAGCCGTCGTTCCTCGACGCACTGTTCGGCAGGAAGGAGCAGGCGACGAAGGAGCAGGTGCTCGTGCTCAAGAAGGCGGTGAGGGCGGAGCCCAGGCACACGCCTGCCGAGCACAAGCCGCAGAAGAAGGCGAAGAAACGAAGATGAATTCATGAAGACCCTGGAATCCTACACCGTCGTGAACGAGAGCGTGCCGGCGGAGATAGCAATCATCGAGGAGGACAAGGACTACATCAACCACTACGAGCTGCGGCACACCAAGATAAAGGACGCCACGAGCGTCGCGCTGAACTATCTCAAGGAGAAAATCATCGAGAGCATACAAATCAAGATTTCGGAAATCCTCGATCCGCGCGAAGCCGAAAACATCAAGCAGCGCCTCATAACGCGGGCGCACGCGCTCGTCCAGCAGGAGCTCAGCGGCCTGAGCAAGGAGGAGGAGAACGTAATCGTCGGCAGACTCGTGCAGGACATGGTGGGGCTCGGCGAAATCGAGTTCCTGCTCTCCGACGAGAACCTCGAGGAAATAGTGGTGAACTGCTCGAGGGAGCCCGTGTGGGTGTACCACAAAAAATACGGATGGCTCAAGACGAACATCGTCATCCCGACGGAGGAGCAGATTCACAATTACGCGTCGATAATCGGCAGGCGCATAGGCAAGCAGGTTACGAACCTGAACCCGCTGATGGACGCGCACCTGCTCTCGGGGCATCGCGTCAATTCCACCCTTTTCCCGATTTCCACCAAAGGGAACAGCATCACCATCAGGAAGTTCGCCAAGGACCCGTGGACGATAATACGCCTCATGGAGAACAACACAATCAACTCGGAGGTTGCGGCGCTGGTGTGGCTCGGGGTGCAGTACGAGATGAACGTGCTGGTGGCGGGCGGAACCGCGTCCGGAAAGACGTCGTTCCTGAACTCCATCCTCGCATTCACGCCGCCGAACCAGCGCCTCATCAGCATAGAGGACACGCGCGAACTGCAGCTGCCCGAGTTCCTGCACTGGACGCCGATGGTGACGCGCCAGCCGAACCCGGAAGGAAAGGGCGAGGTTACGATGCTCGACTTGATTGTGAATTCCCTGCGCATGCGGCCCGACAGGATAGTCATGGGCGAGGTGCGCCGCCAGAACGAGGCCGAGGTCCTGTTCGAGGCGATGCACACGGGGCACGCCGTCTACGCCACGCTCCACGCGGACACATCCAACCAGGTGCGCCAGCGCCTCATCAGCCCGCCGATTGAGCTGCCCGAGAGCATGCTCGGCGCGCTCCACATGATAGTCGTCCAGTACCGCCAGCGCCGCACGGGCATGCGCCGCACCTACGAAGTGGCGGAGGTGGTGCCGAAGGAGGACTCGGTTTCCATGAACGTCATATACAAGTGGGACCCGCGTTCGGACAAGATACTGCCTGTTGAGAAGGCGCACCGCCTCCTCGAGGATTTGTCGCTGCACACGGGCATGACGTCGAAGGAGATAAACGACGATTTGAAGGACAAGCGCGCCGTCCTGGAATACGTGCGCTCCAAGGGAATAAACAACGTGGACGAGGTGGGAAAAATCGTCGGCTGGTACTATCGCGACCCCGAGCGCGTCCTTTCCTCGGTGGAGAAGAAGAAGAGCCTCGACGAAATGCTGGAGTGACGACGAATGCTCGTAATCCCGTTCAGCCTCCTTCCGCCAAAGGTAGTCGTCACATTTTCTAAAACCCTGAAGAACATCGGCGAGTTCCTTTCCGCGTTCTTCCCGGGGCTGCGCGAAACGCTTCTGCAGGCGGAAATGCCGCTCCAGCCGCGGGAGTACACTGCCATCGCCTTCGTCGTCGCCGTGTTCAACATGCTCGGCGCGCTTTTCTTCATGCTCCTGCTCGGTTTCATGTTCGACGTCAACCTCGTCGCCGCGTCGGTAGTGTCCGCGCTCGTAATCGCGTTCGCGTCGTTCGTCACAATCATATACTACCCGCAAATCATCGTGACCAAGCGCATGCGTGCGCTCGAGAACCAGATGATTCCCGCTACCAGGCAGCTGCTCATCGAGCTGAAGTCGGGAGTCCCGCTGTTCAACGCGATGGCCAGCGTTTCGGTTGATTACGGCGAGGTGTCCAAGGAGTTCCGCAAAATCGTGAAGAAGATGAACAGCGGCGTGCCCGAGCTCGACGCGCTTTCCGAGGCTACTGTTGCGAATCCGTCGCCGCAGTTCCGCAAAATCCTGTGGCAGATTTCCAACGCCCTCAAGGTGGGTTCCGACGTCGCGAGCGTCATCGAGCAGCTGCTCGCGGAGCTCACGCGCGAGCGCATCGACCAGATACGCAAGTACGGGCAGGAGCTGTCGCCGTGGACGATGATTTACATGATGGCCGCCGTGATCCTGCCGAGCCTCGGCGTCACCATGCTCATCGTCATCGCTTCGTTCATGAGCGTCGGGATTCCTTCGATCGTGCTCCCCGTGATAGTGATGGGGCTCATCGGTTTCCAGCTGTTCTTCATGAACTTCGTGTCAAGCAGGAGGCCGGTCGTGTAGATGTTCAAGCGCTTCTACCAGCAGATTTCGGCGGCTTTCCCGGCCAAGGCGGCCCACGAGGTGAGCGAGCTGATGGTGCAGGGCGGGTTCGAGCAGCTGTCGCCCCGCGTCTACCTCGGGTTCGCGACGTTCTTCTCGTTCTGCGTCTTCCTTCTGTTCTTCTTCGCCATGCCGTTCTTCACGGACAGCCAGGCGCTCCACCTGCTCGTGCCGTTCTTCGCGCTAGGCGCTTCCGCCGCGGCGTTCTACCTGTTCCTCGTGATGACCGCGGACTCGCGAGCGCGGAAGATCGAGCAGATTCTCCCGGACGCGCTGCAGATAATTTCCGCGAACATACGCGCGGGCATGACCATCGAAAACGCGATATGGAGCGCGGCGCGCCCCGAATTCGGGCCGCTTCAGGAGGAAATCAAGCGCGTTTCCGCGGACACGTTCGGCGGCACGCCCATCCAGGACACCCTGCTGCGCATGTCGCGGCGCGTGCGCTCCGTGATCCTGGAGCGCGCGGTGAAGCTCATAGCGGAGGGCATATCGCAGGGAGGCGAGATGTCCCGCCTGCTCGACGAGGTCGCCGAGGATATCCGCTCGCAGTACACCCTGCACAAGGAGATTGCGACGTCCACGCTCATGTACACGATATTCATAGTTTTCGCGGCTGTTTTCGCGGCTCCCCTGCTGTTCAGCGTCTCCTCGTATTACGCGGAGATGAACGAGAACGTGCTGCAGAAGCGCTCCGCGGACATGTCGGGAAGCGGGCTTACCGGCGCCGCCAGCCAGCGCGCGGGGGTTTCGGGGCTGCCGGGGATGTCCAGCGCGGGCGCACAGTCGTCGGGCATCGCGGCGCGGGACGTATACTGGTTCTCGGTTTCCTGCATCCTCGTCACCACGTTCTTCGCGTCGCTGATTCTCGGCGTCATCCGCTTCGGCAAGGCCACGCGGGGCCTGAAATACGCGCCGCCGTTCGTGCTCGGAGCGTTAGCCATGTTCTTCGCGGCGTTCACCGTGCTGAAGGGCGCCCTCGGCGGCATGATGGGCTGAGTTCGGTTCAAACAACAGCTTTTTAAATAATCCCCCGTTTATCGCTACGAGTAAAAAATAGGTTTTTGTAAAAAACCAAGAGGTCGATGTGATGAAGAGAGGACAAAGCGCGTTGGAGTATCTGGTGACGTACGGCTGGGCAATCCTTGCCATAGTCATCATCGCGGCTGTGCTGTGGTATTTCGGGATATTCAACCCGAACAAGTGGTCGTCCAGCAAGCAATGCGGAGGTTTCTCGAACTTCCAGTGCATCGACTACAACAACACCGGGAGCACGACGTACGTGACTCTCGGCAACTCCGCGGGACGCCCGATCACGCTGACGTACCCGACGGACTGCAGTGCGACGAGCGTCGGGGTTACGGACACCTTCACGTGCGAATGGCCGTGGGGAGCGACACAGGGCACGCAGATTGACGTGTACCTGACGTACTCCGTCTCTGGTGGAACCGACCATAACGAGACCGGTTTCGTCAAGGCAGCTTAAGTTAGAAACAGAAAAGGCGCGTCACGAAAAACGCGCCCTTCTTCTTTTTTCTTTTAATTTTTATTTTTTCTTATTTTTTCTTCCTTAGGTTCCATTCCAGAATGATGGCTTTCCGCATCGCATCAAAATTCGTTCCGCGTTGGTGACCTACGATTAGCAGCAGACGCTTCAAGTCGCTGTTACTCAGGGTTTGCGGAGCAGTTCCTAGCCTCTCAAACAGCCTGTTCCTTTCGTCCCTTTCAAACCTCGACAGAGCCTCATCTCTCTTCTGCGGCGTCATGGAGCGCCAGATTTCGTCATTTTCCAGTTCTTTCGGACTTCGCGCCATCAGCTCTTGTATTCGTGCACTTCGCGCCATCAGCTCCTGTTTGGGTTGCGGGGATGCCGTTTGCGGCCCGAGGCGCGTCGCCAGCCGCCCAATCCCTGCCTTGACGTTCCTCGCCGCAAGCCCCCTGAGCCCTTCGTCAACCGCTTCCATCAGCCTCGCGATGCGCGCGTTTTCGTCGGCAGTTGGTTTTCCGCGGTCCTCTGGTTGCGGCACCCTAGGTTCGTCCGGAATGCGAATAATGCCTCCCCGAACAACTTCCCTTCGGACTTTTGGCGAGATGAGCCTTGCCAGCTTGCCGATTTCCTCCTTGCGCCTTCTTTCGACTTCCCGCGTATCCAAACCGAGCAATCCCCCGACTATCGGGATTTCGTGCGGTTTCAGTGCCATAAGAATCTTGTTTGCGAAAAGGGGATCCTTTGTCATGCGCCTTATGGCGCCGTCCAACGCAGCGGCGTCGCTTGGCGCCATCCCAGCCTGCCCTCTTGCGGCTCTCAACCGCGTCAGTGCGTCTGCGATTACGGGCCTGAGCGTGGCGAACCTTCCCTGCCCCTGTTTCTTCAGGGTTATAGCAAGAGACTCGTTGCGCCTGTATGCGTTTTCGAGATTTCCAGCCAGTTTCTCGCCAAATTCACCCAGCTCTGCCGCCTCTTCCTGTAGCTTCTGGGTTTGCTCGGCGCTGGAAGCCAACTGTTCCCTGAG
>JAZDNL010000035.1:0-3195 GCA_043799765.1 Microcaldota archaeon | reverse complement strand
TCCGTGCTCACGTCCTGCAGGGTGACGCAGGGCGTTACGCGGAGCGCTACGTGCGCGTTCGCCGTGTAGTCGGACGACTGTCCCCTGAGGGTGAAGTCGTAATTGCCAGGAGAGGCGAAGCACGACGGCGTCAGGTAGGCGTACAGCGGAAGGGAACCCTGCCCGCCGATTACGGCGAGCGAAGGAGCGACTACGCCCCACGGCACCGTGGACGTAATCGAGAACGAATAATTATCCTGTGTCATGCCAGGATTGCTCGCGGTGAAAACCACGAGCTCCGTGTCGCAGATGCACGCGTCCGCGGACGCGTCCTGCGGTGCGAGCACCAGCGGCGATGCCGCCACGAACATGGAAGCGAATAGGACGAAGACGGCTACAACTGCACCCTTCATATACAAACCACCCACCTGTTTGTTACTCTTAACTAGTAATAATATTAGGGGGCAGGGTTTAAAAGCCTTGCGAATAGGCTAGGCCAAGGCGTAGCCGGCCAGCCACGCCAGCAGGAGGATTGCGAACGGCTGCGCGAGCCGCCAACCGCGCAGGTCGGTTTTCCATGAAAGATACGCCGCCTTGGAACACATGGAACCGAGGGAACCGAGGAAGAAGCAGGTGATCGCCGTCTTCGCAGTGAGCGCGCCGGTTGCGAAAAGGTAGGCGACGCTGGCATACACCGACGTCGACGAAGCCAGCCCGCCGAGAAGCGCGGAAACGTACACCAATCCCGGGTAGTTGGCGGACACCCAGGCGAGCAGGAGATTCACCGCCAGGAAAATCACGGCGAACTCCAGCGCCATGCCCAGGGAAAGCGGTTCGCGCTCGACCGGGACGCGCAGCTTAACGCTTCCGAGCCGTCTCCACGCGAAGGCAAGGAAGAGCACGAAGGAAAGCGCAATGAAAACCGACGCTTGGGCGAGAAGAAGGGGCGAGGCAACCAGCACAACTGCGGCGCTGCTGAGCATCGAACCCGCCGAAGCGGTGAGCAGGACCGTGAACAGCACGTCCTTGTCCTTCACCTTCTTCGCGAACACCGCCACAGCGGCCAGCGAGGAGATGAAGCCGCTCGCAAGCGAGGCGTACAGCAGCGCCCGTTCGTGGAAGTATTTGGCGATGAGATGCACCGCGAACGACAGCGCGGAGAACACCACGATGATGGTCCAGAAGAATTTCGGGTTGAACGGGATGCCGAACGCATCCATCGGCGCGTCGGGCAGCTGCGGGTATACGATGAACGCGATGATGGCGAAAATCAGGACGTCGATGATTTCCTCCTTGGAAACCGTGCGCGCCAGCAAATGGAACTCCTTCTTCTCAACGAGGAGATACGTCGAGGCTATTGCCGCGATTCCCGCCTCCATGTAAAGCCCCATGCCGAACAGCATGCCGAGCAGGTACACGAAGGGAATCATCAGCGTAGTGGTGAGCCCGCCCTCGTGCATGCTCATCGCCTTGAAATAATAGTACAGCGCGGCGAGGGAGAACGAGCCGACGAGTCCTATGGCGGGCAGGAGAAGTGAAGAATCGCTTATCTCGGCGAGGAGCATCCCAAGGAAAGAGGCTAGCGCAAGTGTCCGCGTGCCGATGAGCGGATGATGTGTGCGTTCCCGTTCCAGCCCGATGAGCCCTCCTGCTGCGAGCGCGAGAAGCGCCTTCAGCAGGAAGTCGGGCAGCAGAATCATGCGCGCTTGCGCCCCTCCTTCTTTACTGCCTGGGCGAGGGCTTTCATCTTGGCCGGCGAAGACTCCTCGAACGCGTTGCCGACGTGGACGCCGTGCGCTCCCGCCTTGATGCATTCGGCTGCCTGCGCAGGCGTGCGCACGCCTCCTGCGTTGAAATACATAACTTCATCCCCGCACGCTTTCGCCACCATGGAAACCATTTCAGGAAGCGCGGGCTTGGGCGCGCCGCTTCCGGCATCCGTAATCAGAACCTTCGAGCCGCTGTAGCGCGCCGCCAACGCACACGCCGCCGCAAGATCGCCGCGCTCGCGGGGCACCGCGTTCGCATTCCCTATCCAGCCAACCGCGCGACCGGGTTCGATTATTACGTAAGTTGTCGCTATTGCCTCGATTTTCATGCGGGCGACTACTGGCGCCGCCTGTATCTGCGCGGTGCTGAGCCAGTAAACGTCGCGCGAGTTGAGCATGTGCATGAAATAAACCGCGTCGGCGAACGGCGACAATCCGCTGATGTTCCCTGGATACAGCACAATCGGGATGGTGCCGCCGATGGATTCCTTTATCATCTTGATGGACTCGTCAAGAAGCGTGCCCTGCGCGCCGATGCTTCCGCCCACGAGTATGGCGTCCGCTCCCGCCTCAAGGCTCTGCTTGGCGACCTTCGCGCCCTTCTCCAGGAAGAGCTTGTCGGGGTCTATGAGCGAGAACAGCATCGCGCCGTCCTTGTCGAGAACCTCGCGATAGTAACGCATAACGCCGTTGTGGAACATGCGCATCACACCTCTTTAAAATTAGGGGGCACTTATTAAAGCATATGCGCGTTCTCGTCACCGGAGCGAAGGGAAGGATAGGAAAAAGGCTAGTGGCCGCCATGGTCGGCGGGTACGAAGTCAAGGCAGTAGACAGAAAAGACATCGACCTGGCGGAAGCCGACGAAGCGCAACTCGCAGCGTTGCTCAAAGGCGTCGACGCGGTCATTCATCTTGCGGGCATCTTGGACTACGGCGCTCCCGACGAAACGATCATGCGCGTCAACTGCGGCGCGACCGAGAAGCTGGCGAAGGCTGCTGTGAAGGCGAACGTAAAGCGCGTCGTGTTGATGTCCTCTTGTTCCGTCTGGCACGGCAACAGCCTGCCCGTTCCCATCACGGAAAAAACCCCGCGCTCGCCCGACAGCGCGTACGGACGCAGCAAAATATGCGCGGAAGAGGCGCTGCGGAAGAGCGGGGTTCCGTTCGTAATAATCCGCGCGCCCGTGATTTACGGCAAGGAGTTCCGGGAGGGGTTTGGCGCCGTAGTCAAGCTCGTAAGAAAGGGAAGGATGCCGCTCATAGGAGGCGGAAGGAACAGGATTGCGTTCGTCCATGTCGATGACGTTGTGCGCGCCATTATTCTCGCCGTTAAAACCAAAAACTTCAACGAGGACTACGACATCGCCAGCGGAGAAACGCTGACGCAGGAGGAATGCCTGCGTGCGGTTGCAAAGGCGTGCAACGTGAAGCCGAACTTTTTCCGC
>JAZDNL010000024.1:0-8082 GCA_043799765.1 Microcaldota archaeon | reverse complement strand
TCCAGATTCCGAACACGATTGCCGCGCCTATCAAAAGCCCCGCAGCTACGTACAGGAAAGCAACCTGCCCTCCCTCCTCCGGCACGGGGTTTTCGGGAATGCCATCGCCCTCGTCGAACACCTGCTCGAACGAGAATATGACGAGGTCGAGCGAGAACGAGCCGCTGCTTGCGATTTTGACGTAGTCGCTGTCGGAATAGGTGGCGTTTCCGTACTTGTATGACGCGGTTACCTCGTACTCTCCCGCAGGCGCCTCCAGTGAATACGAGCCGTTGCGGGTGACCACGAACTGCGCGGGCGTCGTGTTTATGGAAACCATCGCCTTGTCCAGCGGCTCCAGCGTTCCGTCGTAAACCGTGCCGTGAAGCGTCGCGCCTGCAACTGACGACGCGAGCAAAAGCAAAAGGAAGAGCATCGAAGAAACGACGCGGGATTACTATAAAAAACAGTATGATTTGGAATAAGGCTGCAAGGGCGTTTTCAGGCGAAAACAAGGCACGCGGTTGCTCCTTTTTCCCCGTCCATGGCTTCGTGAAGTTTTATTTCGTTTTTGCGGCTTCTGCGAAGCTTAACTCGGCTTACTTCATGAAAGTATCGTTATAAAGAAATTTTTTCGAACCCCTCTCAGTGAAAAAAGAAAACGGTGAGAACATGAATTGGAAGGCATTGATGCTGGCGCTGCTGTTCGCGGTGCCGTTCGCGTTCGCCGCGCCCGCATGGAAGGCGGCGCCTGCGAAGAACGTGGCGATTGCGTTGAAGCCCGCGGCTGTTCAGCCGGGTTTCGACAAGGTTTATTCGGTGCTGGACGATCTCGAGGCGAGGAACATCTCCACCGAGAAGATACGCGCTGTTGTGGAGTCCGCCGAGGCTAACATGACGAACGCCTCGCGCGCCGAGAAGATACTCATAGCCAAGGAGGTCAACGGCGAGTGGCGCAACTTCCGCAAGGAGGCGCTGAAGCAGGTAATTGCCAACAAGACCAACGAAGGCATGACGCGCGCGAAGAACGCCCTCGAGCAGCTGAAAACTATACGCGCGAAGATGGTTGAAAAAGGGCTGAATACTAGGGGCGTCGACAACGCGATATCGCGCATCGAGCGCAACATCTTGCGCGCCGACGCAACCCAGTCCGACGTGAAGAAGCTGGCGGAACTCAAGAGAATCCAGTGGGAGCTTCAGTACGCGAAACTGTACATCAAGAAAATGCTCAATCGTCAGGAAGCGCCAACATACCGCGAGCTTGGGCAGGCGGAGGTTGATGCGGCGGTGCAGCCGTTCGCTGACTCCGCCTCCCAGGCCGCGGCGTGAGGGAACGAAATGGAAGGAATCGTTTACGCAGGCGCGCTGCTGGTTCTTCTGGCGGCGGTGCTCTAGCTGGTGGAAGGCATGCGCTGGATTGCGCTGATGGCTGTTGCCGTGTTGTTCGCCGGTTGCATAGCGGAGCAATCCGAACAGCAGACTGGTGCAGTGCAACCCGAGTCGGAGGGCATTGCTTCCGCGGCCGGTGACGTCAATCCCGACGGCCTTGACTCGCTTGATGGATTCTTTGACGAGTTGAACTCGCTGTCGTCGGACGAAATCGTCACGCCCTGAGTATTACCTTGGCGCCGAGAAGCGCGGATACCTTCTCCTCGGCATGCTTCCGTTTGCCTTCGAACTCGTTCAACAAGTAGGCTGTTTTTTCGCAAGTCCGCTGGAACTCCGAACTCGCCTCGTCCTTCAGTTTTTTCGCGTCCTTGAGCCGCGCCTCCTGCTCGTAGTAGGGCGCGAGCGACTTCCGTTGTTCCTCGCGAATCGCCTCCTCCCTCTTAAGCGAGGATGCGTCCTGCAGTATTTTTCCAGAAAGCATCTCGTCTATTACCGCGTCCTGCTTCAAGTCCTCGACGTACGCCTTGGCGGCTTTCATGACGCTTTCCAAGCGCACGCCGTCGTCCGCGAGCAGGGCGTCCACCGGTGCGTCGGCGTATGCGCGGGCAGCATCCGCAAGCGTTTTTTCGCCGGCGTTGCGCTCCACCTTCCTGAAAACGCGCTGGAGCGGCAGCAGCCGAGCAGCTAAAGCGTCGCGCTTCCTCGTTATCGTGTCCTCTACTGCGAATAATTCCTGCCTTCCCTTGTCGAGGAGCAGCCGCTCATTCTCCCACGACTCCGCCTGCATCTCGGCGGCTTCCTCCCTTGCCTTGAGCGCGTCGGAAAGCGCGCGTTCGCGCGCCTCGTTGTCCTGCTTTTTCTTCAGCGCCTCTTCGGCCTGCGCCATCGCAGCCTCGGCTTCGTCGAACGCTTCGGCGTCCTCGCTTTTCTCAAGGATTTTCGCACGCAACGCGTCCGCGAGCTCGCCGATTTTCTTCATGCGGCCGGCGAAGGATTCCATCTCCTCCTTGTACAATCCGAAAAGGTAGCGGTTGTCCGACACCACCTTCGTGATCTGCGCCATGTCGTTGAACACCGCCGAATGGAAGGCGCGCACGGAATCGTAGTCTATTTTCTCGGGGAACTGCACCGCGAGCAGCGGAGGCATGCGCTTCAGGAAGTTCTCGCGCATCTGGAGCGCGATATTCTCGAACTGCTCCATTGCAGGCTGTTTCCCCTCAAGCGCGAGCACGGTGTCCTTCAAAGCGCTGTATTCGTCCTTGATTTGCCCGACGATTTTCCCGCATTCGGGGTAAACCGAGGCGAGGCGCTTCTCCTTCTCCTGCTTCAAGCGCTCGCGCACCTCGGCGAACGAGTTGGTGGACGGCGCGTTGGGAGCCGAGGCTTGCGCTGCCGGAGTTTTGAAAAGCCCGCGAATCGCGTCCAGTATGCCCATGATGGGGTTATGGACGCCGCGCCTTTTATTTCTGCGTTATGAGGTCAACCAGGCTTAGCGTCTGGTTGATGCGCTCGTAGTCGTGCAGGCTTCCGACGTCAATCCAGTAGTCGTCGAAGACGTACCCGAACAAACGCTCGCGCTTGTGCAGCATTGCCGGAAACACGTCCATGGCGAAATCCCCCCTTTCCGGCAAATAGTCGAACGCCTTCTCGTTGAGCGCGTATATGCCCGAATTAATCTGGTACTGCAGGATTGGCTTCTCCCTGAACGCCGTCACCAGGCCGTCGGCGCGCGTATCAACCGTTCCGAACTGGAGCGGCACGCCCATGCGCTTGAGCCCCACCGTCGTAATCGCCTTCTTCTCCTTGTGGTAGGACATCATCCTCTTGAGGCTGACGTTCGTCAGCTGGTCTCCCATGAGCACGAGGAAGTCCTCATCTTTAACGAGAGGTTGCGCGTTCAGGACGCTGCCTGCCGTGCCCAGCTCCTCCTCTTCCTCGGCGTACTTGATGTTCACTCCATATCTTTGGCCATCCTTGAAGTGGCTCATTATCTGGTCGCGCATATGCCCTACGGTGAAAACCATGTCGCGCACGCCCTCGCGCTTGAGGTATTCCACGACGTACTGCAGGATGGGCTTCCTTCCCAGAACGAGCATGGACTTGGGAACGGTGTGCGTGTACGGCCTGAGGCGCGTGCCCTTGCCGCCGCATAATACGACTGCCTTCATTAGAATCCCCCCTTGTTCAGGATACCAACGCGTTCCTGCTTAAAACCCTTTCAGTCGGAGTGATGCCCGAAGTCCTTCTTTTCCGGCGTAAAGACGTCCTCTATCTTCGAATGGAGCGCCCGCGCTATGGCAAACGCCAGTTTCAGCGAGGGGTTGTATTTTCCCGACTCTATGAACAGGATGGTTTCGCGCCGCACCCCCACCCTGTCCGCGAGTTCCTCCTGCGTCAATCCATGGCGCGCGCGGAGTTCCTTCATGCGGGTTTTCATTCCGCCAGCCCCTTCCGCATTACAATCCACTTCGCCAGCGGCAGCGTGATTATCATCACGAAGAACAGCGTGGCAAGAACCGCGCTTGCGTCAAGCGAGACGATTTTGAACTCGTTGCCGAGCGCCATCGCCGCGATTACGACGTACGTCGCCCACCACGAGTAGGCGAACATGCGGTTCTGCACAACCTTCGTCATCTCGTCCTTCTCGACCGTTTCGCCGCGCCAGTAGCGCACCACGGAAACTGCTAGCATCCCGCATCCCACGCCCATCATTATCGATATGACCTTGGAGTCCAGCCCGCCTACGAGGAACTGCCCGAGAATGCTCGCCAGTATCAGTACTCCCGCCCCTACCATCAGAAGCACGTACTTCGCCTTCGGTTTCACCATGTTATCTCCTCACAACTTTTTGTTAGGTTTATACAACTTTATGTTATGTCTATATAACATCGGATATATAAGCCTTGCGCTCCGAATATTGCCCGTATGCCTGCATTGAATATCGCGGTTCTCGGCGCCGACGCGGCGAAGCGAGCGGAAGCAGCGCAAGGCATCGGCAAGAAGGCTAACGTCGACGACATCGGCTTCTATCACACGGTATTCCAGGGAAAAATCGTGACGGCGATTGACCCGGTCGCGTACCCCGACAAGCTCGCGGTTCTTTCGCAGACGCTCGCGCTGTCCGACGTGGCGATGGTGCTCGCGGAAGCGCCGTCGCCTGCGCTCGGCGAAACCATCGTCGCCCTGGACGCGCTGAAGATGCCGGCTGTTTTCGTAACTCAGATGGACCTGACGCCCTTCATTTCAAAAACTTCCCTGAAAGACAGCAAGATTTTCACGGAAGTGCATGACGCAAAGAATTACCTGCTGTCGCTCGACATTCCGCGGCTTTCCGGAACTCCCGAAATCCTCGTTGACCATTGTTTCGAGGTAAAAGGCGTCGGTACTGTTGTTCTCGGCGTAGTGAAAAAGGGCGCGATCGCGGTGCACGACAAGATGATGGCGCAGCCGCTGGAGATGGAAATCGAAATCAAGAGCATCCAACGGAACGACGTGGATTCGAAGAACGCGGAAGCGGGCGATCGCGTCGGGCTCTGCGTGAAGAACGCGAAGGCTGGAGAGATTGACCGGGGCACGCTGCTTTCGAATGAAGGGAGGGCTGCAAAGGATTTTTCATGCGAGGTGACGGCGGTTTCCTTCCTTCGCGCGCCCATTACCCCGGGCACTTACCATCTCGGCGCGGGAACGCAGTTCGAGCCCGTGAAATTCGAGGGCGAGATTGCGCCTGGCGCGAGCGGTGCGGGAAAAATGGCTGCGGAAAAGCCCGTCGCGTTGATGCGCGGCGAGCCCGCGCTCCTCTGCAATCTGAACGCCAAGGGATTGCGCGTCGTCGGGCTGGCGACTTATAAATAACCCCCTTCTCGCTGCATTAAAAAGCCCGGTTTCAGTTCCATATCCATGCGACGCGCGGTTTTCCTGCTCCTGGTTGTATCCTTCGCGTGCGCTGCGCCGAGCGTTTCCTACGACGCCTATTTCCACGGCAACGGCTTAATGGAGGCGGACGCCAACATTTTCCTGGAATACCCGTTCGACGAGTACGGCTGGTGGGTGCCGGGCAATATGTACGTCGAAGGCGTTTACGATTCGGAGGGGCCGCTCCAATACCGTATGGACGACGGCCGCGTCCTCTTCTCCCCCAGGAACTACGAAGGCGGGCAGAACATCAGGGTGCGGTTCGCGCATGAAAACGCCTCGGACTGCGTCGGCCCTGTCTGCCGTACGGTCTTAAGCCTGAGCGGTTTTGAGGGGCAGCCAACCGAGGTCCGGCTTCATTTCGAGAATTCCTCGCTTTTCGCTTCGGATCCGTCCGCGGTAAACAACGTCGCGAGGAGCGTCGGGGGCGGCATGTACCTGCGCGTCAACTACGTGGCGGACGACAGCCGCGGCTACGCCTCCCGCGAGTACGCGCACTATACTGTTTTCGCGCCCGAAGGCGACGACTATTCCGCTTTTCTCGAGAAGGCGGAAGAGAACTTTCACGTTATCGGCGAACTCACCGGAATAACGCCGGTATGCAGCCGCTTCCTGCTCCTGGCCGTGCCGGACGGCGTACTCACGATTTTTGCCGGCGACTATGCGGGCGCGTGCCTCATCCGCGTCAAGCGCTCCTTCTTCAATTCAACGTTAAACGACATGCCGCAGGCGACCGAAACGATAATCCACGAAACTACCCACGGGTTCATGTCCAAGCTTCCCGCCCAGAATTCGTCCTGGTTCAAGGAGGGCGTTTCCGAGTTCGTCGGTTACCGCGTTTACGATTCGGAGGCGGGGATAGCGCCGTCGTCAGCCTACGCCATCGAGATGCGGACAGTAAACGGCACGACGTTTCCTTACGTAATTCCGGCGATGCGCATCCAGCTGCGGCTCTTGGAGGAATTTTACCTGAAAGGCGGGGCGTGGACGCCGGAATGGGACCCCTACCAGGGCGAGGAACTGGCCGACTTCGGGTATCCCTACTCGCACTTCATCGTCAACAGCTTCGCGAGAAGGTTCGGCGACGGCGCGGTGGCGGCAATGCTGGCGCAACTCGCGCTTTCAGGCGCGCCGGGCAACGCATCGACCCCGTCGGCGGATTCCGAGCTCGTCCTGAACGCGATGCGCTCGGCAGCCAACAGCAGCATCTCGGACGACGACCTCCTATACCCATACCGCGTCATCCTTCTTTCGGAAGGGGAGCCCGCGTTCAGGGGGGCGGTGGGCAATCTCTCGATCGATTACGGGGAGATTTCGAGAATCCAGAGCGCGATGTTCGCCGCCTCGTACAAGGAGGCATTCAAGAAGTATTCCGCGGACCTGAATATTTCGGCAACGCACGAGGAAACCGAATACGTGCCGACAAGCGGCGAAATCCTCATGACGATAGCGGTGATGCTCCTCATGATGCTCGTGCCGCTGGTTGTACTGGCGGCGCTGGTTTACGTAGGCTACCGCGTCGTGAAGAAACTTCTCGGAAGGTAGGATTCGCAACCTATAAAACGCGGAAAACGGAAGTTATCCTGCGCAGGCGGGCGTTTAGTGCAGGTTTGCCCGCAGGCAAAAGTGCAGGGGTGGCAGAGCCTGGAAAATGCGGCAGGTTTAGAGCCTGCTCCCTTAGGGGTTCAAGAGTTCAAATCTCTTCCCCTGCATTAGACGCCTGCGGCAACCGCGAAGAACGCTACGGTAACGAACGCCATCAGCCCCGGTCCGAAGAAGTCGGTAATCCCCGGGAACCAGACCTTTGAGCAGAATACGAACGCAATGGGCACCAGCAGGAACGCGATGCCGCTGCCTGCGGCAGCACTCATTATCGTGCCGGTTATGCTTACGAACGCCGCGGCGCCCCAGACGAACGGGAGTTCGCTCAGCGTGCTGTTGTTGAATATCGCGAGGAACGCGACGAAAATGATGAAGAGCATGGCGAGGTCTGCCTCCTGGTCGCCCACGCCTATGAAGAAACCCGGAAGGCTTCCGACCATTTTCATCCACCCCCCAGTTTTCCCGTAATCCCTTCCATGCTATTCCTTCTCAATTATCATTAAAGAGGTTTTTTATGCCTATTTTAACCCAAAACGAAATATTTTTAATATTATCTTCTGTTATGAGCTAATGCCCGAAATTCTGGCTCTCGAAGACATGGACCGCAGGGACCGGGAAATCCTGTTCGAGCTGGACTCCGATTCGCGGCAGCCGTACGCGAGGATTGCGAAGAAGCTGAGGATGAGCAAGGAGAACGTGAAATACCGCGTGAACCGCCTCCTCGAACTCGGGCTGATCGACTCGTTTTACGCCTTCTCCGACCTGCCGCAAATGGGCTTTCAGTTCTTCAAGGCGTATGTGAGGCTGGGAGGGGCGGGCAGGGCGAAGGAAGAAGAGTATTTCGCTTTTCTGCGCTCGCACCCGAAGGTCGTATATTCCGCGCGGTGCGTGGGGCGGTACGATTCCCTCTTCAACGCGCTTGTCCGCGACCCCGAGGAGTTCAATGAACTGCTGCACGAAATCCAGCAAAGGTTCGGGAAGGAGATACGGGCGCTGGACGTTGCCACCGACACCATGCAGGTGCGGGTTCCGCGCAGGTACCTTGTCGGAAGGCGGGCATCGGCGGAGAGAAGCGCGCCGAAACTTTCCAAGGACGAACTTTCCGAAATAGACCTTCGGATGATTTCCCTGCTTTCGGCGAATTCGAGGGCGCCTGTGGAGGAATTGGCGAAAAAATGCGGCATCTCCGGCGTTACCGCG
>JAZDNL010000003.1:0-2107 GCA_043799765.1 Microcaldota archaeon | reverse complement strand
GCCTAGCGGCCGAGCGTCTTCGCGACCGCGGTGAGAGTTTCGGCGAAGACGTCGATTTCCTGCTTCGTGTTGTACAGGTAGAAGCTGGCGCGGCACGCGCCGTCCGGCACGCCGAGGAACCTCATCCCCGGCTCGGCGCAGAAAACTCCCGAGCGCATGCAGATTTCCTTCATCGAATCCGCCATAATCGCCACCTGATGCGGGGAAACGCCGCGCACGTTGAAGAGGAATATGCCCGAGCGCTTCGAGGCGTCATGAGTGCCGTAGACGTCCAGATGGGGAATGCCCTCGGTTTTCGAGAGGGCGTAGGCGAACATTTCCCTCTCGTGCTTTTCCACGTTGCCCATCCCGACTTTCCGCAGATACCTGCACGCCTCGGCCAAGCCGATGGCGCCCGCGTAATTCTGTATTCCCGCCTCGAACTTGTGCGGAGGTTTCGCGAACACTGTTTTTTCAAGGGAAACGCTTTCTATCGTCTCCCCTCCGACGAGGAAGGGCGGCATCTCCTCCAGAAGCGGCAAGCGCCCGACGAGGCATCCTATTCCCGTAGGGCCGAGCATCTTGTGCCCCGAAAACGCCATGAAGTCCGCGCCGAGTTTCTTGAAATTCACTTCCGAATGTGGAACACCCTGCGCCGCGTCGAGAAGCACGAGCGCGCCCGCATCGTGGCTGGCGCCGACTATTTCCCGCAGCGGAGCCTGCGTGCCGAAGGTGTTGTTCGTGTGATGCACTACTACGAGCCGCGTGTCCTTCCCTATTTTTTTCGTCCATTCATCCGCGTCGAAAAGCCCCGACTCCTTTTCGGGATAAACGACGTCTAGCTTGATTTTCCCGGCTTGCGCGAGCGCCTGAAAGGGGAGGAACGCCGAATGGTGCTCGAGCACCGACATCACGACGCCGCGCCTCCTCGAAAAGTCGAGCGAGCGGCTGACTAGGTTCAGCGCTTCGCTGCAGTTCTTAGTGAAAACCACTTCGGACGCGTCCGCGCCCACGAATTTCCCTATTTCCTGCCTCGCGCCTTCGAACGCGGTTTCCGCCTCCTTCCCCACCCGGTGCAAGCTCCTGCCCGCGCAGCCCGAATACTCGGCGTAGTAGCGCACAACGGCGTCTATGACGCACTGCGGCTTCAGCGTGGTGCAGGCGTTGTCGAAATAGATGAACTTCCTTTTTTTGAAAATCGGGAAATCCTCGCGGATTTTCTCGGAAATCATTTCTTCAGCTCCTGCTCTATCGCGGCCTTGAGCACGCCGTAGTCCTTGTAGCCGACGAACGTCTGGTTGCCTATGAAGAAGGTGGGCGTGCCGTATATTTTCGACGAGATGCCCTCTTCGTAGGATTCGTTCACCGCCGCCAGGTATTTGTCCGAGGACATGCACTGCGAGAACTGCGCGGCGTTCATGCCCAGGTCCTGCGCAATTGCCTGCAGCGCCTGCGTCCCGTTCGCGCGCACGTCATCCTGCCCCGCGAAAATAGCGTCGTGGTAATCCCAGTAGCGGTTCTGCTCCGCCGCGCACTCCGCGGCTTCCGCCGAATCCCAGTCGTGCTGGTGCGAGGCCGGGAATGATTTGAACACGTAGTAAATTCCGCTGCCGTAGTCCGCGAGCATCTGTTTCACAACCGGCTCTGCCTTCTTCGTGTACGGGCACGTGAAGCAGCCGAATTCAATCACGACGAGCCCGCCCTTGGCGCCGAGCGCGTGTCCTTCAAGCGTCGGCGGGTAATTCAGGCTTTTTCCAGTCGTCGAAGTGCCGCACGCGGAGAATCCGCTCCCGGCAGGGTTGAAGATGCACGCTTCGGTCGCGTCCGGGCCGTTGCAGTTGCCGTAGGCGTACGTATTGTAAGCCGCCTGCGCCACCAGTATGCCGCTCACCAGCGTCGAGGCGACGAGTATCCATGAAATCGCGACGAACTGCTCGTGAACGAAGCGCGCGACCGGCGGCGAAACGGGAAGCAGTTTCGCGACGATTTTCGACTTCATCTTCTCGTCGAATCCCGTGTCGCACTTGCGCAGCGTCATGGTCTTGAACGCGCAGTTCCATGCTTCCGAAGCGTACGCCCTGTACTTCGCGGAAAAGATGCCGAGCACCGCGAATACCGCGACTGCAAC
>JAZDNL010000010.1:0-2514 GCA_043799765.1 Microcaldota archaeon | reverse complement strand
ACGGCAATTATTCTCGCTGCGCAAGAAGTGCGACTTGCTGGTTGTTTTCGGCGAAAGCCACGCCGCGGCGTATCCTCTTTATTTCTTTCCCGGAAAAGTATCGCGTTTTGATTTGCACGGCGACGCCTTCCGGGGGATGCGGCTGAACAGCACGAGCTACGTGCGCCACGCCATAGACAACAGAATCAAGAAGGAAGCGGAAATAACCAACTACGGAATTCTCGGGAAGAACGCCTTCCTTGCAACCGCGGGTGGAATCGGAAACGCCAACAAGCCGCAGAAGTGCGACGTCCTCGACGTGGACGTGGACGTGCTGGACAAGAAATACGGGATAATGGCGGAGAAAAGGATGGCAATAGGCAACGGGAAGCAGCTGCCCGCCGAGAGCGTTTACGCCGCCGCGAAAACGAAGCCGCGCATCATCGGTTTCTTCGAATACGTCGCCGCCGAGGACAGGAAGAAGTTCGGCGCCAAGTTCTTCAACGCCGTCGCGAAGGCAACTGCTTAAATAAACAGGCGCGCCGATTAATTCGGTGATAATTTGAAATTCGCGCCGATTTTCCTGCTTTTCGCCTGCTTCTCGCTGGTCGCCTGCGCAGCGCAGGTAGTTGAAGTGAAGGTCAACAACAATACGAAAATCGACTCCATCGAGTTCATGAAGGTGGAGGGCGCGTCGCTGAACGGCATGACGTATACCTTCGACAGGGCGCTCGTCAAGATACACGTCACCGCCAAGAACGGCGAGGGGAAGAAGGACTCGACAGGAAAAGCGGTGGCCGACGTCGGCTTCACGAAGAGCGCGGTAATCGTCGGCATGAAACTCAACGGCACGGGCACTGCTCCCGAGGTAGCTGCAGGCGAAAAAATCGAGTTCTCGGGCACGCTTAGTCTCGTATCGTTCTACGTAATCGGCGACGAGCGAGCCTACGACCCCACGCCGGTAAGCGGCAAGTACATCTTCAGGAACGGCGTGATTTTCGCGGACGCCGACCTTATCGGAGACAACTACACGGCGCATTTCGACCGGTACACGGCCGACGTGAAGTTGACGGGGGCGAAGAAGGGCGACATCCGCAGCCTCGTAATCGAATTCACGGACGGGCTGGTGCCGGTTTACATCTTCGCGTACACACACGACGGGCACGAGTACTGGGAGTGGGTGCTCACGGACAAGATAGACGTCGCGCTGGGCGATGAAATCGACCTCATCAAAAAGCCCGACCCGTACGGCTTGGCAAAGCACATAGTGCGCAAGATAGGCCCGGGCGAAGTGCCTTACCTGCACACCAGCGAGGTGGTCGACGGCTACGCTCTTAAGGGCAACTACCTTTTCGGCGCGCTGCCGTTCGGCGTGCAACTGCGCTTCGACTCGCTGCCCGATTACACCCGTTATGACGCTACATCAAGGACGCCTGCAACAGGAGGCACCCAAAACCCGCTCAAGGAACTGCCTTCGTCTAAGCAGCGCGCGGCGCAGATCGGGGACACGCGCACCATCCGCTCGGGCGTCTCCGTTAAGAAGGTGTCGTTCATGGGCGGTTCGGTGACCGTCTCGCTGTCGGGCGTCGGTGCCAAGGACGACGTCCTGGTCCTGCTGGTGAAAACCGTCACGCGCAGTCCTGAATTCGACCTCATAGAAGCCGTGGCGGACTACTACGGCGACGCGCAGCACCGCACCTGCACGGACAAGCTGCTGGCGGGAAAAAGCCTGTTGGATTTCGCCAAGAAGGATGCGCTGACAACAAAGGGCATTGAGGGCGCAAGGACAAGCGCGCTTTCCTCTCCTAGCGCCTCCAAGGAGTGCGCCAGCCAGTACTGGGATATCCTGTCCGACTGCTTCAGCAAGAAAACGTCACTCCAGAAAGGCGCACTGGCGTTCGAACTGTCGCCGAAGGCAAACGGCGAATACTGGGCGCATTACAAGGGCCTGCAGCCCGTAGCCGATTACTTCAGCGGGCCGAACATATACGAAGTTTACGTTTACGTAAACAAGAAGAAGGTGGTAGACGGCGTTTACCTGCTGTTGCAGGACTTGGACGGGGGCGCCATGAACAGGGTGGCGGCTCACGGCGAAAGCTCGGCGCACACCTACATCGCCTACGCGGGGCAGCTCATGCCGACCGCGGACGGCGTGATGATGCTGGACTGCGGGACAAGCGGCGGGTGCACGCTTTCGGTGGGCGACAACGTCTTCGGCGAGTACACGTCCGCGATGCAAATCGGAAGGCTTTCCAAGGCGGAGGACGGGAACTCCTACGCAATGATAACCGCGTTCGGAACCTCGTCCGCCGAAAAGTTCAACGTTTATGCTCCCGTAGGAACGATTGGAACCAAGAAGCTGTCGTGCGGCGGGAGCGGCGTCACAGAGATGGCGAACGGCAACTGCTTCCTCGTGACAGTGGCGGCATAGACTACGCCGCACAGCGGGCGCCCGACTACAACGTTTAAATACCGACGGGGATTGACATTAATGTCGAGCATTGACATTGATGTTAGACATTGATGCAGTGCCCC
>JAZDNL010000001.1:0-3157 GCA_043799765.1 Microcaldota archaeon | reverse complement strand
GGCGCGTACGGGGAACAAAGAATCTCGGACAAGCAGAACGAGATAACGGTGGATTTTGAAATAGACACCCAGCAATACCTGTTTGGCAATTTGCAGGTAAAAAGCATTACGAAGCAGGAGTATGAACGGATAATTGACCCGGTACCGATGCGGATGCTGCAAAGGGAATTGAGCCTGTTGGAAGCCTCGTGCATGCAAAACATGCAGAGCGGCGATACGGGCACCCAACCCGGTTCCGGCTTGACAGATACCGGCTCCCAGCCGAGCTCCAACCCGACGACTCAGGGTCAGGGCCAGCAGGCGGGCGCAAGCACTCCGCCCGGTTCAACGGCGCCCGGCACGGGATTGACGAATACGGGCTTTCAGCCAGCAGGCAGCTTCGCCATGAGCTCCGTCGGTTCGGTC
The DNA here is from genome assembly GCA_043799765.1 of Microcaldota archaeon. Taxonomy (GTDB): domain Archaea; phylum Micrarchaeota; class Micrarchaeia; order Norongarragalinales; family Norongarragalinaceae; genus Norongarragalina. The sequence goes on along the minus strand of JAZDNL010000001.1, from coordinate 2,752 downwards.
ATAGTGCAAACCGAGTCGCGCCTGGACGACACCGATAAAAACAAGCTGCTTTTCGAAGCGGCAAAAATCAGCAAAAAGGATTATGACGAGAAAACAGACAGCGTGACCGTCAAAGTGTCGCCAGTTAAGAAGAAGGACATCACGGACGAGCATAACACGATATACCTGCTGTTCGACTACTCGCTTGCGTCACCGGGTGAGCCGGCTAGGGCTTGCCGCAAGGTAACGTCCGTTTCCGTACAGTACGTAAACGGCGAAATAGTTTCAAAGAAGGTTCAGGATTTGGCGATTGCCGGCGACACCGTATACTACACTGTGTTCGACAATGGAAAATACGCGCTTTATTCGGCGGAATATGCTGCCGAAAGCGGCGCGTTCTCGACTAAAAAAATAAAGGACTACGGCGCCTGCGTCGGGCCGTATCTATCCGTAATCAACGCCACGCCCGCCTGCCACAAAACCAGAACCTTCAAAAGCTCGGGCTATTATGTGGAAAGGAACGCCAAAGAAAAGAAGTCGACAATAGTCAGAAGCGTCGCTCCGAGCACAACCGCGCCCGCTTCTTCTGGCAACACGCAAGGAACGGCTAGCACGGGTTCCCAGTCAAACCCCAACGCGGCGAATTCCCGTCAAACGATCATGAGCGTTCCGATAGAATACTACTTCCCGCACGAACTCGCCTGCACGCTCAACTTCTGCTATGCGATGGAGGGTTCGGGCTATGATTCCGACGCATACTACCTCATCGCCAGGAAAATACCCAAAAAATAGCTATTTCTTCTTCGCGAGCTCGTCTTCCTTCAGCGCTTCCAGCTCGCTCAGAAGGTTCCAGACCATCGTGCGCGCGTGCATCGGCAGGTTGATGTCGTTGCTTACCTCGTCCAGCGCGTAGATGGCGCCGCTCATGCCCGCAACCGAGTCCGCTTCCGAAGTGAGCCGTTCCCTAGCGGTCTGGATGATGTTCTTGACGTTCCTCGGCACCGCAGGGTCGCCGCACAGCTCCTCCATGAAATCCGATACCTTCTGCAATTGCGGAGAAAGCGTCACGCAACCTTTTAAGCGGCAACGTATTTATTCCTTTCTTCGTTTCTCTTGTGGAATCGCAATGGACGAACTTCGGACAATCGAGGCGGCGCTGTTCATAGCGAACCGCTTCGTCACTTACAAGGACTTGGGCTCTGCCGCGAACGTCTCCACTCAGAAAGCCAGGGAACTCGTGCAGGACCTTAAGGAGCGCTATGATGCGCAGGCGGGCGCAATCGAGGTGGTCAGCGACGAGGAAAAGGCGACGCTTCAGGTGCGACCGCAATACCTCAACAGCGTTTCCAGGTTCAGCAAGGAAACCGACTTGTCTAAAAAGGCGACGCGCATTCTCGCGCTGGTTGCGAAAAAGAAGCAGATGCTCCAGAGCGAACTGAAGCGCTATTTCCGCGGGGAGATTTACGCCTACGTCACCGAACTGAAGGAGGCGGGCTACATCGAGGCGACGAAGCACAAGAATACGCGCCTCCTGCGGCCGACGCAGCGCTTCGCCGAACATTTCCAGATGGGTGAGACGCAATGAAAATCAGCGAGGTATTCCAGGGCGCCGCGTTCGGCATGATGGACGGCGTCATACTCATCGTAGGATTGCTTATCGGCGTCAGCGAGGCAACCGCGGACTCGAAAATAGTGATAGTCAGCGGGCTGGTCGGGGGAATCGCTAACGCGTTCGGCAATTCCATAGGTTTCTACACGAGCGAGTGCGCGGAACGCGGGGAGCAGATACGCTTCCACAAGGCGCGCGGCAAAAAAATCGAGGACGGATACGTGCACAGCCACGAAGAAGTTCTCGCAAGCTCCGCGCTCAGCTTCATAGCGACGATAACCGCCCTCATATTCCCGATTGCGCCGTTCTTTTTCGTAAGCGATATCCGCACCGCCATGATTGCGTGCGTCGCCATCTCGGGGGTCATGCTGTTCGCGCTGGGCACTTACATCGCCAAGCTCAACGAGGAGTGCTGGTGGAAAAACGGGCTGAAGTACGCCCTGCTCGGATTCGCGGGCGCGGCAATCGCCTATTTCATCGGCGAATTCCTCGGGCACCTGATTCTGGCGGGATAGCAAAATGAAACGGATTGCTGCACTGCTGTTGCTGTCGTTCGTGCTGTTCGGTTGCGTTTCGCAGCAGCCGGCTGAGGGAACGCTCGCGGTCAAGGTGCTCATCAACAACGGGACGGGAGTGATGCAGTCGGTTGTTTCGGTTGCAAACGGCTCGGCCGCGCTTTCCGCATTTGAAAAAGCCGCTTCCTTAAACGTGACGCACCATCCCGCCTACGGCGTGTACGTCACGGGCGTCAACGGCTTGGAGCAGAGCGCTTCCGAAAACAAGTACTGGCAGTATTACGTCGACGGCGTGCTTGCGCCCGTAGGAGTCGATGCGTACAAACTCGACAGGGACTGCACACTGGAATTCAGGTACGAGGCGCCGGATTTCAGCTAGGCGGCTTCACCGTTTCGAGAATGCTCAGCAGGACGTAAAGCACCACGATTGCGACGGCTACCCCGACGACGAGTTTCGCGATGTTGTTGAACCCTATTTGTCCGCGCATTCCGCGTATTCCGCCTCTATGACTTCGCGTATTTCCTTGGCTGTTTTCCCGCCGATTCCCTCGACGTCCTGCAGTTCCTCCTCGTCCGCTTCGAGGATGGAACCGATGGAGCCGAAGTGCCTCAGGAGCGCCTTGGCGCCCTTGGGCCCGACGTTCGGGAG
>JAZDNL010000088.1:0-10402 GCA_043799765.1 Microcaldota archaeon | reverse complement strand
CGTCTTCGGGTTCACGTCGACGAAAACGGGCTTCGCGTTGATGAAACGCGGCGCGTTCGCGGTTGCGATGAACGTGAAATCGGGCACGATAACCTCGTCGCCGGGACGGATGTCGAGCGACAGAAGCGCAACATGGAGCGCCGCGGTGCCGCTGGAAACCGCGACGCAGTGCCTGTAGCCGTGGTATTTCGCGAGCGATTCCTCGAACTCCTTCACCGCAGGCCCCTGCGTGAGCATGCCCGAGCGCAGGACGCGCGTTACCTCCTCAATCTCCTCTTCGCCGATGACTGGTTTCGCGATGGGAATCATTTCTTGGATTGCACCTTTTCGTACGTTTCGTAGGGCACGCTGGTTTTCTCCTTGTTGCATTTCTTGCACGTGAAGACGACGCTGTTGCCCTCCTTCATTCCCTCGCTCACCCTCTGCCCGCACTTGCACACGAATCCGATGAGGCGGGCGGGATTCCCGACAACGAGCGCGTAGGCGGGGACGTCCTTCGTCACAACCGCGCCTGCGCCAACCATCGCGTACTCGCCGACGGTTATGCCGCAGACGAGTATCGCCCCTGCTCCGATGGACGCACCCTTCTTGATGAGCGTTTTATGAACGGCGAACTCGGAAACCCATGACCTTGGAAAAAGGTCGTTCGTCGTTATGCAGTGAGGCCCGAGGAAAACGTCGTCCTCGATTACGACGCCGTGGTAGACGGAAACGCCGTTCTGTATCTTGACGCGATTGCCGATTTTCACGTCGAAGTCGATGTAAACGTCCTTGCCGATGTTGCAATCCCTCCCGATTTCGCAGTTCTCGCGCACCTGCGCCTGGTTCCAGATTTTCGTGCCTTCGCCTATCTTCGCCTGCGGGGAAACGTCCGCAGTAGGATGAACCTTCACTATCATTTCAAAAACCCCTTCATCGTGATTTTCAAGCCGTCCTCGAGCGCCGTCTTCGGAGCGTAGCCGAGTTCGCGGCGGGCTTTGGAGATGTCCGCGAGCGACTCGCGCACGTCCCCGGGCCTCGCGGGCGTAAAAACTATTTTCGATTGCGAGCCCGCCAGCGCGACGATTTTTTTCGCGACGTCGGCAACAGTCGCCGCGCTTCCCGAGCCGATGTTGTATGCGCCGCTCCCCTTTTTCGCCGCAAGCGCGAACGCCTGCGCCGCGTCCTCCACGAACACGAAATCGCGCGTCTGCCTTCCATCGCCGTTTACCGCGACGGGCTCGTTGCGCAGCGCGCTCTTGATGAAGGACGGTATCGCCGCCGAATACCTGGAATTCTGCCCCGGGCCGTAGACGTTGAAAAGCCGCAGCGAGACGCACCGCATGCCGTACTGCCCCGCGTACGCGTCGAGCAGGTGCTCGCCAGCGATTTTCGTCGCCGCGTAAGGCGACGCGGGCTGCGGAAGCATGTTCTCGGTCTTTGGGTTTTTCGGGTTGTCGCCGTAGACGCTGGCGGAGGAGGCGAATACGATTGTTTTGACGCCGCTCTTCCGCGCCGCCTCAAGCACGTTGACCGTCCCCTCGAAGTTGTTTTTCGCGAAGGCGAGCGGTTCCGTGAACGATTGCGGCACTCCGGTCAGGGCGGCGAGGTGCATCACGGTTCCCGCGCCTTCGAACGCCTGTTCCAGCTTCTTCGCGTCGAGGATGTCCTGCCCGTCCGTTGCGTCGTACGTCTCGGCGGACAGGGCTTCCGCTACCCGCGAACCTATGAATCCCCTTCCGCCCGTAACGACTGTTTTCATCGTAAATGTTAGCGACGACGTGCTTTTAATCAGCGCGTGTGGTATGCGCGGTGGTGCCATCCGCGCGGGTGCACGAGGGCGTAAATGCGCGGCTTGCGCTCCGCGATGTACTTGCAGAGGCAGTCCTTCCTGCCGGTCGGCATGCCGTTCTCGAACGACTTCCAGGCAACCAGGCTGTCGCTCACGTACGTCGCTGCCTTGAAGAAGCGGTCCTCGTAGGCTTGGTACTCGAATCCGTATTTTTTCGGGCTTTCCCTGCGCCAGCGCGCGAGGTTGTCGTATCCGGTGAAGTCGCGGTGGCTTGAGAATCCGCGCACCTTCCTGCCGATAAGCAGTTCGAGGATTGCCTTGTCGCGCTTCAGCACCGCCGCGAAGTCCTCGCGGAAGATGCGCGAGACGTCGGTTGACTCCTCGTGCAGCCCGATTTCGTGCCCGCATTTGGCGATTTCCTTGAGCGCGTCGTACGTCTTGTAGCCCATCGGGGTGTATTCGTTCGCGTGCAGCCGCACGAAGTACGTGGATTTTACGCCAAGCTTGCGCTCGATTGCCGCCATCTCCGCCGCGCGGTCGGGGTAGAACTCTATGTCGTGGCGCAGCACGATGTACGGCGGCTTCGGCGGCTTTTTCGCGAATTCCCCGCATCCCACGATGCGGTAGCCCGCGCGCTTCGCGTCCTTCAGTATCCTTTCATAATGCGCGTACGAGAAATTGCAGGGCATTTTTCCACCTCGGTATACTACCGCGCGTTCCTTTTAATGCGTTTGCCCGCAATGCGCCGCAATAGCTATTTAAACGTCGGCGACTCATCTTCTACGAAGGTGTTCCGTATGCGTGTTCTTGTCACAGGCGGCGCAGGGTACATCGGCTCGGTGCTCTCCCGCCGGCTTCTCGAGGCGGGTTACGACGTCAGGGTAGTGGACAAGCTGATGTTCGGGGTGGAGCCCGTGAAGGAGCTCGTCGGGGACAGTCATTTCGAGATCCAGATAGGCGACATCATGAACTATTCGGACATGGCGCGCGCGCTGAAGGGCGTGGACGCGGTCATGCACCTCGCCTCGATAGTTGGCGATCCCGCGTGCGCGGCGGAGCCCGACACCGCAACCGAGACGAACCTGATGTCCACGCTGCGGCTTTCGCGCCTGTGCCGCGAGAAAAAGATAGAGCGGTTCGTCTTCGCGTCGACGTGCAGCGTCTACGGCGCGAGCGAGGGCGATTCCGAGATAACGGAGACGTCGCCGCTGAACCCCGTGTCGCTTTACGCCGAGACAAAGATAGACTGCGAGAAGGTCCTGCTTGCCTTCAACAGCGGAGGGTTCTCGCCGACGATACTGCGCCTCGGCACGCTCTACGGCCTGTCGCCGAGGATGCGCTTCGACCTCGTCGTTAATTACCTGACGTGGAAGGCGCATGCGCAGAAGAAAATCAAGATATTCAACGGCGAGGTATGGAGGCCGTTCGTGCACGTAGGCGACATCGCCAGCGCATTTCTCAAGGTGCTCGAGGCGCCGTCTGACAAGGTCGCGTTCCAGACCTACAACGTCGGGTTCACGGACGAGAACTACCGCCTGAAGCGCCTCGGGGAGCTCATCGCGGAGAACGTGCCGGGCACGCAGGTGGAGTACCTGAGCGAGACGAAGGACCAGCGCTCGTACCGCGTCTCGTTCGCGAAATTCGAGAAGGCGTTCGGCTTGAAAAAGACGAAAACGCTCGCCGAGGGCGTGCGCGAGACCAAGGCGGCGCTGGAGTCGGGCGCGTTCCCGGACCCGTCTTCGTGGAAGTACAACAACTACATCCCGTGGGGTTGAGGCTCGTGAAGGGTTACATTCCGTTCTGCAGGGCGTCCATCGGGAAGCGGGAGCTTTCGGCTGTTGCGGAGGTGCTGCGCTCCGGCTGGCTCACCACGGGCCCGCGAACCGCCGAGTTCGAGGAGAAGTTCCGCAAATACGTCGGTGCGAGGCACGCCGTTGTGGTGAGTTCCTGCACCGCCGCGCTGCACGTTGCGCTGGCTGCTAAGGACGTCGGAAAAGGCGGCGAGGTTGTCACGACGCCGTTCACGTTCGCTTCAACCGCGAACGTCGTCGAGCACGTGGGCGCGAAGCCCGTGTTCTGCGACATCGAGGAGGACACGTTCAACATCGACCCCGCACTGGCGGAGGAGGCTGTTTCAGAAAAAACGCGCGCGATAATCCCCGTGCATTACGCGGGGCATCCGTGCGACATGGACCCCCTCAACGCCTTCGCGAAAAAGCGCGGGATTTTCGTGCTTGAGGACGCCGCGCACGCGGTCGGCGCGAAATACAAGGGAAGGAAAGTCGGGGTTCTCGGCGACGCCGCCGCGTTCAGCTTCTACGTCACCAAGAACATGACGACCGGCGAGGGCGGGATGCTCACGTGCGCCGACGGCGCGCTCGCCGAGCGTGCGAAGCGGCTGCGGCTGCACGGCATGAGCAGGGATGCGCTCAAGCGCTACGACAAGCGGGGCTCGTGGTATTACGAGCTTGCGGAAGCGGGGTTCAAGTGCAACATGACGGACCTGCAGGCGGCGCTCGGGCTCGTGCAGCTCGGGCAGCTTGACGAGTTCAACAGGAAGCGCTCGCGTTTGGCGGCGCTTTACTCGGAACTTCTGGAGGACGTCGGCGGGTTCACGCTGCCGGTTGAGCGCAAAAACGTGAAGCGCGTCTGGCACCTGTATCCCGTCCTGGCGGATTTCATGGAGCGCGGAAAATTCATAAAAGAGATGGCGGCGGAGGGCGTCGGGTGCAGCGTGCATTTCATACCCCTGCACCTGCAGCCGTTCTACGCGAAAAAATACGGTTACAGGCGCGGCGACTTCCCCGTGGCGGAGCGCGTGTACAAGCGCGTCGTGTCCCTTCCGCTGTTTCCGTCGCTCGGCGAGGCGGGGGTGCGCCGCGTCGTAGCCGCGATAAGGCGCGTAAAGGGGCGGAACGCATGATCGACTCCGCGTATCGCCGCATTCCGGGCGCGGAACAACCGAAGATTTCGGCTTTTCTTCGCGGCGAGTGCGCTACGCTTCACAGGACTGGCGGGCTTTTCTCGCGCATGAAGGAATGGGACACGAAGCATTTCGGCGTCGGCGTCGGTTCCATAGACTGCATGGATTCTGCCGCAACCGCGGCAGACCTCAGGAACGCGCTGGCGTGGCTGCGAAAGCAGGGCGCGAAGTGCGTGATGGCGAGGCCGCCCGCATCGGACACGCGGCTGGTGGCGCTTTTCGAGGACGCGGGCTTCCGCGTGATGGACTGCCTCGTGACGTTCGGGGCGGAGCCGCGGGCAGGCGCGCGCTTCGAGGAAGCGAATGCGTCGGACGAGCGGGCACTGCGCGCCATCGCCGCAAAGGCGTTCACGTTCGACCACTTCCACGCGGACCCGCGCTTCCCGAAGAAAAAAAGCGACTCGATGTTTGCGGACTGGGCGGCGGACTGCCTGCGCAAAAAAACCGTGCTCGTCGAGCGCACCGCCGGTGGCGTCGGGGGGTTCGTGACGTGCGGCTTGGACCCGTTCGGCCGCATCGGGAGGATAGACCTTATCGCGGTTAAAAAACCCGGGATGGGCACCGGCGGCAGGCTCCTCGGCGGCGCGCTGTCGTGGTTCCGCGGCAGGGCGGATTTCGTGCTGGTGGGCACGCAGGCGGCAAACCCCGCCATGCGGCTGTACTGCGGCGCGGGTTTGAAGCCGCTATTCGCGCAGTACTCGATGCATCTCTGGATGTAACTGGGAAACGTTTAAATTCGCCTGCGCGCTTGTTATGGAAAGGTGAAATTAATGGCTTCCCGCGTTTCCGACATGCTGAAATTTTCGGCAGGACTGCTTTTCTGCATTATCGCGCGCTGGGTGCCGCACCCGCCGAACATCGAGCCGATAATGGGCACGATGATGCCCTTCGCGAAGAAGCTCGGCGCGTTCGCGGGCTTCGCTTTCGCTTTCATCGCGCTCGCGTCGTGGGACTTCGTTTCCGGAAGGCTGGGCATGTGGACGGTGTACTGCGCGATTGCATACGGCGCAATGGGAGTGTTGGCGGCGAAGTTCTTTGCCACGCGCGACGCAACGCGCACTAATTTCGTTGCGTTCTCCGTAGCCGGCACCATCATTTATGATGCGGTCACCGCGCTCGCCTTCGGCCTGCAGTTCGGACAGCCGCTCTGGCTTACTTTCGTCGGTCAGGTGCCGTTCACCGCGATGCACGTGCTCGGCAACGTGGCGTTCGCGGCAATAGCGTCGCCGCTGATTTACAGGTATTTCGTGGCGGCGGAAGAGCGCGCGCCCGCAGTGTCGGCGCAGCGCGGCTGATTCGTCAGACGGACTCGTTTTCCGCCTCAGCCTCGACGTCCTTGGCAACCTTCTGGCTAGCCCACTCGAAAAGCCGCTTGACAACCGCCTTCTCGAATCCGTAATGCTTGATGTAGCGGTGCTTCCAGCGCCAGTTCGCGGCAGCCTCGAACGGCGCGATAGCCGCACGCTTCCATCCCGGGAAATTCTTCGACGTCTTGTCGTCGCCCCTGAAGTGCAGCCCCGCGATGTAGTACATGCCCTCGGCAAGCGGGTTCACAGGGTTGTTCATCGTGATTTTGCTCCATCCCTCGAAATCCGTCGGCGGCTTGAAGCCGTTCTCGAGGGCGTAGTGGTAAAGCGCCGTGCCTGGATACGGCGCGTAGACGAAGAACGCAATGCGGGCGGTCTTGCTGGTTTCGCGTATCCAGTCCGCAAGCGCCATGCTCGCGTGCAATTCCTCCTGCGTTTCAGTTGGCGTGTTGCACATGAACGAGTAGAGCCCGCTGATGTTCGTCTTTGCGAGGTTGCGTGTGCACGTCTTGATGTCTTCCACGCCGTTCGCGTAGTCCTTGCCCACCACGTCGCGCAGCACCCGGTTCGAGCCGGACTCGATGCCGAGCAGGAGCCCCGTGCAGCCGTAGTGCTCGAGCTTGTTCGCGACCTCCTCGGTTATGTAGTCGCAGCGTATGCCCGTGTGCCAGGATATTCCGTGCTTCTTCATCACGCGCCCGACGCCCTCGATGCGGTCCATGCGCCTGCTGATGTTGTCGTCGGCAACCGAAACGAACTTCGGGTGGCACTCCGCAACGATGGCGTCCATTTCGCGCTCGAATTTTTCAAGAGGCATCGGGCGCCACGTGTTGCAATTATAGACGGTATTGTAGCAGAAGCGGCAGCGGTGCGGGCAGCCGCGGCTTGAGGGATAGAACAAGTCGTCGTTCTTCGCCGAGGCGTGCCAGTACCTCTTGTTTTTGTCCGTCATCGGGAACGGCCAGTGCGCGGGGTCCATGAACGGACGGCGTTCGGTTACGACGGGCTTGCCTTCCTTGTTCCTAAAGGCGATTCCCTTGACGTGCCTGAAATCGGTGGTTCCATTCTTGATTTCCCCGACGAGCTCAAGCATCGTCTCCTCGCCCTCGCCGATTATCGCGAAATCCACGAGATTGCCCGGCTCCATGACGCTCTGTTCGGGAAGCAGCGACGCGTGCACTCCCCCGAGAATCGTCGGAATCTGGGGGTCGTACTCCTTCACCTTCTTGAGGATGCGCTTCGCGAAGTGCAGCTGGCTTCCAGTCATCGAGGAAACGCCGACGCACGCCGCGTTCTTGCATGCCTCGAACGCGCGCTCCCCGCTCTCGAAGCGCTCGTCCACGTACTCAACCTCGAAGCCGTGGCTCTCGAGGTTCGCGCCGGGATAAAAGATGGCGAGCGCTACGCTTTTAGTCGGGCTGTCCAAGCTTGCCTTGGGAAATACGAGAACGCAGTCCTTCATGTAATCACTGTTATTGTTTTTTCATTGAAGATTTATTAAGCCGACAGTCACCCTCGCGTTTCTCCGGCGCATCGCTTCGAACATTCGGGCGGTTTTTAAATCGCGCCGATTTTAGTATTACCGCAATCGGGGGGATATTCTGAAGACTGCCGAAAAAATCCTTGCATTCTCCATCTTCGCGGTTCTCGCGTTATTCGCAATCGGTTTCCTTGCCGCGCCGAGCGTCCTCGTGATGACGGGCACCTCCAAGAGCACGTCCACGTCCGCGAACAACTTCACGTTCGTCGAACGCGGCTCGGACGCCGTCACGTACTCGGGCGACGTCTATTACGGCACCGAAGACCTGCAGGCGCGGAAGACGTTCTACGGCGGGAACGCGGAGTTCGGCTCCTTCGACGGCGTGCTGGTGGAGAACTGGACGCTTTCGGCGGCCGAAACGGACGCGCTCCGGCAGTTCAGGGGCAAAATAGTCTTCCTCGGCCAGCCCCCGGCGTTCACGGGAGAAAACGTCGTCGCGCTTTCCTCGGCGGATGGGCAGCGGCTGACGCAGGAATTCAACGCGCTCTGGTTCATCCACCCGATTGCGAACTGGCAGTTCTTCTACGCCGCTACGCTCGCCGTGCTCCTGCTCGCCGCGCTTTTTTACGCCGACGGCATCCGCGGCTTCCTGCGTTCGCTGCGGAAGATTGAGCGGAACGAGGCGCTGATTGTCGCGGGGATAATGCTGCTTGCGGTGCTCATCCGGGCGGCGCCCTATCCGCCGTTCCTCACCGGCGACGAGTCCGTGATAAGCGCCTACCTCCAGTCGCTCGCCGGCGCAACCCAGCCGATTACCGCGCAGAACAGCCACGTCGACCTGTTCCTGTTCCCGCTCTATTACCCGTTCTACTGGCTCCTCGGAGGGGACGCGTCGGCGGCGCTGCGCGCCTGCAACCTGTTCTTTTCGCTCGCGTCGATACTCGCCGCATACGTTTTCGCCCGCTCGGCGTTCGGAAAAAAAGCCGCCGCGTTTTCCGCGCTCGTAATCGCAGTCGCCCCGTGGCACTGGGTGCTCTCGAAGTTCCCGATTTACCGCGGCGGCATGGCGCTCACGTTCGGGTTCCTCGCGATGCACTTCACGCGCCGCTCGCTTGAGGACGATTCGAACCTCTACGCCGCCGCAATATTCGCGTCATTCGCGGCGTTAAGCTATCCGCTGCTGAAAACGCTCCCCCTCGCGCTCGCGGCGTACGCCGTGCTCGCGGCGCTTTTCCTCCGGCCGAAGCTGCGCGTCTCGGCGCGCCTGTTCGCCGCGCTCGCGCTGTTCGCCGTGCTGATGCTGCCGTCGCAGGCGGTGATTTCCACGCACCCGGAGTTCAGGAGCTACGGCTATTACGCATCCAAGAGCGCGGTTTTAACCGACGTCTACATGGCGTATTCGTCGGCTGGCATCGGCGCACTCGGTCCCGCGCTTCTCGCGGCCCCCGCCCAGATGCTCGGCTCGGCGGCGTACATGGCGCAACTTCTGTTCCTTCCCGCCCCAGCCGTGCCGCTGATGAGTTCCGACGTGCTAGGAACGCCGCTTCTGGACTGGGTTTCGGTGCTGCTCGTCCTGCCCGCGATTGCGTTCGCGCTGCTGCGCATGGAGCGCGGGAAGCTGCTCCTGCTGTCAATGGTGTTCCTCGCCGGTTTCCTCCCGCTCCTGCTGTTCAGGCCCGCGAACATATTCGGCTATTTCTTCATGATGTTCCTGATGCCGCTTTCCATCGTAGTCGGATGGTTCTGTTCGGAGATTTGGGAACGCGGGCGCTTCAGGCTGCCTCTCGCCGCGCTTTTCGCGATTGCCGCGGCATCAACGCTGTTCGTCTATCTCGCAGGCGTGTCAATGAATCCCGCAACTTCGTGTGCGCCGCAGGCGGGCAGGATGGCGGATTTCATCCGTGCCGAGAACCCCGACGTAGTCGTTGCGAGCAGTTTCAATATGCGGGCGGTTTTGCTCTATACGCTTGACGGAGACCGAACGATACTGCTTCCGCGGGGCGCAAAGGTCCTTCAATACTACCTCCCTGAGCAGGACTTCCTTGATTTTGACGTTATGGATGCAAGCGCGCTCCATGCCTTCATTGAAGGCAAAACGGTAGTTTTCATGGAAGCCGGCGACGCCCATGCGCTTTCGCAAACCGTTTATGCGCTCGGCCTGCCGGCAGTCACGCGGGACTTCGGCTGCGGGCAGGAGACGTTTTACCGCGTCGTTGTCGTGGAGGGGGCCACCCCATGAGTAGCGGCTTCGGCATCCGCCAGCTTCACGTGCTGGAAACCCAGATGCCGACGTGGGCGGATCACAAGGCGCGCGTAATCGCAGGAATGCTCACGAGCCGGACGATGGGGGCGCGCAACGGGCGCGTGCTCGACATCGGCTGCGGCATCGGCACGTTCTCGCGCCGTTTAAGCGCGCGCGGCTTCGACGTTACGGGCATGGATATCTCGGCATCCTGCGTCAAAAAAACCAAGAGCGCGGGAGTAAACGCGGTTGTAGGCGACGGTTGCCGCCCGCCCAAGAGTTTTAACGGCAGGTTCGACGCGGTGCTGCTGCTGGACGTCCTTGAACACTCGCCCGACCCCGTGAACGTGCTGAAAGGCGCGAGGCGAACCCTGAAACGCGAAGGAACGGTAATCGTAACCGTTCCCGCCCACCCGTTTTTGTACAGCGACTACGACAAGGCGTTGGGGCATTTCCGCCGCTACGACAAGCGGGAACTTCGGGAAGAGCTCGACCGTGCGGGCTTCGCCGTAGAGGACGTTTTCTATTGGAACTTCTGGGGCTTCTGGCTGACGCTTCTATCAAAGGCGATAGGCAAGAATCCGACGGGCGTTGCGAACCCGATATCGAACGCGCTTAC
>JAZDNL010000046.1:0-11226 GCA_043799765.1 Microcaldota archaeon | reverse complement strand
GGCAAGCGCCTCGTCATCTACGAAAAGATCCCGAACACGCAGGGCGAGGTAGTTTACGTTTCCGACAAGCTTGACGAAAGCCGCATCACGAACGTCGCGGAATACGACGAGATTCGCGCGCAGGTGGAATGCCCGCGCACGCAGGACGGCGCAAGCAACTGCATGGCGACGGGAAAACCAGAAGCGCCGTGGCTGGACTACGCCGACTGCAGCCACCGCGCGTGGCTCACCTACGCCGACGGGGTGAAGGCGTACTGCCTGACAACTGCCGCCATCAACCTGACATTTGCAGGCGAAAGGGCGCTGTCGTTCGCATCGACCTACGGCTACGACGAGTGCACCGCAACACGGCGCATCGCGTGGGCTGACGAACTGGCGGGCTGCAGGGGCATGCTGGCGGACAGGCTCGGCATGAGCGGCGTGAAGGAGAATTGCGACTGCTATTCGAACAGGAAGGACTTTTACAACGGCGAGGCCGAAAAGCTCCTAGTCGGCTACGGGGATTGCATTAAAACCTGCGCGAGTTCGCAGAACCCGCTGATCTGCAGGACACAGTGCGCCGCCGCCTACAACCAGGGAATGTTTGAAGCGGGCGAAACGCTAAAGAACGACTTCGCCTACTGCTCCGGCCTGCAGCAGTCCAACTGCTTCTCGGACACGCTCGGCGCGCTCGTGACGCGAAACGCCTGGAACGTCGGAAACATGCCGTTCAACAGCGACGTCATACAGCAACTCGTGGACGAGGGCAGGACCGTCGCCAACGAAACAGTGTTCTGGCGCAGCAACCAGGTTTCGATGTGGTGCGACACCAGCTGCGACGCAGGGGACAGGGTGCCTGGCAACTGGGGATGCTGCAAGCCGAACATAGACGACTGGAGGAACGTGACGAACACGACGCTCTACGAGCAGCACGCGTGCACGTTCTGCAACAACTCATACCACCCGAACGGAGCAGACAGGGAATGGGACTGCAACGACCCGCTCTATCCGAGCACGTTCGTGGGCTGCACCTACAACGACCAGATTCCGCTGCTCCAGTGCGACCAGCGCTGCACCAAGACTGGCGACTTCGGGAGCGCGCAGGTGAACTACGCCGAATATTTCGTCGCGAACCTTTCGCAGTGCCTAGTGCAGATTACGCCGTCGCGCGTCTACGACGGAACGCAGCCCATGCCGTCCATACCGCAGGCGGACGTGCAGGCGTGCACAGCCGGCGGACAATGTGGCATCGAACTGCAGGGAAGCACGCCGCTGTGCTTCTATGATGCGAACGGCGACGGCTTCTTCACAACCGAAACCGAACTCGTGCCCGCAACCCTCTCGGGAAGCAACTTCGTCTGCAGCGAGAACATGATAGTCGCGGTCAACAAGCTATACTGCAACACCGTAGGCGGCGGGCAGGGAAAGAGGTGCGAACTCGCGGGCTACACGAGCAGCGGGCTGACGAGCATAACGCAGGGCGCCGTTGATTCGTGCAGGAGCGACGAGACGCGCTTCTGCCCGCTACAGCTGGACGCGAACAACAAGCCGCAGTGCTTTGCGGACAGCAACGGCGACAACCTGTACGACGCGCAGGTGGACGGGACGCTGGCGCCGTCAGTATACGACGCGGGAACGTACACTTGTCCGACCACGAAACCGAAAATCGCGGTTGGAATGCGCTGCTACGTGCCGTGCAACAACTGGTGCCAGCCGCGCAACGCGCTCACCGAATGCGCGATTGACTGCGGACAGGACGGGATGCGCTCGCAGCCGGTAGGCTCCGAATACGTCGAGCACGGCTGGCTCAACGCCAGCGCGCTCATGCGCATGACGCTCGGCTACAACGCGAGCGACCAGGAGAACTTCACGAAGTCGATACTCAGGCCGTTCAAGCTGTTCCCCGACTACTTCTTAAGCGCGGGGCAGCCGTCGTACGCGTTCAGCAACGCAATCAGCACGATGGACATGCCGCTTGGAAAGTCGCTGTTCGGTGACCTGCTCGACACGAACGCCCTCAGGATAGACCACGCAACCGGCTGCAGCCTCGCGGACGACGAGAACAAATACGCCGAGACTGACTCGCGCGGAATCTACGAACTCATGCAGGTGAACCAGCCCGACTTGGGAAGCGGGCAGGACGTGTGGACGGGCTGGCTCGATGTGCTGAAGCTCAAGGCGCGCGACGACTACACCGGGCTGGGTGGAAGCAACGACAACTACATCGGAAGCCGCTGCTTCAAGGGCCAAAGCGACGGACCGTGGCAGAGCGGGGACATGGAGCTCTGCGGAACGGTGTATCCCGACTGGCAGAACGCGCAGACAGGCGAGGCGTGCATCAACTCGCAATTCATTTTCGGCAGCGAGGACAACGGCGCGTGGCAGCTGAACGTGCTGCGCCAGCCGTGGGCGGGCCCGAACTCGAAATTCCTCATAACGAGCCCGACGCAGTACCTGCAGGCGCCGAACGGCAAGAGCTGCCTGATAAGCCCTGCGGGATACATTAGGTGCACGGGAAGCGTGCCGAACACTATATTCGCCGCGAACAACAAGAACGACGAGGAATCCATACCGCCGAAGGACGTGGGCCTGTTCAAGTCGTGGTGCGGCAAGATAGATGAGAGCGACAACATACTGCCGAATTGGGACGACTCCGACTTCAACAGCTGGAGCGTATGCAGGGGCGTGGGCTATCAGGAGACTCCGATAAACGACCCGCTCGCTCCTCGCCAGGGCGACGTGTGCATGGTTCCGAACGCGGAGAAGTGCGGAGACGACGGCGTGAAGAGGAAGTGCGAAGGCGGAATCTGGAAGGACACGACAGAAACGTGCACGCCGGTGAACTGGAGAAACGAGGACCTAAAGATAGCGAGCGTCACCTGCATGTGCGGTGACGACGTATACGCAGTCGGAGAATGCTATGACCACACAGGTTATGAATGGCTGGTGGGTACCACCCACACCTACCACAGATGCGCAGTTACGGGCGCTTTTGAAAGTGCCGGTAGCCCCGACGACTGCGAAGGGGGCTCAATTGAGGCATACCGCGATCCTCCGTGCTAGAAAAGGGGAGGTCGCCGAGATTCGGAACGCCTTGCCCCTTTTCTTTGCCGAAAGAAAAGGTGCGGAGGCTCCGCGCCAAAAGAAACGACGTCCAGATGGAGGGGGAGTCGGCAGAGTAATTGCCGAGGGGGAACCTGCGGGTGCCCCTTCCGCGGATTACTGGGGCCGCCGAGATTCGAACTCAGGTCGCCAGCCCCCCAGGCTGGCAGGATGCCAGGCTACCCCACGGCCCCGCTATAATCAAGACAAGCGCGCCAAACTTTAAAAGACGCACTCAATAGCGCGGGAAGTGGATTATCTCGTCAATCAGCTCGACGTGCGACACGAACATCCTGCGGCAGCAATACCTAGTGATTCCGAGGGAGTCGAGCACCTTTTCGGCAGCTTCGCCTTTCGCGACGCGCTCCGCGTACTCGTCCTTGTATTCTGCTACGGGTTTACCGCACGTGAAACAGCGAACAGGCATCAACATTGGAATACCACCTTGAGGAAAGTATTTTGGAGAGGGGAAGTATTTAAAGGATTTGCTGCGAAAGATATTCGGTGCTGATTGTGAAACCGAGGATTTTCGTCACGAGACGTCTTCCCGAAAAGGGCATGACTAAGCTGCGGGAGCATTTCGAGCTGGACGTCTGGGAAGGCGAGGACGCGCCCCCGAAGGCGGAGATATTGAAGCGCGCCGCCGACGCAGACGGCATGGTTTCGCTTCTTACGGATCCTATTGACGCGGAAGTGATAGGCGCGGCGAAGAAACTGAAGATTATTGCGCAATATGCAGTCGGCTACAACAACATCGATTTGGCTGCGGCGGCTCAGCGCGGCATAATCGTCACGAACACGCCCGAGGCGCTGACGAACACGACCGCGGATTTCGTCTTCGCACTGCTGATGTCAATCGCGCGCCGCATACCCGAGGCGGACAGGCACGTGCGCGAGGGCAAATGGAAGGTGGCGTGGGCGCCGCACATGTTCCTCGGCGGCGACGTCCACGGCAAGACGCTCGGCATCGTCGGCTTCGGCCGCATAGGCGTGCGGCTCGCGTACCTGTCGTGCGGGTTCGGCATGAAAATACTTTACTGCGACAACAAGAACAACGAGCAGGCGGAGCGCGAACTCGGCGCGAAGCGCGTCGGACTGGACGAACTGCTCCGCGAATCGGACTTCGTGTCCCTGAACGTCCCGCTCAGCGAGCAAACTCGCGGAATGATGGGGACGAAACAGCTGGCGATGATGAAGCCCACCGCGTACCTGATAAACACGTCCCGCGGCCCCGTAATAGACGAGAACGCGCTATACGAGGCGCTCAAAACGAAGAGAATCGCCGGCGCGGCGCTCGACGTGTTCAACAAGGAGCCGCTGCCCATGGACAGCCCGTTCCTCACGCTGGACAACGTCGTGCTCGTGCCGCACATCGGCAGCGCAACCGTGGAAACGCGCGAGCGCATGGCTGCGATGGTCGCTGAAAACCTGATTGCGTTCTTCGGGGGAAAGACGCCCCCGAACGTCGTCGGCGCGCCGAAGAAATAGCCTATTTTTCGGAATGCGGGTGCGCGACGCCGACGCACAGGTCGCACACGTTCGTTCCCGTCCATCCGGTCGTGATTGCGCCGCCGAACTTCTCGAAGAAGGAGTTTGAATCGTTCTCTTCCAGATACGCCTCGACTATCGAGCGGCCGGCGCATGCGTCCTCGCTGCAGTGCATCATCGTGTTCGCGTCCACTATCCCGCCGGCAGCGCTCGAGCTTCCGTCTATCCCGTCCGTTCCCGCGGATGCCAGCGCGCCCCGCTTGAGGTAAAGCGCCGACGCGAGCGCCAGCTCCTGATTCCTTCCGCCCTTTCCCGCGCCCTTCACCGTCACGGTTGTCTCGCCGCCTGCGACGAAGCATGAATGCCTGTTCAGAAGAAGCGCGAGCTTTCTTCCGACAACCCGCGCCTCGCCCTCCACGTTGCGCAGAACGCGGGGCTTGAATCCCTTGGAGGCGAGGAAGGCGACGGCGGCGTTCACCGCGGTGTTGTTGTCCGCCAGGAGCACCGCGTCGGAATTCGAGAGTTTTTTGGGGGTTTCCTCGATGCGGCCGCGCGCGCCGCGCTCGATGTGCCCGCAAACGGGGTCCCTGAAATCCGCGTCCCAGAGCTTCCGTTTCTGCAGCACGCGCTTCGCGGTTGCGAACGTGGTCCTGTCGGGAACGGTCGGGCCCGAGGCGATTGCGTCGAGCGGGCTCCTCACGACGTCGGAAATGAGAAGGGAAAGCATTTTGCCGCGGCACGCCTGCGCGAGCCTTCCGCCCTTTATGCGCGAAAGGTGCTTGCGCACGGCGTTAAGCTCGCGTATGTCCGCGCCCTTTTTCATTAGCGAGATGGAGATGCGCTGCATGTCCGCGAGCGAAACGCCTTCGGCCGGAAGCTCCATCAGCGCCGACCCCCCGCCCGAGAACAGGCAGATCACCAAATCGCCGGGCTTCGCGTCGCGCACGATGTCGAGAACCTGCCTGCCGCCTATTACGCTGCCTGAATCGGGCTTGGGATGCCCCGCACTTATGAGCCGGATTGCCCTGGTGCTGAAGTCCGCCTCGGTCCCGCGCGGCACGCACACCGCGCCGGAAGAAACAGGAAGAAGCGCCTCGATCGCCTCCGCCATCGCGCCGCTCGCCTTGCCCGCGCCCACGACGAGGATGTTCCTGAACGAACCCAAATCGTACCTGAGTCCGTCGACGCGCAGAATTCCGCTCTCCACCTTCAGCCTCCTGCGCATCAGCTCGCGCGGCTCCACCGCGTTCATGCCCGCCTCTATCGCCCGCAGGCATAGCCTGCGCTCGACAGAATGCGTGTGCCCGCGCACCAGCGAATCGCGGTTGCGTATAGAAATTCGCACGAATGCGTTAGCGCTTGGGCTTTTTTAAGCGTAATGAATTGCGCACGTGCTTCGCGTACTTCTTAGTGTCTTTCACGAGCAGCGGAACGCCCAGATAGCCGCACTTCTCGCAGCGGTAGATTCCGCTCAGTTCGAAAGCGCCCGGAATCCCGCCGCGCTCAAGGCTGGCGGTAACCAGTTTCTCGGAGCCGCAGTGCAGGCAAACCTTCTTCATCTGTAGGACTTCGTAAAGCGGGCGCGCGCCTTCGGGCCCTTGAACTTCTTGGGCTCTACGCGCCGCGGGTCCTCCACAATAAGCGAGCGGTCGTATTCAATCATGTTCTTGCGCATGTCGCCGCCGAAATGCGACGCGAGCGCGCGGGCGATTGCGGTGCGGGCGGCCTGCGCCTGCCCCATGACCCCGCCGCCGCGGACGGTGACGCGCACGTCGAGCTTGGTGCGCTGCGCGTCGTCGATGAAGTTGAGGGGTTCGGTGATAATCTGCCTGATGAAGGGCGACTGAAGCGCGTCTACGGAAAGGTCGTTCACGCGGACAAGCCCCTTGCCCTCGCGGACCGTAGCGCGCGCAATGGCCTCCTTGCGCTTTCCGCGCGCCTGCGCTATCTTGGATTTCTTCTTTTTCGCAACCTTCTCAGCCATCGAATATCACCATCAAAGCTTCGCGCAAACCTCGGCCATCGTAACCGCCTTGTACTGCAGCGCCGTTGACTCCTTTATAGCAGTCTTCTTCGCCTTTCCCTCGAACTCCTTCGGGACTCCGAGATAGGCGCGGAAGCGCCTGAGCGCGACGATGCGCCTCGAGCGCGGGAGCATTCCCGAGAGAATCTTCTTGAGCAGCAAGTCCGGCCGCCTCGGCCATTTGACGCTGTGGGCGGGGTTCGATTTGTTCTGGATGCCGCGCCTCGCGCGGTAGTCCTTCGCGATTACCGCGAGGTCGCCGGAGAAAACCGTCTTCTCCGCGTTCACGACTACGACATCGTAGCCCGCGAGCAGCTTCTTCGCGCATACTGCGCAAAGCCTGCCGACAACGAGCCCGTTTCCGTCAATGACTGTTTCGTCCGCCAATTGAATCACTTCAGCAACCGCACGCCCTTTCCGTCCGCGTGCTTTTCAAACATAACCGACAAATGCACAACCTTTCCCTTCGCCGCCTCAACCTTCTTAACGGCAGAAGCCGACGCTCCCATGCAACCTATTGTCACGGCGTGCCTTATTTCCCCGCCGCTCAGCAGCTTTCCCGGAAGCACGGCTATTTCGCCCGCTTTCGTGACCTTCGCCAGCCTTCCGACGTTCATCTCGGGCCGGCGCCTGCGGCTGGAGCACAGAATCTCCGATACCTTGCGCCACAGGCCCTTCTTCTTGTTGAGCTTCGTGACGAGTTTCAGCGTCTGAATGTTTTCCGGACCGTACTTCATCTTTCACACCGTTTTTCTTTTCTAGTGCAGCTCTCTTGCTTTTTCTTTTCTAGTGCAGGTCTTTTCTTTTTCTCGAAAAAGAAAAGAAGTGCAGGGGAAGGGATTTGAACCCTCGAACCCCTAAAGGACAGGCACCTCAAGCCTGCGCATTGCCAAGCGGCAAAAGAGCTCTCGGGCGCGTCCTGTCTCCCCCGTCTTTTTCAAGGCGTGGGCGAGGTCGCATCCTTCACAAAGACCTATTGCCCTTTTTGACCAGGCTCTGCCACCCCTGCATCAAAAATCTTTTTCAAATCATCCTCGTTTGCGTCCGTCTCGCATGTTTTTTCGCGCGACTTCGCGCCGCGCACGATTTTTACCTTTTTCCCGAGCGCTTCCGAGAGCGTTTCTTCCAGCTCTCTGTTCGCCTTCCCCTCAAGGGGCTTTGCCTTCAAACGCGCGCAAAACGCGCCGTTCCTCGAAAAGAACGCGGTTTGCTTCGCGTTCGGCATTACCCTTACCGTAAACCTCATTTAAGCTCCTTTTCCGCCGCGTCAGCCTGCGCCTTCATCGCCTCGAACGCGCGCTTCACCTGCCCCTTCGCGGACACGTTGTTGTACGACTCCACGAAGAGGACGAACTCGTCCTCCTTCGGAATCACCTTGAGCGCGTCCCTGTCGCACGCCTCGACGCATTCCTCGCACAGGATGCACTTCTCGGCGGCGGTGAGCGTTACGGAATCGGAAATGATTTTCTGGGGGCACGCCTTCACGCACTCCCCACACTTGTTGCACTTCGCGTTCTTCTTGAAGTCGGGCAGCTGTCCGAACGAAGCCATGGCGCCCTGGAATTTCGCGTGGCGCTTCGCGGTGCCGATTATCGCCGTTCCCTGAAGCCGCAGGCGCTGCCCCTTGCCGAGCTTCATCAGCGGAATGTGCGTTGCGAATACCTTGATATTGGGGTCGTCCGTGGTCAGCTCGCCCGCATAAACCACGCGGGGCGCGTCAACTGCTTCCGCATTGAGCGAGAAAAGCACGCGCGCTTCCGGAGAGGCGCTGTCCTCCCACGTCAGCGGCACCAAGCCCACGCGCCCGGCGATGTACTCGTTGAACAGCGGGCTCGTGTTTTCCAGCATCTCAATCTCGTCGATTGCGAATGCGGGCAAATCGGAGATAATCGCGCGGCGCAGGGCGTTGACGAACGAAGAGGAAACTGCCTTGAGCTCGAACGTCGCGTTAGCGCCGCCGTCCTTCAGTACGTCAATCTGCATTTACACGCGCCTCCCACGCTTTCCGCCCGGACGCTTCGTCGTGTCCGTCGGAATCGGAGTAACGTCCTCTATCTTGCCGATGCGGATTCCCGAGCGGGCTAGCGCACGTATCGCCGCCTGCGCACCCGAGCCGGGCGTCTTCGTGTGGTGCCCGCCCGGTGCGCGGACGCGCACATGCACGGCGGTTATACCCGCCTCCTTGGCCTTGTCCGCTGCGCGGAACGCCGACTGCATTGCCGCGTACGGCCCGCCTTCCTCGCGGTCGCTCTTGACTATCATTCCGCCGCTTCCGACGGATATAGTTTCCGCACCGCTCAAATCCGTAATCGTGATAATCGTGTCGTTCTTCGAGGAGAAGATGTGCGCGACCCCCCATTTAGTCTCGCTCGGAGGCGCGGATTTAACGAGCTTCGCCTCGCGCAGGGGCACCGCAGGCGCGGCAGCCACGGGCTTTGTTTCCGTTTTCGCTTCCGCCTTAACTTCCACCTTGGCAGCCGCCTCGTGCTTGTGTTCGTGCTCGTGCTTCGGCGTTTCCGTTTCTTCCTTCTTCTCGACGTGGTGAGCCGGAACTGCGTGTTCGTGCGTTTCGTGTTTCTTTTCTTCCTCAGCCATTCTCGCTCACCGCTTCAGCTTCCTGTTTTATCATTCCCATGGGTTTTGAGTGCCACTGCACGCGATCCTCCTCGTCGAACTTCACGAGATAGGAAGGCGCCGTCACCTTCTGCTCGCCTATCGCGACGTGCCCGTGCGTTATGTACTGCCTCGCCTGCTTCATCGTCTGCGCCATCTTCTTGCGCACTACGACGGCCTGCAGCCTGCGTTCCAATATGTCCTTGGTTGTAAGCGCCAGCACGTCGTCCAGCGTCGCGTCCTCCTTCTTCAGCAGGAAGGACTTCACGCGCTTCAGGAGGCGCTCGGCGCGCTCGTCGACTCCCGCCCCCTTCTTCGAGAGCAGGCGCCTCGCCTCGCGGCGTATCTTGCGCAGGATGGTCTTCATGCGCCAGACTTCGCGCGAATTCTTGAGCCCGTACTCCTCCTTGAGCCCGCCTTCCTCCTCGATGCGCTTGGCGTCCCACAGGCGCTTGGGCTTCTCGTAGAGTTTGCGTTTCTTGTGGGGGTCACCCATTCAGCATCACTTCTTCTTCTCCTCTTTCGGCGCGCCCTTCTCCTGCGCGGACGTCGCCGCCGCAGCCTTCTGCGCCTTGATTGCCTTCTTGAGGACTCCGACGCTCATGCCGGTGCGCCCGGTTGTCCTTGAATGCTGTCCGCGGACGCGCTGGCCCATGGAAATCCTCCAGCCGCGCCACGAGCGCACGCCCTTCTCGCGCTCGAGGTCCTGCCTCTGCGTGAACGCCAAATCCGATGCGAGGAAATGCGCGGGCTGCGACGTCTCGACGTCGCGCGGCCTATTGAGCGAATGCGGCCTGACGCCGTGCTTCTGCGGCGCCTTGATTATTTCCTCCACCTTCTCCATCTGCGCGTCGCTCAGGTTCCCCACGAGCGTTTCCGCGGGATAGATCTGCATCTCGCGCTTGATGATCCTGTTCAGTATAAGCCCGAGGTTCTGCCCTATGCCCTTCACCTTGCGCAGGGCGTCCCTCAAATACACGTGCCCCTCGACGTCCTTGCCGAGGATGCGCACGATTCCCTTGAAATCCTTGCCCTCCTTGCCCGCGTTCTTGTGCTTCACCGAACCCATGTGCTGGGGCGGGCCCTGCTTGGGCTTTTCAGGGGGCTTTTTTTCGAAAGACTTTTTTTCTATCGTTGCCATCGTCACGTCTCTCCGTTAACAGGAACGCCGGGACTGAGATTTTCAGTTTCCAGCACGTTGCTGTCGAAACCTTCGAACTCAGGAGGCCTTGCGGCCACACGCTGTCTGGCAAGAGGTACGCTCCCCTGCACGGCGCGCCTCCTTAGGCGCGTCAAACAAGACGCGGAGCAATCCTACAAGCAGTTCCAGGCGTGCGCATTACCACTCTGCCATCCCGGCGCGGAATTATATGCCCCACGGCATTTAAAACCATACCAGAATGCAGCGCGAGCTCCAAAGCTGCGTCATTATTTCGCCTCGCGGCATTTAAAAACGTTGCTATCCATAGGGGGATTATGCCCGCAACCGCCCTCAAACGGATGGAGCGCACCGCGAGCGATTTCGGGATATTCCGCCGCAGGGTTTCCGCCACGTCCATGTTCTTCGGAGTTGAGGGAAAAAAGCGCGACGAACTGCTCAAGGACGTGGAACAGGCAGTGGCAATGCGAAGGGAGGACGCGGGCAGGTTTCCTCGGGCCGCGGTTGCCGCGGAATGGCAGGAAAGCAGGTGGCAAACCAGGCACGGCGAGATAAAGGGCGTCATCGTGAAATTCTTGGAAAACCCCCTTGAGACGGAACGAAGCGTCGAGGTAAGGGGGGATGGCGGCATAGCGCAAATCAAAAAGGCGCGCGAAGCCATTCCGCTCTCGGCTGTCCCGAAACTCGTCAGGACGCGCTGATTTCACACGAAACTTCTCACGACGCGTTCCACGTCGCACGCAACGCCGTTCTTTTTCGTTTGCATCTCCTTCGCGCTCATCAGCGCCGTTGCGATGCACACGAGTTCTCCCTTGTCCGAAAGTATCTGCACGGAATCGCCGCGGGCGATGTCGTCGTCCAG
>JAZDNL010000040.1:0-5744 GCA_043799765.1 Microcaldota archaeon | reverse complement strand
ATGAACGTCACCCGCACCGCTACGTGGAAGCAGTACCTGCCGCCGGAAGTTACGACGAAGGACATCATGTCAACCGACGGCCTGGACGTGGGCTACGACCCGTCGTCCTCCACGCTTTTCGTTTACATGAACGCGACGCTCGATCCGGGCGAATCCATCACGAGAAGCGTGGAGATGGTGGACATCTGGAACATCCCCTCCGAAGAGATACAGAATTACTCGAAGAACCTGGACGATCTCGCAACTGCGCTGGCGAACACGCCGTATTCTGCCCAGGCGTTCACGCTGAAGACGGACGCGCAGCTTAGGCTGAACAGCATCCTGACAAAGCAGAAGGGAGCGGTTACGCCCGAACAGCACCTGCAGGTCTACGCTGAAAACAAGGCTGAACTCGAGGCGGCAAAATCCGAGATGGAGGAACTGCGCAAGCTTGTGGCTGCAAACGGTGCGGAAGCAGGACTGGGACAGGGCATAGCCACCTCGACGCTGCTCACGATACTCGGCGCGGTCGCGATCCTAGCCGCGCTCGCGGCGGTTATTCACGTTTCCCGCCAGCGCCGCGGCAACGAACCCCAGCGCGCGGCGCCGGTGCCGTCCGAGGTGCACGGCCTGCTGCTGGAACTGAAGCAGAGGCGGAAGGACGAGGAAACCGCGGGCGCGTCCGAAAAAACCAAGAGGGAAATCACTCGCACAGTCCTGGGCGAGGTCAGGCGCCGGGGCTTCTCCGGCGAGGACATCGAACGGGCGAAGGAAATCGTCGGCGAGATTTTCGACTCCCTGACATCGTAGCGGGGGGCATCGGATGAAAACTGCATTGCTCGGCGCATCGCTTTTCCTGGGTTTTCTCGCAGGCGCGATTGCGGGCATTTTCTCGTTTTTAGGGCTGCCGACGCAGGTTGCGGCAGTTCTAGAAGAGGTGCTGAAGGCAGGCGCGATAATGGCCGCGCTTGCATTATCCGGGAAGGAGCGGCTTGCGCTCCGAAATTGCGTTGCATGCGGCCTGCTCGCGGGAATCGGCTTCGGCGCCGCCGAGCTGGTGAGTTATTTCGTGGTGTTCTACTATCACAACCTTTCGCTCTGGTTGCTGCGCCTGCCTCCGCTTGCGATGCACGCGGCAACCGGCGCAATCCTCGGATACGCGGCTTACGCTGCCGGAAAAAAGAAATGGCTGCCCGCAGCCGCGATTTTCGCCGCTGCCGCAGCAGTCCACCTGCTGTTCAACTATCTAGTCTGAATCATGCGCCAGATTCGGGCGCGGTTTCTTCCTTCTTGGGCTCTTCCGCTGCCGCTTCCGGGGGTTTCGCCGCCACGGGCGCCTGTGTCTGGAACTGCTGCCCCGTGTGCTGCGGGCGGTGCGTCGGACGCCTGTTCTGGCCCATGCCGAGCGAGTTGCGGAACTCCGCGCGCTCGCGATTGCGCGCGTTCAGCCGAGCCTTCTTCTCGTAGATGCGCCCGTGCTTGCCGCACGAGGGGCAATAAGCAACCTCGCGCGTGACGCGCGGCGCGTACGGCTCGCCCTCGATTACGTCCTTGCGCTCAAGCGGGTTTATGAATATGGCCTTCTCCAGAAACACCGCTTTGTCGCGGCGGGTCTGGCGTCCGCATTTTTCGCAGACGACCATGCGTTCCCTTCCTCTGCCCATCGAAACACCCCTGACTAAGTAAGTATTCGGAAACCTATATTGCGCACGGCGGGATTTAAAGGTTTTTGATTGCGTTTTAAATAGCGGAAGCGTAATGCATCAGGTGATTGCGGTGGAAATGAAGCAGCTCGTGCGCTTGAGCGGTTCGGTGGCTTCGTTCATATTCGGGATAGCGTGCCTCGGCGTGGCGTTCCTCGTCTATGCGAGCATCGGCCCGTACGACACCGCCGAAAACCTCGCGCTGAAGGTTTTCGCGGGAATGCTGCTCCCGATTGCGCTCGGAGTGACGGCGCTCATCTTCGGCAAGTACCTGCTCAACGAGGCGCTGGAACTTAAAAAAGGGGAAAACGCGACGCCGCATGTCCTCAGGAGATTCGGGTGGAAGGGGGTGCTGGGTGCCGTCCTGGTGATTGCGCTGCTTGCCGTAGTTGGGGCGTACTTGCAGGGCGCGC
Organism: Microcaldota archaeon; assembly: GCA_043799765.1. Classification (GTDB taxonomy): domain Archaea; phylum Micrarchaeota; class Micrarchaeia; order Norongarragalinales; family Norongarragalinaceae; genus Norongarragalina. The sequence goes on along the minus strand of JAZDNL010000040.1, from coordinate 3,649 downwards.
CGCGCGGCGAATTCGGCGGATACACCGGAACCAAGGACCTGACGCTGCGGCTCGTCGGCACGGACGAAAAGCCGCTGGCTGGCATGGATGTGATGATAGAGCAGACAAGCTGCTCTCCACAATACGAGGAATGCAATCAGGCGTTCAAAGGCGTAACCGACGCGGACGGCAACGTCGTGTTCAAGAGCATACCCGCCGACCAGGTCTCCGTTTCCGTAAAGAGCAACGAATACTCGTTCAGGAGCGGATACGGGATGCCGCAGGTGTACGCGGAAGTTACCTCCAAGACGCTCCGCCTTGAAAAAACCGGCAGCAGTTTTGCGGAACTTGCCGTCTTCGACTACAACGGCGAGCCGCTCGAGGGCGCACGCGTCTTCAACATTGAGAAGCGCGGCGACGCCGGAATATTCACGGACGAAAACGGAATCGCCGCGATACCCATAGAGATAGCGGAAGGGGATAGCGGCTACTGGCCGGAAACCAAAAAGCTGATGGTGGCGAAGGAGGGCTTCGTGGCGGCGCTGGTTACTGTCAGGGAAGCCAACGAAACCATCGTCCTGTCGCCTAGCTGCGCTGGCTAGGAAGCGCGCCGAGGGGCGCGCCTTCGAGCGAGAACGCCGTCATCTTGCGCAGCAGCCTGTTTTCGAAAAAAGGCCCGATGCCGCGTTCGGAATTAAGGCGAATTCCACCACTCAACAGTCCGAAGGCGGGAAAGATGACAACTCGCCTTCCAGCAATTACCCCCTGTTTTTTGTCGGCTTTGGTTTCGGCGGATATCCAGCACTTCTCGCTCCAGCTTCCGGCGCGGTCCTTGAATTCGTACATGGGATGCTGGTGCGCCATGAGCAGGATGTCGCTTTGAAGGACGCCCTTGGAAGGCCACGCGTGCCCGTGAAATAGGCCGTAGGAAACGCCCGCGTCGTCGAAAAGCATGCCGGTTGCGGGAATAATGGGCGCGGTTCCCTCAAGGTGCGAATCGTGGTTGCCTTTTATGATGCGGACGTCCTTGGTAGCGAGCGCATCAAGAAAGTGGCGGAACATCGTGCGTTCTTCGATGTCGCATCCATAAACATCGTGCTTCGCATCCCCCAGAATAACGAGGCTGTTGCACCGCATTTTTTTCAGCAGCGCATTTATCCGCTTCGCGCACGGCTGCCACTGCTGGCGCGCGCTGATTCCCTTGGCGCGGAGCTCCAGCTCTATTCCGAGATGCAGGTCGGCGACGAGCAGCGTTTTTCCGAGCGCGGCTGCGGCTTCGCCGAAGGCGATTTTAAGCACGTTTTTATATATACGCGGGCAAGTTTTTATTATGGCATTGAAAGACATCTACGTTTCTATCGAGGAGCGCTATTACGCGCTCATGGATTGGCTGCAGGGAAAGGGAATCCCCGCGGTGGACTGGTTCGTCACGCCAATTGAGGACAAGGGCGTCCCCTCTCTCCCCGTATTCGTGCTTCTCGTCGCGCTTCTCGGCGCAGGCGCATTCTTCATCCTGCAGGACGTGGCGTCCCCGAAGACGTCGCTCACAGTGACGGTGCTCGCGAACGACGAGCCGCTTGCCGATGCCATGGTGAAACTGACCGTCGACGACAAGTCCTTCGAACTTAAGACGGACAAGAAGGGGGTTGCGAAATTCACAGGGCTGCCTCTCGGGAAGAAGGCGCTCGTGCAGATCAAGGAAGCGGGTTACGCCGACTACGGCAACGAGGTGCTGATGTCGGAAACGCAGAGCCTCACCGCGCTTCTCGAGCCCGCGACCGAAGAGGCGAACAAAATACTCCTTTCCGTGACGAACGCGGACGGCCAGCCCCTTGAGGCGGCGTCCGTGGTTTACACCGATTCGGCGGGCGGCGTGAAGGAACTCACGACTGACGCAACAGGAGGCGCGTCCATAGAGTTCGCGAGCGTTTCCGACATATTCAATATACGCGTCAGCCGTGACGGGTTCGTCTCCGAACGGGTCACGTGCTTCGCATCGCAGAAGCAGTGCTTCCTCGCGCTTACGCCAGATGGCGCGAAAACGAAGGACGAGGGCGGGGACCAGCCCGCCAAGGGAAGCATACTCGTAACCGTGGAGGACGACACGGGCGCGCAAATCGAGGGAGCCACCGTCGTAATGCACGACGCGGATTCGTCGGTCATAATCACGGAAGGCGTCACGGACTCGCAGGGGACCGTTTTCTTCGATTCCGTCGCAGCGGCGGGCACGCGCGTCTTCGTAGTCGTCGATTCCCCGTCCGACCAGTATTTCGGCTACAACGGCGCAACCGCGAACGACGTGCAGAGCGTCGCCTCGGAGACGTACATCGAATTCCACGCGCGGCTGCAGAAGAAAAGCGCGGCGGACCTGCGCAACGTAAACATAAAGGTCACGGACGATGCGGGGCAGTCCGTCGAAAGCGCGCAGGTGCGCTTCCTGATGGCCGACGCGCCGCTCCGCGAACTGTCGTCGTGCTTCACGGACTCGCACGGCGAGTGCGTGCTCGAGGTTTCGTCGAAAGCCGCGGGCTATCTTACGGTTTACGCCGACGGCTATCTTCCGGGAACGGAGAAGAACGTGGTTGCGGGCGATTCCAAGACAATCGCGCTGGAGGCGCTGGTTGCCGGAAACAACGGCGCCCTGGAAGTGATAGTGCTCGACGCCGACGGGAAGCGCGTCGAACTCGCTTCCGTCGAGCTCGTCACTGCCGACGGGTTCTCGCTCGGCGTGCCGATGCAGGAAACTGGATACGACGGCTACGTCTCGTTCGGGGGGCTGCCGCTCGAGGAAATGAAGGCTTACGCAACCGCGGGCTCTGTGCACGGCTACAGCGACATCGCGCGCATAACGCTGGAAGCGCGGGAGTCGCCGCTTGAACTTACGCTTCCCGCGCCTTACGGCGAGATAATCGTCAACGCAACTGACATGACCACGGGCAATCTCGTGACCGCCACGGTGAAGGCGTTCGAGGAAGGCGCGGCGAGTGCAAGCGCGACGTGCGCAACAGGCACGAACCCGCTGAACAGCTCCTGCACGCTGAAGGTGCGCGCGGACAGGCTTATTGTGCTGAAGGCGACCGCACGGGGATTCGCCGACTACGAGAGCGAGCAGATTTCGGTTGAGAACGAAGGGAAGGATTACAGGGAACTCCGCCTGCTTCCGAACGCGCAGGCGAAGGAACTTCAAGTCGTTGATTTCCGCCTTGAGCCGCTCGGCGGCGGGGAAGCGGTCGGCTCGCTGGACCGCGGCAGATACTACCGCGCGCTTCTCACGGTCAACATACCCGGCGGCGTGGAGCGCGGCGGGGGATATCTGCGCGTCGGCGACAACGTCTCGCTGGAAGGCGAACCCGCGGCCATAACGTACTTCGACAAGCCAGCGGACGCCGAGGTGACGTGGGGCTCAACTTACGATCCCGCGGTTGCATGTGCGGACGAGGGGACGAACGCCAGCGGCTCTGCCGCGAAATGGGTGCAGCAGGAATACTCGTCGTTCGGCGTGAAGACCATTGCGGCGAAAATTTTCGTTGGCCCGAACGCGACGAGAAAGGACAAGATTTCGTTCCACTACCGCGCCTACGCCAAGAAGAAGGACGTGTGGTTCCGCACGCCCGAGGACAAGGATTTGGGCTACGCGGAAACAACCGCGGCGAAGGAGGGCTGCCGCGCC
>JAZDNL010000092.1:0-5055 GCA_043799765.1 Microcaldota archaeon | reverse complement strand
CTAAGGTTTTCCATCGGTGGCACTAGTTGGAATACGATTTCGCCTCCATTGAAAGAAAGTGGCAGGAGCGCTGGTTCGGGGAAAAGGCGTTCGAGCCGAAGCGCGATGAAGGGCGCGGGAAGTTCTTCTTCACGGTTCCGTATCCCTACGTCTCGGGGAATCTCCACGTCGGGCATGGCAGGACGTACGCGAACGGCGACGTGATTGCGCGCTACAAGAGAATGCGCGGTTTCAACGTCCTCTGGCCCATGGCGTTCCACATCACGGGCACGCCCGTGCTCGGCGTGAGTTCGCGCATATCGGACGGCGACGCGGCCACGATTGAGCTGTACAAGGGCTACGTCGGCATCTACGAGAAGGACGCCAAGAAAATCGATGAAATCGTCGCGTCGTTCAAGGAGCCGTGGAACCTCGTGAAATACTTCTCGCAGAAGCTCGTCTACGACTTCAGGCGCATGGGCTTCTCCCTTGACATGAGCAGGCAGTTCACCACTGGAGACGTAGAATACAACCGCTTCGTCGAATGGCAGTTCAAGAAATACAGGGCCGCGGGCTACCTGATGCAGGCGTCCTACCCGATATTGTACTGCTCGAAGTGCGCCAACGCAGTAGGCGAAGACGATATCCGCGACGGGGACACGGACCCGGTCGAGCTGCAGCAGTTCTACGCCTTGAAATCCAAGTTCGAGGACGGGTTCATCATCTCCTGCACGCTCCGCCCGGAAACGGTGTTCGGCATCACCAACATGTTCGTGAATCCCGACGCAACCTACGCGAAGATAGCGTTCCCCGTCGACGGAGATAAGCGCAGGAAGCAGCGCTACGAATACTGGTTCGTGAGCAAGGAAGCCGTTGAAAAGCTGCGTTTGCAAGGCAAAAAATTCGAAGCAGTCGGCGAGCACAGGGGCGATTATTTCGCAGGCAAGGACTGCGTAGACCCGCTTGGCAGGACGATTCCGATTCTTCCATCTTCTTTCGTGGATCCGAACAATGCTTCGGGTTTCGTCCATTCGGTTCCCGCTCACGCGCCCATTGACTACGTCGGAATCGAGGATTTGAAGCGCGACGAAAAGACGCTGGCGAAATATCCGGGCTTGAAGGAGAAGGTCGGCGCAATCAAGCCCATCGCGCTCATCAAGACGCCCGGATTCGGCGAATTTCCCGCAGTGGAAATCGTGGAGCGCATGAAAATCAGGAGCATAAAGGACAAGTCTGGCCTCGACAAGGCGACCGCGGAGCTGTACAAGGTGGAGTACTACGGCGGAGTGATGATGGACAACTGCTCGGTTTTCGCCGGCTCTTCAGTTGAAAAGGCGAAGGAGGACGTTGCGGCGTGGCTGATGCGCGACGGGCTCGCCGACGAGCTGCACGAAATCAGCAGGCCCAGCCAGTGCAGGTGCGGAGGCACGGTTTTCGCGGCGATAATGCCCGAACAGTGGTTCATAGACTTTAATGCAAAGGGCTGGAAGGAAAAATCCTATTCGTGCCTCGAGGAGATGCTTATCCACCCCGAGATTTACCGCAAGCAGTTCAGGGACGTTTTCGCGTGGCTCGACAAGCGGCCGTGCGCGCGCAGGCGCGGGCTCGGCACGAAGCTTCCGTTCGACAGGAACTGGATAATCGAGTCGCTGAGCGATTCCACTCTCTATATGGCGTTCTATACAGTGATAAAGAAAATAAGAGAGCACGGAGTAATGGAGGATAAGCTCACTCCTGCCTTCTTCGATTACGTCCTTCTCGGTGAAGGGAGCGGGGAGCCTTCCGTGCCCAAGCCCGTCATGGACGACATTCGCGCCGAATTCCTCTACTGGTACCCCAACGACCTGCGGCACACGGGAGTCTCGCACATCACGAACCACCTGAGTTTCATGATTTTCGCGCATACCGCGATTTTCGCCCGCGAACAGTGGCCCCGCGGCATAAGCCTGAACGAGATGGTCATAAGCGAAGGCCAGAAGATGAGCAAGAGCAAGGGAAACGTGGTTCTTCTGGACGACGTGGCGAAGAACTACGGCGCCGACCTCTTCCGCTTGTACATGGTTTCGTCCGCGGACATGGGCGGCACGCTGGATTTCCGCAGGAAGGACATAGAAAGCGCGAAACGCAGCGTTGCGAGGTTTGCGTCGCTGTGCGAGGGAATGGCGGACGCGGCGAAAAGCGAAGGAAAGGAAGGCGACGCCGCGCGCTGGTTCCTCAGCAACTTCGAATCCGCGCTCAAGGAGGGCACGCAGGCGCTCGAGGAGCTGCGGCTCCGCGACTACGTGCAGATATCCTTTTATCGCGTGCTCAACCAGTTCGAGCACCTCCAGAAGCGCGCCTCCCCCGAGGAACGGGCTTACGTTGCGAAGCGCGTGCTTTCGAAGTGGGTGCGCATGCTCGCGCCGGTGATGCCGCACCTTTGCGAGGAGTTGTGGGAGAGAAGCGGAGGAAAGGGATTCGTCAGCGTGGCGGACTGGCCGGCAGTCGAGGAAGCGCTCATCAACGAAAAGGCGCAGGCTGCCGAGGACTACGTCCTGAAAGCCGCGTCCGATGCGAAGGAAATCATCGCCATGCTTACGAGAAAACAACCGAGAAAGATAACGAGAATAATGCTGACCGTCGCCTCCAAAGAGAAGCGCGATGCCCTCGCAAAACTGCTGGAGAGCACGCCTTCCGCCGATGCCATTACTTCCGATGATGTCCTGTCCCTCTACGCTTCCAAAAACTTCTACGTCCTGAGCGCGGCGAAGCTGCGCGAAATAGACGAGAAGGCGGTGCTGGCGCAAGCCGCCGACTTCCTTTCCAAGGAATTGGGGGCGCATGTTGCCGTGGAGACAGAAGAAGAGTCGAAAAGCGAGCGAAAGGAAAAAGCAATGCCTCTCAAGCCCGCCATTACTATCGAATGAACGCTGGTGATTTTATGAAAAGAGCCGAGATTCGCGTTTTCGGGGACGTGCAGGGTGTGTTCTACCGCTCCTTCGTGGAAACGAGGGCGCGCATGAACAGCGTCGTCGGATGGGTGAAGAACGAGCCCGACGGTTCCGTTTCCATACTCGCCGAGGGCGAGGACGCCGACGTCGAGCGCTTCGCAAAGGCGATCCAGGTGCGGGACGGTACGCGCCACGTGGAAAAGGTGCAGGTGATCTGGGGCGACGCGAGCGGCGCGTTCTCCGACTTCAAGCGTTTGCATTAGCAAAAGTAAAAACGCCGGGGACGAGATTTGAACTCGCACAAGCCGAAGCTCACTAGATTGCCCGCGCTTCCCTCTTTTTAGTGGACCCTTCCCCCTTTCTTTTTAGTGGAGGTTTTTCTTTCTTCTCCAAGAAAGAAAAAAGTCCTTCGAGTCTAGCGCGTTACCTGGTTCCGCCACCCCGGCAGTCCAATATTTATATATCGGGCGCTTTATAAAATCTCGCGCGTCTTGCTCGATGCACGTCCGAGACGTGCATCATATAAGAGGTGTTACGATGGAAAAGCCCCAGCGTTCGTTTTCAGCCCAGACCGCCGATGGAGCGGGTGGCATAGACGTTTTCGAGGACCACATAACGCTCCGCCTCGGAAACAGGGCGCGCGACGTGAAGAAGGGCTACGTCGAAAGCCTGACGAAAAAGGGCACTCTTGCGCTGGGAAAAGTCGAGGCGGAGCTCGCGTACTACGACATGCTCGGGAGCCGGGAAACGGTCACGTTCGCCATCCACGATTCGGAGTTCCGCGCCCTGAAAAGCATTCTCGGAAAATAAACGAGTGATTCAATGAAGCGCATTTTCTTCATCGCATTGTTCCTGCTATCGGCGTGCGTAGCCGCGCTCACGGTGATGCATGCGCCCGCGGTTGACGCGAACGGGCAGGGGATGCTTACGACCATAGAAGCGCGGGCGATTCCCGGAAACGGGAACGTTTACGTGGACATAGAGCCGTACATCAGCGTGGACACGCAGGAGTCGGCGCGCACGGCGTCTCGCGTCGCGGCAAGGCTCGCGGGGGTCGACGTTTCCGCCTACGACCTGCTCTACAAGGTTGTCGCCAACGCGGAAATAATAGACGGCCCGAGCGGAGGCGCGGTGCTTACCGTGCTCGCGTATTCCGAATTCACGGGCAGGACGCCGCGCAGCGACCTCACGATTACGGGCACAATCGAACCCGACGGGAGCATAGGCAAGATAAGCGGCGTGATGGAAAAGGCGAAGGCTGCTGCGTCGCAGGGCATGAAGGTGTTCCTCGTCCCGCGCACGCAGAGCATGCAGGGCGGCACGGACCTGGCGACGTACGCGCCCGCGACGTGGGGCATGCAGGTGGTGGAGATATCGCAGGCGGAGGACGCGATACGCTTCGCTTTCACCACGGAAGGCGCGCCGATAAATTCCTCGCGCATCGAAATCGCGGCGCTGAACCTCACGCCCGTCGACGCACCGAGGGAACTGCTTCCGATGAAGCGCGTGGCGGAGAACGAGCGAACTGAGCTCCTGCGCACGCTCGATTCGCTTCCGAAAGGCAACGATTCCGCGCTCATCGCGCAGGAAGTCGGCGTTTCGCTTAATAACTCGCGCCAGATGCTTGAACGCGGCTACTACTACACTGCCGCGAACGAGCTGTTCCTGACGAAAACCGCGCTCGATACGGTTGCGCTTGAAAATTCCACGAAATCCATGCCGGCGCTGCTTGCCGAACTCGGCGCGGAACTGGGAAACATGACGTTCGTGCAGAAGAACGAGCGCAACGCCGAATGGGTCGCGGCCGCCCAGATGCGCTGGCATTGGGCGAAGCAGCAGATTGAATCCATAAGGCTGAACGGCGCGCCGACGTTCGAGGATTACGCCGCAGCGCAGAACTGGTACGCCGCTGCGGTTCAGTTGAACGCCGAGGCGGAGAAAATCGAGGCCGAGGCCCCGCTGCGCGAACTCGGAATCAGGCGTTCCGCGTCCGAGGCGATAAGCGCCGCCAATGCCTCGCTTTATGCCGCCGATGCGGAGTCCCTGAGGCACCTGAACGCCGCGCAGGCGGAATTCTCGGAGGGCGACTACCTCGCGGCGCTGATGGACGCCTCGTTCAGCCAGGCGCTGTCCGAGGGGAGCAGGA
>JAZDNL010000086.1:0-2381 GCA_043799765.1 Microcaldota archaeon | reverse complement strand
ATCCGCGCGCTCCGCCGCGTGCTGAAGCAGGTGAAGCCGACGCTCGTGAAGGGCGCGTACGGCAGGGTTTACGAGAGGATAAAGGGAAACGCGTTCAGGGACAAGAAGCACCTGCGCGAATACCTCCGCGAAAAAAAGCTGGTTAAATGAGCAAAGCTACGGGCCCATTGTATTGCGTCCATTTCCGCAGGCGCAGGGAGAACCGCACCGACTACGCCAAGCGGCTCGCGCTCCTCAAGTCGGGGCTTCCGCGCGCGGTCGTGCGCAAGTCCAACAGGTACATACTCGTGCAGGTTGCGAACTTCGAGCAGGCCGGCGACCACGTGATATGCACCGCCTCCTCCAAGGAGCTCGGCGCGTTCGGGTTCAAGGGGGCGAAGAACAACACGCCGGCGGCTTATCTTACGGGATTGCTGGCGGCGCGCAAGGCGCTCAAGAAGGGCGTGAAGACCGTGGTGCCCGACATCGGGCTGAACTTTGCGTCAAAGGGATGCGTCCTGTTCGCGGCGCTCAAGGGCATCGCGGACGGCGGCGTCGCAATCGGGATTTCCGAGGAGAAGGCGCCTTCGCAGGAACGCATCTCGGGCAAGCACCTTTCCGAGCCGGTGCAGAAGGAATTCGCCGAGGCGAAGAAAAAGATAGAGGCACTTTGAAATGAAACGCAACGCTTTCAACCGTGGCGCGCGCGACAGGCGCGACGAGCAGAGCCGCACCGCCAACTGGGTCCCGAAGACGAAGCTCGGCAGGAAGGTTCTCAACGGCGAGATAAAATCCATGGACGAGATATTCGATTCGGGGCAGCGCATCCTCGAGAGCCAGATAGTAGACATACTCATCCCCGACATTTCCGAGGACGTGCTCGAAGTCAAGAGCACGCAGCGCATGAGCGCGTGCGGACGCAAGCAGCAGATGCGCGCCGTAGTCGTCGTGGGCAACCGTGCGGGCTACGTCGGCGTAGGAGTAGGCAAGGCGCCCGAAACCAGGGATGCGATTTCCGAGGGAATCAGCGAGGCGAAGCGCAATCTCGTCCGCGTCCGCCTCGGGTGCGGCTCGTGGGAGTGCGGCTGCGGAACCGGGCATTCGCTCAGCCAGCAGGCGGACGGGCAGAATTCCAGCACCACGATAATCATCAAGCCCGCGCCGCGCGGCGTGGGCATAGTCGCAAGCGAGAACGTGCGCAAGGTTCTCGAGCTCGCGGGAGTGCACGACGCGTGGACGTTCATGCGGGGGCGCACCCGCAATGTGCTCAACGCGGTACTCGCGACGATGCAGGCACTGGATTCGCTTAACGTTCTCAAGAGCGGAAGATACGAGGAGGCTGCTGAAAATGCCTAAAATCGCAATCATAATGATTCGCGGCACAACGGGAATGCGCGGCGACATAGAGACCGCGCTCAAGCAGCTCAGGCTCACCCGCAAGAACCACTGCGTCATCGTGGACAACCCGCCGAAGGGACTGATGATCAAAATCAAGGACTACGTCGCATTCGGCGAGATAGACGCGGATACGGAGAAGGCGCTCCTCGCGAAGGGCGACGCGCCGTACGCGCTGCACCCGCCGATCGGCGGATTCAGGGGCGGGATAAAACACTCCTTCCCGAAGGGCGCGCTCGGAAACCGCGGGGAGAAAATCAACGTGTTGCTCAAGGCAATGCTTTGAGAAATGGTGAAAAATTTGCGTTTCGGCAAGGCGGTTAGCGCGGAGAAAATCGTCGCGCTGGCAGGAGGGCTGTCTTCGGCAGGTTCGCCGTGGCATCACCACTACCTGCCGCCAACTTGCGAATTCAATTCAGGAGGGAAAAAGCATTATTTGGTTCTGGAGAACGAAGCAAACGGAGAGGTTTTTCACTCCGTTTCGGCGCGGAAGCCGTTTAAAATGTTGGAGCGGCTGGAAGCGCTGTTTTTTCGGAGACGAACGAACTGATTAAAAGCATAGTGTAGTGATATTCGAAATGGCAAGACGCATCAAATCAAGGAAGAGTAAGCACATGGGCAACCGCTCCTTCGGCGGCGGCAACGCGAAGAACCGCCGTGGCAAGGGCAACCGCGGAGGCGTCGGCCGCGCAGGGTACCACAAGCACCGCTGGCTGCACACCATCAAGTTCGAAGGAACCAACAAGGCGGAGCGCGGCGAGTCGGGTTTCTCGTGCCCGACGAGGCGCACGTTCATCAGCGTTTCTCTGGCTAATCTCGAATCGCGCATAGCGCACGGCGAGGCGAAGGCGGACGCGGGCGGGATACATTCGTTCTCGCTCAAGGGCTGCAAAATCCTCTCAGGCGGCGCGATCCAGCACAAGATGGCGGTAAAGGCATCGGCGTTCTCGGAAAAGGCGAAGCAGAAGATAATCGCTGCCGGCGGGACGGCCGAGGTACTCCTATGA
>JAZDNL010000039.1:0-2129 GCA_043799765.1 Microcaldota archaeon | reverse complement strand
CCCGTTCCCGCGGCGGCGCCCATCAGCCCGACGGACGCGCCTATGAACGCAGCCGCGCCCCAGACAAACGGGATGTCGCTCACAAGCCCGCCGCCGTATATCGCCAGGACTCCGACAAAGATTATCAGCAGGAGCGCGTTCTCGCCTCCGTCGTCGCCGACTCCTATGAAGAAACCCGGCAGGCTTCCGACCATTCCATCACCCCCATACGCATACTGGGCCGGACACCTATTTCTAAAATCACTACCCCGCTTCGGGGGGATACTTATTTAAAACCTGCAGGAGTAGCGCTTTCATGGACGTGAGGCACGCGGATCTCGAGGAGCTCGGGCTGACGCGGAATGAATCCAAGACGTACCTGGCGCTGCTTGAGCTCGGGCTGTCGCGGGCAACGCCGATTTCGCGCCGGAGCGGCCTGCACTCGTCCAAAACCTACGATGCGATCGACGGCCTGCTCGCCAAGGGGCTTGTTTCCTACGTCGTGAAGGACAACCGGCGGGTTTTCCGCGCAGAGGAGCCGCGGGCGCTGCTGGAGTTCCTGGCGGAAAAGAAGCGGAATATAGAAACAGAGGAAGAGAGCGCGCGGAAAATCATCGGCTCGCTCGAGGGAAGGCGCGCCTCCACGGAAGAAGGGGACGAGCTGTTCACGTACGAGGGAATAGGCGGCTTGAAGTCGCTGTATCGCAGGATATACTCGTCGCTGCTGAAAAAGGGCGACACGCACTACATCCTCGGCGCGCCCCGCGGCGCGAACGAGCTGATAGAGGACTTCCTAGTTGAGGCGAACAGGCTGCGCTGCCGCAGGGGAATTTCGCTGAAAATAATATACTATCCCGACGCGCGGGAGTTCGGCGTTAAGCGCAGCAGGATGCCGCTAACCGAGGTGCGCTATTTCAGGGGCAAGGGCCTGGCGGCGCCGACGGCATTCGAGGTGTTCGGCGACCACACCTCGCTCTACTACATATCGCGCTCCGAAACCAGGATTTACGTAATAAGGAACGCGGAAATCGCGAGAAGCATGAGGAACTTCTTCGGAGTAATCTGGGGCTCCGACTTCGTAGAGCCTTAACTGTGCACGAAACAACCTAAGCGGCTAGCACCGCGAAGAACGCTATCATCGCGAACGCAACCAAGCCGCCGCCTATGAGCCCCTTGAGGTTGCCCCAGTACATGAAGAAGGCGAGAACGAATATCGGCGCGAGCAGGACGTAGTTCGTGCTCAGGACGGTCATAAGCGCGAAAGGCACGGATATGGCCAGCGACGCAAAGGAAAGGATGCTGTTCGGCAATCCCGCGCCTGCAAAAGCGCCGAGCACAAGAAGCGCGATTATCAGGAGGAAAGCGACACCCGCGTCGCCCCTCATGGAGCCGAAGCGCAGCCTGTAGTGCGTAGGAGCGTCCGCTCCCTTGAGTTCGAACAGCGAAGAGCCGCCAGAGCCGAGCCCGCGTTCGCGGTTGTCGGCTCCCTTTATTTCGAAGGCGGAACTCCTTTCGCCCCCGCCAACGCCCCGCTCACGCTCGTCCGAACCCTTTATCTTGAAAACAGACCCGGCAGCTCCCTCGGAGCTATTCGGGTCAAACGGCGAAGTCATATGTTACTATTAGGTAGTAACAATATATAAGCCTTGTTGTTTCGTCAATCGTCGTCTATGTGGCGAATAAGCCTGCGCTTCCTTCCGCCTTCCTGAAGCTTTTCCAAGTCGTCTATTTTCTTCTCCAGCACGTCCATCTTCTTCGTCAGCTTCCTTGACGCGTTGTTTATGGCGCCGGAAACCGCGGTTGTCTGCTCTTCGTAAGCGGCTCTCGCCACGGCGTGGCTTATCTCTCCCCTCATTAGCCCGAGCGCGAACGACTGCCCTGCTGAGTAAGCCGATGCCTGCGCCTTCTGCGCCTCGGTGGGTCCCTTCTGCTTTGGTTCGGGAGCTTCCTCGGGCATCCGAGGGCTGCTCGCCTCCGCGAGGAGCAAAACAAGAAGAATCAGGCCGAGTGCAACGTACAGCCACTCGATTCCGAAAACAAAAGCAGCCGCGGTTGCGACCAGAAGCAGGAGCGTCGTGGCGCGCATCTAATCGTCCTCGTCGCCGGCCTCGCGCTTGCCCGTGACCGCCCTGTACAGCGAGCGGCCCAGG
>JAZDNL010000022.1:0-3951 GCA_043799765.1 Microcaldota archaeon | reverse complement strand
GTGCTCGCGTCGTACAACGCCGACTTCAATTCCCTGTTCGCGAAATGGTTCGCGCTTCTGGTGGAGGAAGGCGAGCTCGAGGTTTCCGTAGACGAATCGTTCACCCCGCAGGTGGTGCAGAACGGGTTCGAACAGGACGTTTCCGCGCTTTCAGGCGGGGAGAAAACCGCAGTTGCGCTCGCCTACCGCCTCGCGCTCAACGCCCTTGTAAGGCGCGAGTGCGCATCGCTGAAAACCAACCTCCTGATATTGGACGAGCCCACGGACGGGTTCAGCCGCGAACAAATCTACAGGATGCGCGACGTGTTCGACGAGCTGAAGAGCGAGCAGGTGATACTCGTTTCGCACGAACGCGAACTGGAAGCGTTCTCGGACAAGATATTCCGCATCACAAAGAAGGCGGGTGAGTCCGTAGTGGAATCGGCCTAAACCTTCTGGTATTCTTCGAGTTCGTGCCCGCTTATGCTGCAGCCCGACTGCCTGAGCGAATAAAGCGCCGAATGGAACGCCTCGTCCGCCCGCTCGCCGAATCCGAAGAAGAAGCCTTTCTTGTGCGCGATTGCGAGCAGTTCGGAAGAGCGGATTATTACCGTGCCTTTTGTTTTCTCGCGGAACGACGCTATGCGCTGCTTGTCCACCTTCACGCTTTGCCGATATTCCACATCCATCGACGCGCGCAGTTTTTCAGGATCTTCGACGAGCAGTCGCGTGGTTTTTTCGTCTATGAGAAGCGCGCCCCTCGCCGAAGCGAGGCACTCGGCTTCGCCTCGGTGAAGAATTGTTGCTTGCCTGCCGCCGATTGCGTAGGCGTTGTTGGCGTCCGTCATTATCGCCTCGGTTTTCGCCGCGTCGGCTTCGGTAACCTCGAGCACTCCTCGCTCCACCATGTTCCTCAGCCGCACCGCGGAAAAGGCGTACTGCCTTATGTTCAGTGGCCGGGCGATGATTTCGTCGCGCACGCCGGTAGTTATGAGAAAGCGCGCCCTCGTGCGCTGCGTCAGGAATTCCAGCGCCTCCACGTTGCACGTCTCCGCAAGCGCTATGAGCGAACTGCTGTCGCAGAGCACGTCCACGAAAGCCTTTAAACGCGGCTGCTTTTAAAAAGTGGGTGGTTTGTTTGAAGAGGTTCCTGCTGTTGCTCGCCTTCGCGTCGCTGGCGTTCGCCTATTCCGATGCGCCGCAGGTTACGCGCCTCGCTTACGGCGTTCGGGATGCCGTGAACGCGCACTTCGGCGTGAATCCGGGCATGACCATGCTTCCGCAGGAATACACGAACACGACGTATTCCGGGCTTCTCATCATCAGCGCAAACGACAACTTCCACGCCTACGTGAACGTGCTCAAGTCCGACGGCGACCTCGACGGCGACGCGACAGTCAACAACTTGACCGTCCGCTACAAAAAGTTCCAGTACGGCGCGATGACCACCACAAAGGCGGATTTCTTCTGCCGTCCAAATCCCGCCCTGTCCCAGCCCGAATATCAGGTGTATTTCGAATCCGAAACCCTCCGCGATTTTTCCGGCTTGATGCAGAGCGCCACGCAGGCGTGCCTTGACATGCAGCAGTGGGCGGCGCAGCAGCCTACGCCGGTGCCTACGTCCACGCCGCAGCTTTTCCCGCAGGTTTCGCCGTCGCCCTCGCCTGTTGTTGCGCTCACGCGCTGTGAAACCGATTCCGACTGCGTGAAAGGCGGATGCAGCAGCCAGCTGTGCGTGCTGCGCGGAACCGAGGCGGTAACAACGTGCGAATGGGCCGATTATTATTCATGTTACCAGAACGCGACGTGCGGCTGCGTTTCTGGAAAATGTTCCTGGGATGCCGGCGCCCTCTCGTGCGCGGCGGCGATGCAGACGGCAACTCCGACGTCCGAGCCGACAATCGCACCAACCCTGCCGCCAGCCACCGTTACCCCTACGCCGGTCCCGCAGGCCGTTCCCCTGACCGACAGCGTCACGATAATCGTCGGGGCGGTGATAATCTTCGCAGCAGCCTATTACGCGTACACGCAGCTTGCAGGAAGGAAAAAGAAGAGGTGAGTGTGTCGTGAACTGGAAGAACCTGGCGTTCGGTGCGGTTGCCTTCGCGGTGATCGCGGAGATAGCGCACGTGGTCGAAGCGATGCTGACCATGAACTACTATCTTGACCCCGCGTACTTCGGCACGTGGAGCAAAATCATGATGCCGGCCGCAGGTGCGCCGCCTGCAGAGTTCTACATGTACTCGATTGTTTTCGCGCTCGTCACCGGCGCACTCTTCGCCTACGTCTATTCCGTCGTGCGCGGCGCATTGCCGAAGAAGAACACGGGCATCTGGTACGGAAAGCTCGTCTGGCTGGTTGCGGGATTTCCAGGCTCGCTGAGCATGTACCTGATGTTCAACATGCCTGTCGGCCTGATTGCGGCGTGGACCGTAAGCTCGCTGATAATCTACGTAGCAGCGGGCTGGGCGCTTGAGAAGATAGCGGGCTGAATCGCTGCGCGGTTCAAGCCGCCTCCAGCGTTATCTCGGCGGAGCCGATCCCTCCGTCGGGAACCGTTACTGCGTGCCCCTGTCCCGGGAACTTGTATTGCTGCGGCCAGCCGTTCATGTTGAAGCCGAATTTGTATTCGCCGGGAAGCACGTTGAACGTCGCGACGCCGTCTGCGCCGGTTTGTACCGCCCAGTCAGGCGAGCCCGACGAGTCCTTCTTCCACAAGTCCACCTCCAGGTTGGGCACGGCGCTTCCATCGGGCGCATTTATGGTGACCTTCAATCCGGCAGCGATGCAGTCGTAATGCAGGACGCAGCCGCGCTCGTCGCTTGTTGCCTGCATCTTCTTCCCGCCGGCCTCGCACGCCTGCCTATCGTCGCCGGAGGGCATCGGGACGTAGCCGCACAATACCGGAGGGATGCATTGCAGCACGCGCGTTACGCCGCTTTTTTCGCTGCTCACGGACTTCAGTTCCCAGTCGACGCCGTTGCCGCCCGCCGTATTGAAATATACCACGTAGCTTAGCGGGTTCTCCTTGCTGGGCTCAGTTACGCATACGACGTAGTCCATGCCGCTGTTCTTGCTCAGCACTTCGAACTCGGTGCACGGAATGGTGCCGTTGCCCGCGCCCTTCTTCACAATCGAGTAGTCGTTCGGCGCATTCCCGAAAACCTCCACGCCCTTCAGTATCGTCGGCTCCTCCTTCGTCCAGACTGTGTTGCCTATGAAATTCTCACCCGCGGCATAGAACAGGAAGTTCATGAAGAATGCGATGTCAAAGTCGTTCCTGTACGAGTGCGCGGTGTCGAACGCCAGCTCGTTTCTGGAAAGCTGCTGTGAATATCCGCCCACTCCGTTGTTGAGCGTGGCGGAAATCTTGTTCCACGAAGCGGTGCCTTCGTTTCCTTTCGCGTAACTCTTCAGGAGCCCCAGCCACGCCTTGTCCCCGCCGCACGTGCGGCTGTCCTCGAAGAAGTAATCCGCCACAATCTTTCCCGGCGCACCGTTCACCTCCGCGGTGAATTCGTATTCGAGCTTGAGGGCAGTGAACGAGGGAGTCGGTGACGGGCTTGCTGCAAAAGTCGGAACCGCCGTCGGAGTCGGAGTAGGCGACGCTTCGGGTGCGGGCGGTTGGCCGGCGCAGCCGAACAGCAAGACCGAAGCGAGCAAAACGAGCAGCATTTTCTTCAAAGGAACCGCCTCCGAAAGGAGAACGAAGGCGGATTTAAAAGTAGTGAGGGCGAGAGGATATTGGCTATGCGAAGCATTTCACTGGGTTTAATAGATGGCGCCTAAGTTTTTTACCGAATCGATTTTGCGAAAAGCTAAGATGGGCGCGGACGAAATAAATTACTTGAGTCGGCTGTCTTTGCCGGCTTGGTACAAACTGATCGCCGAAGCTGCGGTTGAATCAGACGGAAACGCTTCCCTTTATCCTGCGAGATGGCGCGAACGCAACGCCGACCGCTTGGACATAGG
>JAZDNL010000074.1:0-3752 GCA_043799765.1 Microcaldota archaeon | reverse complement strand
GTTTAAATAATCGGCGCACCTATTTCCCTCGTGGGTGGGATTATGAAGCAATTCGTTTCGGACTTGTCGGTGGGCGGCGCGGCGTCGTCGCTGTTTTCCGTTAAGTACAAGCGCCCGGTCACGGAGTACAAGAAGGGCTGGCGGTTCGTCGTCGGGCTTTCGGACAAGACGGGCGAGATTGAATGCAACTTCTGGGGAGGCGGCGACAAGGCCGCGGTCGAACGCGTCTTCGGCTCGTTCAAGGAAGGCGACGTCGTCCGCGTGAACGCGGTTGTGGGCGAATTCGACGGCAAGGCGAAGCTGGACATCGACCCCCAGCGCGGCTCAATCGAGCGCGTCGCGGAATTCGACAAGGCGGATTTCGTGCCGGTCAGCAAGAGGGACATAAGCGAGATGCGCGCGGAACTGATGTCCGCCGTTCAGTCGGTGCAGAACCCCTTCCTCCGCAAGCTGCTCGATTCGTTTTTCGGCGACAATAAGTTCCTCGAAGAGTTCTGCAATTCCCCTGGCGCAATCTATTACCATCACGCGTGGGTGGGCGGATTGATGGAGCACTCGCTTCATGTTTACCGTGTGTGCATGACCGCATGCGACGTCTACCCGACGATTGACCGGGAGCTGGTTACAACCGCGGCGCTGCTGCACGACGTCGGGAAGACGCGCGAGTTCAGCGTGACGACGAACATCCGCCAGACTGAGGAGGGAATGCTCTGCGGGCACATCACAATAGGCGCGGAGATGGTTTCCGAGAAAATCAAGGGAATCGCGGGATTCCCCGAAATACTCAAGATGAAGATGGTGCACTGCATCATCTCGCACCACGGCTTGCTTGAATACGGCGCGCCGAAGGAGCCGCAGTTCCCCGAGGCTTCCCTCGTCTTCCACGCCGATTTGCTCGACGCGCAGATAGACCAGTTCGTCAAGGCGCGCGACGAGGCGAAAACCGAGGACTTCAAGATTCACTCCAAAAAACTCGGCGACATCTACCTGAAATAGCGATTGCATGTTCGACTCACCGGTAATCCGAGCCGCGCTCCTTCGTTTCGGGTTCGCGTTCGTCTTCAGCTGGACGTTCTACCTTCTGCCGTTCGTGCTCCTGAACGCGGGCTTCTCGCTCGCGGAGATGGGCGCGCTGGTTGCCGTCAACACCATAGCGTCGCTCGTGTTCGCAGGCCCGTTCGGGCTTCTCTCGGATTTGAAGTCGCCGAAGAAGCTGTTCTTCATCGGTTTCGCGGGCGTCGCGCTGTTCTTCGTCTTTCTGGCGAATGGCGGCGGGTTCTGGGAAACCGCAATCGTGATGTTCCTCGGCGGAGCCGCAGCCACGCTCGCGGCGAACGCGGGTTTCGCCCTCGCATACAAGACGGTTTCCGCGAAAAAGCGGGGGCGCGAGGTCGGCACAATCGAGTTCATCAGGCTCGCGGGAATGGCGTGCGGGCTTCTTTTCGCGGGATGGGCGTTCAGTTCGCTCGGTTATGCCGACGGCTTGCGCGTGTTCGCGCTGACGACGATTCCCGTTTTCGTCTACGCCGCGACGCTGCGGGACGCGAAGGTTTCCGTGTTCGGAAAATCGTATCTCTCGGCGTTCAAGGACCCGCGGCTGTTCCCCCTGCTTTTAATGATGTTTCTCGTTTCCTATCATTGGGGCACCGAGGCGTCCACGATGTCCGCGCACGTGCGCGACTTCCTGGGCGGGAACGCGATGACCGCGTCGGTGTTCTTCGCGCTCACGGTGCTCTGGTACGGCGCGTTCAGCTTCTTTTTCGGCGGGAAACTTGACACGAGGGTGCGCGGGCCGCGGGTGTTCATGGCGGCGCTTTTCGTCTCCGCAATCGGCTTATTCGCGTTCGGTTTGGCGAACGATTTCTGGGCCGCGCTCGGCGCTCGCTTTGTGCACGAAATAGGCGACGCCTTCGTCGCGGTGTTCGTTCTTTATACGCTGTCCCGCATAGGCGAACACGAGCGCATCGGCGGTTTGCAGGGGCTTTACCTTACGGTGACGACAATAGGCTCCGCAATCGGCGCGTGGCTGAGCGGCGTGATAGCGCAGCAATTCGGGCTTCCCGCGTCCTTCGGAGTTGCGGCAGCGTGCATACTTCTGGGCGGCGCGGCGCTCTGGGGCTACAGAAAGAGCGTGTTCCGCTAGCGTTTTCATCCAAACAGGCGCACGAAGCGCTTGTGATGCTCTTCGTTGCCTGCGACGGGGGTTTCCGAGACCACGAAGATGCCGCGCGTTTTGCTTTGCGTAATCTTCGAAAGGCTGGAAAGCGTTTCGAGTATTCCCATGCCGGTAGTCCCTGCTCCCGGTTCCCTGTGCCCGAAGAAATCGCCTTGCGATTCCGTGAATCCGAAGAAGTGCGTGCTCACGCCTTCCTTGGAGGGCATCACAACGGGAAATCCGTAGCGGTATCTCCTGTCCGGATATTCCGGCGACTTCCTCACGCGCCCAAGTTGGACGCCCATCAGCGCGTCCGTCAGGTGGACGTGTCTTATCCTCTTGCCGATGTCGCTCTGGAGGAACGCTTTTGCGAAGACGCGCTCCATTGTTTCGCTGAAAAGCCCGACGCGGTAGTAGCCCGCCTCGCGCCTGATTTGCTCGGCACTAAGCGTCTTAAGTGAAATCGGCGAGTGCGCGCCTGGAAACATTATCCTCTCGAGCAGTACGCTCTCCAGCTCTTTCTTTTCGACGTACTTGCCCTGCGCAATCGTCGATGCGACAGTGCGCACCACTGGCGGAAGGTGGTCGCCGTACCTTTCGAGGAAGCCTTTCAGGTCGCGCCTGTCGCTTTCGCTCATTTTGCCCCACCGCGCCATCGCGAGCGGGTTCCAGAGCCCAGTTACCCACTGTTGGACGAACGACTGCCGCGCGTGGTCAATGTCGAGACAGATGCCGTCGGTTATCCCGCCGGCTTCGCGCAGGAACCGGATGTCGCCGCCAGCGCCTGTGATCGGGCTGTTCGTCATCGTGTTCTCGACGAGCACCTTTCCATTGTAGCCAGCCCTTTTTTTCGCAGTCATCACCTTGCGCAATTCCTCCAGCGCGTCTTCCGCGGAGGCTGCCGTCGGCGTGTACGGCCCGTGGATTATTACGCGCTTTACGCCGATGTCGCGCGCGAACTCGAGCGCCGCCTGGACGAGGAGTTCCCTGTTCGGTGCGTCCTTTTCAAGCCAGATGGAATCGGGAACGTGATACGAAATAGCGGAGAGTTCCGATTCCTTCATCAGTCTTTTTGCGGATTCGGAATTTCCGAAGTCCGACAGCCTTCCGTGTATCTCGAAATTTTTATAGCCTAGGCTGCGCAGGGTTTTCAACTGTCCCTTTTCGAGCGCGGCTTTGCCAGCTACGGACAGCATCGGCATGATATTTTGCGGGAGCAGGCTCTTTTATTGTTAGCGATTTTTTCGCAGAATCAGGTAATCGCTTCCCACATGATTTCCTGCTTCGGGTCAATCGACATTCCCATGTCCGTGATGTTCAGCGGATGGACGCGGGTGTCATGCTTGGTGCCGCGCATCTTTCTTACCCAAACGGCGCGGTTGTGCGGGGTGAAGTGCACCTGCAGGATTCCGTCGACGAGGAACTCCTCCACGCCGAACCTGCTCAGGTCGTTCTTGCCGCCGGTTGTCTCGCACGTAAGCAGCGTGGTGCAGTTTATCTTGCGCAGCTCCTCTATGAGCAGGTACATCGCGTAGCGCAGCTTCGCCGGCTCCTCTATCCAGAACGAGAACGCCGTCACGGAGTCGATTACCATGCG
>JAZDNL010000073.1:0-5790 GCA_043799765.1 Microcaldota archaeon | reverse complement strand
CGTGCGAAGCGAGGGTCGAAACGAACAGCGTTTTCGCCAATTTTTCCGGAGGCGCGTCGAGCGTTTCCTCGGCGTAGAAGCGCACGTTTTCCAGAAGCAGAATTTTTCCATCCTTTAGCTTTCCGATTTCAGCCAGCGCCTTCGAGCCGAACAAATCGTCGACGTATTTCACGCGCTTCCGCGTCTGTTTTGAAAGCAAGTCGGCGTGCTGTTTCAGGGGAATGAAGTCCGCGTCCCCAGCCCTTCCCTGGTGCGCGAGCACGACAACCTTCGCTTTCCGGTTCGCGAGTTCGCGTACTGTTTCGGCGGCTTCCTTGAAGCGCGGCGACGCCTCGGCAACTCCGTTCGTGACAGGCGCGTTTATGTCCACGCGCACGAGCACCGTCTTCCCCTCAGCCTGCAAATCGTCGAGCGTTTTCATTTGCCATTACCTCAATTCTATGACGCGCGTCCTGCCCTGCTTGAGCGCGACGTCCTTCAGCGTTATAAGCCGCTTCGCCTCGAGCGACTGCACGTAATTGCGAACCGAGCGCGCCGACGCGCCCGAGAAGTGCTTGTAAAGCTCGCCGGAAGTCAGCGAACCTCCCGCTGCCTTGAGCGCCGCCAGCACCTTGGCTTCTCCCTCGGAAACGCCCTGCGCTTGTTCAACGTGCTCGCTCGCCAGCGCCGCCTTCACGTCGGCGGGAGTGATGGCGGAAGCGTCGCGTTTTTCGGCGTTGCGGCCGGCGAGCCATAACGCTTCAATCGCGACCCTGGCGTCCCCCCCTTTCTTTGATGCATGCGCGGCGCACATGCCTATCACTTCCGCAGGGCAGGCGTTGTGCTGGAACGCCTTCCTCGCGCGCTGCTGCAGTATGGCGCGCAGCTCAATCGGCGTGTAGGGCTTGAACTCTATCTTCCCTCCCAAAAAAGCCGAGCGTATGCGGTCGTCCAGCCGCGAGAACGCCGCGAACTCGTTCGAGATGCAGACGATTCCGAAGGATACGCCGTAATTTTCCGTGGCGCGCGTCAGGTCGTAGAGAATCCGCTCCTCGCCGCCTACAAAAAGGCGGTCGGCTTCGTCGAGAACGAGAATGGGCACCGCCTTTTTCTTGCGAACTGCTTCGATTATCCTTGAAAAGATTTCGTCGGACGCCAGGCCGCGGCGGGGAAGCGGCTCCCCCAAAGCGGTGCTGAGCTCGGAAAGAACCGACTGCCGCGTGTAGTTCTGCCAGCAATTGACGTAAAGCATCACCGCGTCCGCGTGCTCCTTGAATTGGCGGATGACGTTTTTCACGGAGGAGGTTTTCCCCGTGCCGGTCTTGCCCCATATAAAGAGGGGGATGGGACGCCTGCCCGAGAGTGCGGGACGGAGGGCGTCGGCTATTGCGCGGAGCTCCGCGTCCCTGCCAGGCAGATCCTCCGGCAGGAACTCGGGCGATAGCACTGATTCGTCTGAGAATACGCCCATGAGTCCATTACGCCTCCCTTTTTTAAAAAGCCCGCGCAAAGAGTGTTATGCTTAAATGGCTGAGGCTGGCGAGGGCGGAGCATTCGGCAATCGTGCTAGTCGCGGTAATGGTGGCGGAGGCAATTGCAAGCAAGCGCATCGACGCTTCCCTCATCCTTCCGGCAATCGGCCCTGCGGTTCTTACTGCGGGCGTGTTCAGCCTCGGCGACTGGTTCGGATGGAAGACGGACAAGGCGAACAAGCGCAAGGACAGGCCCATCGTGTCGGGAGAAATAAAGAGGAAGGACGCGCTTACGTTCGCCGCCGTGCTCTACGTCATCGGGCTCGCGCTTTCCTTTGCGTTCGCGCCGCAGGCGTTCTGGTTCGTCCTTGCGTACGCGCTGCTTTCCGTGACGTACGACCCGATTCTCAAGAAAGTGCCGTTCGTCGGAAACCTTTTCGTCGCCTCGACGATGGCGGCTTCCTTCGTGTACGGCGGCTTGGTCATGGCGGCAGTGCCGATTGCGACAACGGTGCCGATGCAGCCTCCCGAATACTCGTTCGTTCCGGGCGGTTTGGTTTTCTCCCTAGAGGCGATACCCGCAACGCTCTGGATTCTCGCCGCAATGGCGTTCTGCGCTGGCGTCGGCAGGGAACTGCTCATAACGCTGCGTGATATAAAGGGAGACAGGAAAATCGGCGCGAAAACCCTGCCCATGATTCTCGGCGCCAAGCGCACGGTGATGCTCGCTTCTGCGTTCATATACGCCGCAATCGCGATAAGCGCGCTGCCGATAATCTACGGCGTGGGAATCGCGTACATCGCGCTGGTCACCTTCGCGGATTTGCTGTTCCTATTCGCGATTTTCAAGGCGGTTCTTTTTCCGAACGCCGAAACATTGCGCGACGTGCGCAATCTTACGTTATGGGCGATGATGGCGGGCACGCTCGCCTTCGCTACGCTGGCATTCGCCTGAGCGAAGCTGGAAGGGTTTTGCTGAAGCTTTTGACGACGCCGGTTTTGATGCCCAGGGAACGCGCGACTTTCGCTTCAAAGGAGACGTCGGTGAAGAACATGCACTCGGAAGGTTCCGCACGCACGGCGGCCAGCACCTTCCTGAACGTCTCCCGCTCGCCCTTGAAGCCCGCGGAATCCAGCGTGAACACATGCGCGAAATACTTGCGCAGCTTCGTGCGCCTCAGCTTCTCCTCCGCCACGTAATCAACCGAATTCGTAAGCAAGACGAGTTTATGGGTGCGGCGGAGCCTCGCCAGGGTTTTCTTCGCCCATGGCAGGGGCTTCACGAGCCCGATGTTTTTGCGCACAAGCGCGCGGACATCCGCCCTCGGCACTCCCAGCTCGCGCAGGAAGAACTCGGGGCGGTACCAGTCGGATTTTCCCGCGTGCCGTTTCACCAGAACGCGCATCCTGGCTTTCAGGCGCGCTTTCCCCGTAACGGCAGCGGCATACTCCGGAACGTCATGCATCCAAAAGCGCTTTTCATAGTCCTCGTTGTCAAGGAGCGTGCCGTCCATGTCAAAGAGTATAATCATGCATAATCAGCCAGCGAGAACTGCTTCGCCTTGTCGTCCTCGAAGATGCTCCCTATCTCCTTTTCGAGAAGCATCAGGCGCTGGCGCAGGTAATTCGGCAGATCGTACTTCTCGGCGGTCTGCTTCGAGATTTCGAGGTATTTCTCGACGGAGCCGCGCGAAATCGTGAGGATTATTTTTCCGCCGCACTTGACGCATTTCCCGCAAAGAGGGACGCGGCGATAGCGGGCGTTGCAGTCCACGCACCGGAATTTCTGCTTCGAAAACGCGCGCAGGTTCCCGTAGATGTCGGGCAGGAAGTGCGAGAGGATTACGCGCTCTATGGCGTTCTGGGTGTCAACCGCGCGGATGCGGAGCATCAAATCCAGTTCGGCCTGCACCTTCTTGCGCATGTCCTCCATGTCCTTGCTGACGTAACGCGACTCAACGGGCCCGCGCAGCGCGGCGCGGTGCGTGAAACCGATGCCCTCGTACTGCGACTGTTTTCCGAGCCGTTCGGCGGCGGTTTCGATCTTCACCTCGGAGGGCGACGCGCACCGAAGCGTCGCCTCGTAGAACGACAGCGGGTATTCCGTGCACGTGTCCATCGCGTGCACCTCGTCGTCCACCTCCGCCGGATCGAGCTCGGTCATGAGCACGAGCGGCGCGTCCATCTTCCCGCCGCGCGACGACGGAAGGAAGTGGCGCGAGAAGTTGAGGAGCCCGTCGAGCAGGAGCATGACGCAGAGTTCGTCGCCGTCGGTGTTGCGGCGGCACGCGCAGTGCAGGTAGGGGTGCGCGATTATGCCCTTGACATCCGAGAACGCGATTATCCGCGCAACGATGCCCGCGCTCGTATGCGGAGCAATCGCGATGACGTGCTTCCCGCGCATGTCTTCCGGTTGTTTTGCGCCGTAATACGGGGGGAGCCCGTAGTGGTAGACGAGCAGGTCGTCGACGTATTTCGCGACGCGCATCAGGTATTCGGAGGCGTGCTTCGCGAGTATGACATCCTGCGCCTTGAGCTCCACTGTTTCGCCGTCGCTTTCCACGTCGTAGCCCAGTTCGCGCAGTTGCGCCGCGGTCACGCCGACCTCCGAGGGGACGAAATGGGTTGCGGGCACTTCCGTGGCGTCGTAGCGGCACGTCCCGTCGCGGAAAACGGAAACGTCATGGCGCGCGCGCAGCAGCCCCTTCTCCAGCGGTTCGGGGGATTTGTCCTCGGATATGAGCCCGATGACTCCCTTCAGCACCGCCACGTCGCCGTGGTGCATGCCTACGCGTTTCAGCGCGGCGTCGTACAGCACGGGAAGTTCGACGCGCTGCTTCGAATAGAGCAGGATGCGCCCCCCGCAGGAGCACGTGTCGCCCTCGACGGCGCGCCCGCATTTCGCGCAGAGCGGGAGCGCCACGGTAGCGGAACCGCATTCGCATTTCGCGTGCCACGAGCGCTTTCCGCATGACGGGCACAGGTGCGACGACAAATCCGCTTCCGTGAAATGCTCGCTCCCGTTTTTCAGCGTGGAGACGGCGCGGATTATGTCGCGCGACGCGCCGCCCAACTGCCCTATCGGGAACAGGACGTGCACCGGCGGCTCCATGTGCCTCTCGCGCGTCTTTTCGGGGCGCCCCATGCTCGCGCCTATGTAAGTCCCCGCCTTGCGCATCACGCGCATCCCCGAAAGCTCGCACACCAGCTGCATCGCATCCTTTTCCTTGTTGGCAAAGGCGGCGTCGAATCTGCCCATGGAAAGCGCGCGTTCGTTGAGAAGCCCGAGCGTCGAAAGCACCGCGATGCCGACGTCGCCTTCGAGGACCGCGAACTCCCCCTCGATTTTATGCGGCACCCCGAGCCGCTCCAGGAAACGCTTCGCCTTTTTCGGCACAAGCGCGCGCTTGAAGTCGAACCAGTTGTAAACCGCATTCTTTTCGCAGATCGCAGCCGCAAGTTCGCGCAACTCTTCGGCAGACAGATCGTGCCAGTAATACGTGAATCTCGGAGCGAGCGAAGCGCCCTTTTTCGCCAGCGCAACCGCATCGTCCCATGAAATCGAGGCGAGCTCCTCCGGGGTTTTCTGCACTCCCGCCGCCTCGAGTTCCTTGGAAAACCACTCGTCGCACCACGCCCCCGGAATCAGCGGGTGGTTGGACTTCAGGAAGTCGCCGTAATTCACGAGCAGATCGCCTATGAAAAGTATTTCCTTCACACGGCCGTGCAGCAGGACGGCCTCGTCGAGCGTTTCAACGCGGCGCACTTCGCCGTCGTCCAGAAGGACAATAGGTCCGTCGATTGTTTCGCACGGCGTCACGATGCATCCTTTGCTCGGGCGCTCGGTTTTCACCTGCGTGCCGATTACGGGGAAGTTGTCGAGTATGACCATAGTCGCGGGATGGATTGCCTTCGACTGGATGCCGCAATACGGCGTGCGCCCGTAACGCAAACGGAAGCCGCCTGGCCGCATCGGGAACGCGAATATCGGGCGTCCTCCGACGAGTTCCTCCATGTATTTCTCGTTCGGCTTGATTTCAACGCGCTGGCTGTCCTGCTTCGTCGTCTTTATCAGCCCCTCGATCCACGCCCAGTCAAGCCCCGCCTTTTTCGTGATTTTCAAAACCTTCGGCGCCTTCAGGCATATGCCCTCCGTCATCACGAGGCACATGCCACCGCGGACGCGGTCGGTTTCAACTCGCTGGAGGTTCTTGTGCACGCTCACCTCGTATTCCTCAGTTGGTTCGCCGTCGATGCACACGGGGCAGTTGCGCACGATGAGCCGCACCTCCTCTTCCGTCGGAACGTACTGCCCCGCCCTCGTCCGTATGGCGTAAAG
>JAZDNL010000065.1:0-3370 GCA_043799765.1 Microcaldota archaeon | reverse complement strand
GATGGACTCAAGGTCGTTGACCGGGTAACGCCGGGCTCCGGTGCGTTATCCATTCCCTCAGGGGTTCGAGAGTTCGAATCTCTCCCCCTGCACTTTTTCTTTTTCCCGAAAAAGAAAACCTGCGCTAAAAGAAAAAGGGCGGGCCTGCGCTAGAAAAGAAAAGCAGAAGGGATGCGCGGCTTAAGAATGTCGGGCTATTAGCTTTTTTTTCTTGTTCTTGTTGTACTTAACCAGTCGGGGATACCATTTGCCGGTCCACGCGAGCGGGCTTAAAAAGTCCGTTGCGGTCTTCCAGCCCAACCCTATTGCTTTGTCAATCCTTCGGATGCTGTAGGCGCGCGCATCTTCCATCGACCCTATTGGCGCGTATATCCAGGTATCTACTCCCTGCCTCTGGAGACCTGAGCGCATGGGGGAGCGGATGCCTTGAGCATTTGAATTTCGTCGCCGCCTTCCGCGATTATGTCTTCCCGGTGCGAGGCGATTGCGATTGTGTGGTGGCTCAGTTTGTTGGACAACGCGGTTTCAACCAACGCATGATAAAGCCGTATCATCTCCGTTTCCTCGCTGATAGCAAGCTTGTCTCCCTTTGCTTTCGTATAAATTCCCTTGACCAGCCTGAATTTCAATGGTCCGTACGTTTCTGGATCAAGAGACATGAGTTCCTTGAGCCGATCAACCGCCCCCTTGTAATTTGCCTGCACTGCTACTGCCAGCATTCCGGGGCGATTGCTCGCGGTCAGTCTGCGGGCGAAATCTTTGAAAAGGTCGTATGTGAACTGGTGGTCCTGCGATTTTTCGATGTCCATCTCGACGTGGATACCATTGCGTGTTGCCGCGTCCACTATTTCCCACATTCGCTCCCGAGTGTACCCCTCCCGCTCCTCCGGCGCCATGTCTTCGATGTACAAGCCGAATTGCGAGGGCTTGATGGAAATCGCCGCGTTGAACTTTCCTTTTTCCTTTTTCTTCGCAACTGCGTCGATTAAATTGCGATATTTTTGCAGGTCCGTTTCGACCAGTCCTATGGTGTCGTGGTGCTCGCCTAGGATATTGAGAATCGTCCCTCCGCCTTTTTGCTGGATTTTTTCAGTATACCTAAGGGCATGCGCTATGGTGGGCGCCACCCACACTTTATACCCAAAACCGGCTGCGCGGTTTATGACACGATTCCTAAAAGGAACTCGTTCTTTTGGTTTTCCTCTGGATTTCATAACGCGACGCCTCCGGACAGTTGAACAATATTAGGCTGGCGGCGTGTTATTTATTTAGCTATCGTTCGACGCGTTTCTACCTGCACTATCTGTTTCGTTTCCGATTCTGCTGCGAAAACCAGACGACGAGCTGTCCCGCGGCTAAACCCAAAAACATCAGGATGAAGGGCGCGGGATAGTCCAGGTAGTGCAGCTCTGCCAGCGCGATGCCTATTACCGCCCCGAGGATTGCGCCAACTGCCGGCGCCAATTGAATCGGCTTCGTCTTCTTTTTGTTTTTCCAGAGAACGTACGCGAAAACCGCGAATAAAGCGACTACGACGAGCGCGACTATGGGAAGCCATATGTTCATGCGGTTATCAGTGCGCTGCGCAATAAAAGTGTTTGCAGGAAAGGGAATATAAAAAGCGGAACGCATATCTCGTCATGATGGAAATCAGGAGGGTGGAGCCCGCGAGCGCATTCAGGGTTTTCGCGCTTACGGGCGCGCTGCTCGGCTTGCTGTACGCACTGTTCGCAATAGTAGTGATGGAACTGCTCATGCTCACGGGCGGCGTTTACTCCAGCCTGCGCGGGTTCGACCTCGCGCTCGGCGTCGGCGCGATCGTCATATTCCCGCTTATTGCGGCGGGTTCGTTCGGTTTCGCGGGATTCTTCGGCGCTTTCGTTTATAATTTCGCGGCGTCTAAGGTGGGCGGGCTCAGGGTCCACGTTTCGATAATGGACGCGCCGAAAAAGGCGAGGAAATGAAGGACGTAATTCTCAAATACGCGCTGAAGAACGCGCACGACTACGGAAAGGCGAACGCCGGCGCTGTTGCCGGCAAGGTTATAGCGGAGTTTCCCGACGCGAAGAAGGACATGGCGGCGACGATGAAGGAGATTGCGCGCGTAGTCGCCGAAGTCAACAAGATGAAGAAGGAGGAAGTGGAAAAGGCGCTGAAAAAATATACGTTCGCGGAAAAAAAGGAAGAGGAGAAAGGCATTACTCTGGATTCCGCGGAACGCGGACGCGTCGTAACCCGCTTCCTTCCCGAGCCCAACGGCTTCCTGCATCTCGGGCACGCGAAGGCGGCGCTGCTTTCGTACGAAGCCGCGCGCGCGTACAGCGGCGCCTGTTTGCTGCGCTTCGACGATACCAACCCGGAAAAGGAAGAGAAGGAATACGTCGCCGCCATACAGGATGACTTGAAATGGCTGGGGCTGACGTTTTCCGACGTTCGGTTTACATCCGACCGGATGCCCGAACTTTACGAAAAGGCGGAACAGCTCATCGCGCAGGGAGACGCGTATATTTGCGAATGCCCGCAGGAGAAAATCAAGGCAAACCGCGAGGCGGCGAGGGAGTGCGCGTGCCGCGGAAGAAAGGACAGCTCGGCTATTTGGAAAAACATGCAAAGGATGAAAGAGGGTTCTGCGGTTCTCCGGCTGAAAGGGGACATGTGCGCCGAGAACACGGTGATGCGCGACCCTACGCTTTTCAGGATAATGGACGCGAAGCACTATCGGCAGGGCGCCAAGTATCGGGTTTGGCCCACTTATGATTTCGAGGTTTCCATTTCGGACTCTCTTGACGGAATAACCCACGCCCTGCGTTCCAAGGAGTACGAACTTCGCGACGAATTGTATTACTACATACTCGACAAGCTCGGCATGCGCAAGCCCGTTGTCTACGATTTCTCGCGCCTAAACATACGCGGGAACGTTCTAAGTAAACGCCTGATAAAGCCGTTGATTGAGGAAAAGAAGGTAATGGGCTGGGACGACCCGAGACTTCTCACGCTCCGTGGCTTGAAACGAAGGGGAATAATGCCTGCGGCGATCAGGGCGTTCGTCCTATCGTTCGGTCTCAGCAAAGTCGAAAGCAACCCTCCGATCGATGCGTTGCTCTCCGAAAACCGCAGGGTGCTGGAACCCGTTTCCGAGCATTACTTCTTCGTCGGCGAACCGGTGAAGCTGAAAGTAAAGGGGCTGGCGAAGGAAGCCGTGCTGCGCAAACACCCCGCTCAGGACTTGGGCGAACGGAAGGTTTCCGTGAAGGAAGAGGTTTGGATTGACGGCAACGACGCGAAGGCGCTGAAGAAGGGCGAGGTTTTTCGCCTGAAGGATTTGTGCAACGCGAAGGTTATTGCGGCCGGGAAGACGATTGACGCGGAA
>JAZDNL010000021.1:0-3061 GCA_043799765.1 Microcaldota archaeon | reverse complement strand
TAATAGTCCGCGAGCGCGTCGGGCGCGTATTTTTTACCCTCGACGACGTACGCCTTGCCTTTGAGCAGCCGAGTTGACGCGCAGTCGAGCCCAAGCTTCGCCTTCTTCGCGTGCCCCGCCTCCTCGAGCGCCTTGGAAATCAGTTCGAGCGGGAGTTCCGCGTCCTTCAACGGAGGCGCGAACCCGCCCTCGTCGCCGACGTTCGTCGCGCTTTTTCCGTATTTCTTTCCGAGTATTCCCTTAAGGGCGTGGTAGGTTTCGGAAACTATTTCCGTCGCCTCCGCGAATGTCTTCGCGCCTACCGGAAGAACGAGATATTCCTGGAAATCCAGGTCGTTGCCGGCATGCATCCCCCCGTTGATGAGGTTCGCTGCGGGGCACGGCATGCTTCGGCTGCCGCCGAGCAGGGCGTAAAGCGCCTTGCCCTCGATAAGCGACTGCAGCCGCCAGAGCGCCATGCTTGAAGCGATTGTCGCGTTCGCGCCCAGATGCTGCTTGTTGGGCGTGCCGTCCACAGACAGCATTATCGCGTCCAGGGCGCGGGCGTCGACGTTCTTCCCGCGCAGCGACGGCGAAATCATGGTGTTGACGTTGCGCACAGCCTTGGTGACGCCCTTGCCGAAATAGCGCTTGCCGCCGTCGCGCAGCTCAAGCGCCTCGTGCGCGCCTGTTGACGCGCCCGAAGGCGCCAGCGCAAGGGCGCGCCATTGCCCCGCCCATGCCTCGGCTTCGACCGTGGGGGTGCCGCGCGAATCCAGAACCTCGCGCGCCTTCAGCGACGAGAGCTTGGAAGGCGCCTCGAGTTCCGCGACCTTGCACAGCCTGCGCACGTGGCGCTCCGCGCGGGAGAACTGGGTTGAAAGAAATGCGTCGACGATTTTTTCCGGCGCCGTTACGGAAGAGGCGAGCACCAGGACGTTTGCGTCGATGTGCTCGCGCGATTGCTTCGCGGTTTCCGGGGAGGCGCAAAGCGCGGCGCGCACGCCCTTGATTTTGTTGGCGGCGACGCTCATCCCCACGCCAGTGCCGCAAACCAGGATTCCGATGTCCGCCGCGCCCGACACCACCGCCTCGCTCGCGCGGAGCGCGTAATCGGGGTAATCAACGGAATCCGCGCCGTGGGTCCCGTAATCCACTACCTCGTGCTTCTTCTTCAGATGAGCCAGTATCTTGTTTTTGAGTTCGAAGCCCGCGTGGTCGGACCCGAGAGCGACGCGCACGCACCCACCCCCCGCAGTTCCGGTAAGTTGCAGTCCTTTCCTTCCTTTCCCTGTATCCAATAAACGTTTTATTAACAACTCATTTAAAGGGTTGGGTGGTTTAAACGGCGGTCCTTTCCAAAAACGAAATTCTGAAGGCGATCAAGAAAAAGGAGATCGTGGTAACGCCGTTCACGCCGTCCTGCGTCGGGCCGTGCTCCGTGGACATGCATCTCGGCAACGACTTCAAGGTGTTTGTAAGCGGGAAAGGAACGAAGGAAGTGAAGGACGCCCCCGACGCCATCGGCTTGGGCGCCTTTAAGCGCGTCGTCCTGAAAGAAAACGAGTCGCTCTTGCTGAAGCCGGGCGAGCTCGTCCTCGGCGTTACGAAGGAACGTATACGTATATCGAAACGTTACTGTGCTACGATAGACGGACGGAGCCGCTTCGCCCGCGCCGGGCTGCTCGTCCACGTCAGTTCCAGCCTGATACAGCCAAACTGCGACAACGTACAGGTTCTGGAAATCGCCAACCTTTCGCCCTTCACGCTAAAAATAAAGCCGGGGCTCCGCGTCTGCCAGGTGGTTTTCCACACGCTAACGAGCCCTGCCGAGTACAAAGGAGGCTTCAGGCTTCAGAAACGGCCGTAACGCGGCTGAGCGGACGACGGTCGGCGGCGGAACGCCGAATAGTGGAATTGAGGGGGGTGTGGTGGCGGCTCCTAAAACAACCGACAAAACAAAAGGAAGGACGCGGGAACACTACGTCCGCCAGCGTGATTCGTCGTTCGTTTACTACCGCGTGCGCGCCGAGGACCCGGGCAAAACCGCCGCCAACGCCTTTAACATCTACGATTTCGTCAGCAACGCGTTCTCGTTCTCCCCGAAACGAAAGGACGCGTTCGTGAAGGTTCTGGAGGCGCTGAAGGAGAAGCCGCGCGGCTTTACTGAGCTGATGGAGGCGAGCGGCCTGGGCAGAAGCGCGCTGTATCTCCTGCTCCTGTCGCTGGAACGCTCGGGGCTGGTGGCGAAGGAGGGGCGCAAATACGTGCTGTCGGGCGCGTTTTCCTCGTCCTTGGAGGCGTCCGCGGCGTGGTGGCGGCGCTGGAGGGCGTAGCGCAAACATTTTATTGTCCGACGCGTTTGCAAATTGGGTGTTTTTATGGGGTTTTTCGATTTGTTCGGCAAGAAGCCTGTTTCGTCCGAATTCCAGTACGGCCTCGTGTGCAGCATGCACCCGATACGCCTGCCGGCGTTCAAGGAGGATTTCATCGTCCTGAATGTTTCGCTCCAGAACACTTCGGACCAGCCGCTCCTGACGTCGCTGGTGCTCGCCGTTCCGAAAACAATAGGGTTCGACAGGACCGCCCTGCAGCAGGAGCACGAGACGCGGTTAGGCGAGCTTCCCGCCGGCGAGAGCAGGGAATTCTCGTTCAAAATCTGGAGCACGCAGCGCACGCGGCCGGGAAGCTACCCGTTGCGGGTGTACGCGGTGTCCCATTATCGCGACTACGGGCACGTTCTGAACGAGGTGCGCAAGACAATAGACGTCCGCGTGGAGTAGTTTTTACCAGGCAACCGCGCTTCCGTATATTCGTAAGGTATTTAAGGAGCGGCAGCCTTCTCGGTTTGCGTTTATAATCCGCAAGAGGTAGATAATGTGGCAATAAAGGTTTCCCAGCTGATGGGGATGGACGTGTACACGGACAACGCTACGTTCGTGGGGAAGGTTTACGACGTTATTCTCGACCTGCAGAAGGGCGAGGTCGTCCGCCTGACGCTTGAGCCGATAAGCGCTTCGAGCAAGGACGACGCCAAGCGCGTTTTCCGCGAGAAAACCATAATGTTCAAGAGCGTGAAGGC
>JAZDNL010000053.1:0-4639 GCA_043799765.1 Microcaldota archaeon | reverse complement strand
CGACATTACCGCCCACATCCCCACCAAGGGCAGGCAAGGAGTCATGAACCTTTCCCACGCAGTCGCGGTCATGCTTTACGAGTTGTGCGCGAAGAAAGCGCCGCTGTACAAATCCGCTTCAAAGGGAAAAAGGAAAGCCCTTGCCCTACTTTTCTCCCGCATGGTCAGTCGCAAGCCGCGCATTAGGGACAAGGCTAAGGTTTCGCTCGCGTTCAAGCGCGTTATCGAACGCGCCCGCGTGACGGACGACGAGGCGCAGGCGTTACTGGCTGCTTTTGGCGAGTAGCGAGTGCCTCAAGTCAAGCGGCGCGCGGTACTTCGTCTTCTGCGTAACGTAATCAAGCGCGGTGCTTATCGCCACGCATGACGCCGCGATTCCGAGCGCGAATGAGAGGCGCTCCCACGCAACTATCGGGATGAGCATCGTCCACGTAGCCGCGGGGATGTTGAAGGCGTACAGGAACGCAACGGAACCGACGCAGTGCGCGGTGAACGTCGCGCCCAGGCTTTTTGCGAACAGGTTGTCCTTGAAGAACATGAAAGCCGCAACCGGAATCAGCCAGTAAAGCGCGTAATACCACGCCTGCGCGCCCTCGGGATGCATCCAGAACAGAAGCATCGCGAGTATCGGCACCGCGACGATTTCTTTGCGCTTCGTGCCGAAATAGAACGCGGCGAACATCATCGGAAAGAGGCGGATAAGAGCCGTGAAGTCGAGAGGCTTGCCGGAAAGGAGGAAGTTGCCCGCCTCCACCAGCGCAACCGACATTACTCCCAGCACAGGCGACAGGATTTGCCCCCCGACTGGCCCGACGAACTGGAAGAACGTGAACGACTGCGAGGGGACGCCGAGAATCGTGGAGAAACCGACCTGGTAGGCGGCCAAGCCGAGAACCGCGAATATCGCGAGGAACAGAACCGAACGCTTGTCCATAAGCAGCACCACCGCATCAATCACGCCGACAATCATTTTAAACGTTTGTTTTATAATCGCGGAAAACGAAACTTCTGCTATGCGAATAGTCCACCGCGACGAGCGGCAGAACGAGCTGAAGGTGGAGGCGCAGACGCTCGAGGACTTGTGGTTCCTCACGCGCCTGCTCGACGAGGGCGACGTCGTCGAAGGCGACTCCTTCCGCAGGTTCAAGCCGCTTGACGCCGAAAAGGATTCCGGGGAAAAGAAGAGGGTGCACGTCGAGCTGCGGCTCGAAAAAATCGAGTTCGCGGAATCCGCGAATAAGCTGCGGCTCACGGGCGTCATTCTTTCGGGAAGTCCGGGGGAATACGTTCCGCAGGGCGAACACCACACGCTGGACGTGGAACCGGGCGGACGGCTGATGATTCGCAAGGTGCTCACGCCGTTCCACCGCGAACTCCTGAAGGAATCCGGCGAAAGGCAGGTTCGCGCGACGATTATCGTTCTTGATGACGAGAAAGCAACTGTTGCGCGGCTTCAGGCAAGCGGGGTGCGCTTCGTCTTCGAGGTGGCGAGCCAGGCGCGGAAGCGCGACCCCAAAACCTTCGAAGAGGAGCGCAAGCGCTTCCTCGGCGAACTGCTGAAGCAGGCGGAATCTGCCGAGGGGAAAATAATAGTCGCGGGGCCCGGTTTTGCAAAGGACAGTTTCAAGAAATACGTCTCGGAAAAAGCGCCTGCATTGCTCAAGCGCATCTCGTTCGAGGTGACCAGCAACGCCGAGAGGAGCGGCGTCTACGAACTGCTGAAAAAGGGAATCGTCCAGCGCGTGCTCGGCGAGCAGCGGGTTGCGAAGGAGTTCGAGTTGCTGGAGGAGCTGAAGAAAAGAATAGGGAAGGAGGAGGGAACCGCGGTTTACGGGATGGCGGACGTTGCAGCCGCCGTTGAATCGCGGGCGGCGGAGCAGCTCATGATTCTCGACGAACTTTTGAAGAAGAAGGAAACTCGCGCCGAAGCCAACTCGCTGATCGAGAAGGCAAGACGGGCGGGCGCTCCCGTCGTTATATTCGACTCCGAAGACGACGCTGGCATGGAATTCAAGGCGTTCGGAGTCGCCGCTCTGCTGCGGTATAAGATACGCTAGCTCAGGCGCCGCCAGCACTGAACCTCCATTGCTTCTCCTTCTTTTTCACGAAGGGGCTGTTCGAAACGAAAAACTCTACGTCGATGATGTGCCATCTCCCGCGGCGGTCGACGATTATGTGCGGAGGCTTCAGGTCAACGGGGTCTAAACCAACCCTTCGCAGGGACTTCCGCAGATATTCCATCTTCAGGAACGCCGCGTTCTGCTGCCGTTCGCTCATTTTTACTAAAAGCTCGGAAAGGGACGCGCCCACTATCTTTTCCGTGAAAAGAATGCGGCGTCCGGGCGAAAGGTAGACGCCTATCGGCTTTTCAACCAGGAAACCCTTGCTCCGGAGTTCGTTCAAAATCCTCGCTTCTATGAAGGCGTTCGAGGAATAGATGTTCGGCAGTGGAAGCACGTTCTTGGCAACTAATTCCACGGACCGGCCTTTCAGGCGCACGGTGACGAAGGACACGCGGGGGTCTGAAAGCAAAACGTTCCCTGCGGGAGTCTGGTCAATCCAGTTTTCCGGCACAAGATGCTCCCCGGGCAGGTGCTTCCTGTCGAAAACGACGATGCGCCCGCCGCCGACGCGCCGCACAGCGGGAAGCCTGGCTGCTGCCACGGATTATTCTGCGTGGCAACGGGTTTAAATCAGACGGTTATATTGTCGAGCGAGTGCTCGCGGTTCGGCTTCTTGTAGAACAGGACGATGAGCGCGGCGAGGACGACGAGCAGGGCGTATTCGCCGTATATCACGGAATACGCCAAACCGAAAATCGCAGCCAGGGTTATGATTTCGCTCTGCGGCAGTTGGAAGCCGCGCTTGCGTTCCGCGGCGAATTGCCCTTCAAACACGCTCAAGCCGACTGCATGCATTTTCAAAGACCCGGCTAGTGGTCATCAGGCGCAACAGGGCGCGCAATTAAAACCGGATTGCCTCCTTTGGTTTTCCGCCGAGCGGCGCCCGACGCCACTCGCTATTACGACATTCATAAAGTATATTAACCTTCCGATTTTGGACATTTCTTAGTGAAATTGGACAAAATACAACAGTTTATTTAAAAACCAAGCCGATATACTAGAAGCATGGCACCTAGCGTTTCCGACACCGTTTTCGAGATACTGTCCGAAATGTACGTGCTGCGCTACGGCTTCAGGCACGACCTCATCAACTATTCCGCGCTCGCGCGATTCATCCAGCCCATGGTGGCGGAGAGGCTGAAGGAGGAGGTGGGGCTCGACGCGGTCATAATGGCTATACGGCGCTACGTCCAGTCCGGCGTCTTCAACTCGGACTACAAGAGCCTGCACGCCGTGATGGTGGGCTGCACGCTCAACGTGCGCGCCGACATGTGCTACATAACGTACCGCCGCTCCGACGAGACGTACCGCTCGCTTCTCGAGGTTGAGCGCTCCGTCAACTGGATAGGCGGGGAGAAGATGTACATCATACAGCGCAGCGACGAGATATCCGTAATCGCGATGAGCCGCTTCCTCAAGAAACTGAAGGATGTCGTAAAGGGCGAGGAGGGCAAGATAAGGGACGTCAACGAGAACCTCGCGCTGCTGACGATAACGCGCTCCGAGAAAAACGTGTACACCCCCGGCGTGCTCGAGTTCCTGTGCGGGCAACTCGCCGGCATCGGCGTGAACATCATCACGATATTCTCGTCGTTCGGCTACATCTCGTTCCTGATAGACGGCAACGACGCGGCCGCCGCCTACGAAAGGCTGCAGTCCGCGATAAGCTCCGCCGAAAAATTCAAAAGGAACGTCTAAAACAGGCGCTATTTCAGCCGGCTCTTTATGAGCATTATCTGGGCGAGCAATGCTTCGAGCTGTATGCGTTCGTCCGCTCCTTCGCTCAGGCGGAAGTCGTATTCCCCGACGCGGTCCACTAAAAGCACCTTCTCCTCGTCGGGAATGTCGAGCGCGATTACCTCGTTGTAAAGCTGCGCCATCACGTCCTCGCCGCTCATGCCGTAGCGGACCATCAAATCGTCAAGCAGTTGCCTCGCCTGCGTGAACCTTCCCTTAAGCGCGAGCTGCACCATTTCCGCGACTTCTTTTGGCCGGGCGCGGGAAGCAACCTTGTAGACCTCGTCCTCGGTCACGTGGTTGCCGGAAGCGGAGCACGCCTGCAAGCAATTGATTACCTTGCGCGCGTCGCCCGCTGAAACGTAAAGCAGCGCAGTTTCCGCGGCTTCGTCCACCTTCAGGCCTTCCGCCTTCGCTACGTGGCCGATAATCTTCTGCAAGTCCTCGTCGTGCAGCGAGGCGAAGCGGAATACGGCGCACCTACTCTGCAGCGGCTCGATGATGCGCGACGAGTAATTCGCCGACAAACAGAAGCGGGTGTTGCGCGAGTACTGCTCCATCGTTCTGCGCAAAGCATTCTGGGCGTCGGAGGTCAGCGCGTCCGCCTCGTCAAGGAATATCATCTTGAACGGAACGTCGCTCAAGGCGAGCGAACGCGCAAAATCTTTTATTTTCCCCCTGACAACGTCAATCCCCCTCTCGTCAGAAGCATTCAACTCCAAAAAGGACTGCCTGAGTTGGTCGCCGTAAAGTTCGTTGGCGAGCGCGATCACGCTCGT
>JAZDNL010000052.1:0-2255 GCA_043799765.1 Microcaldota archaeon | reverse complement strand
GCCGTCCTTCTCCTTTTCAGCTGAAGCGGTAAGCCCCACTCCGCTCGAGCTCGCTCCGCTCACGTAGACGCTTTTCGGCGCGAGGTTGCTCACGTATTGCAGCGTCGCGGACTTGGCGGTGTTGTGCGATATTACGCCGTTGGCAATGAAGCGATGCCCCTTCGGAACCTCGATGTCGAACACGTCGGCGAACCCGGCCGGACGCACGAGAACCACGCGCTCGCTGCGCTGCCCGCCGAATTCGTGCTGAAGAGTCTTGACCGACTCCACAAGCGCGGCGAGCCGCGCCTTCTTCTTGGCGGAACGGAAGCCTATTTTCTCCGCGAACTTGCGCATGGATTCGGCGCGCCTTATGCAGAGGTTGTTCGCGTTTATGCGCGAATGTATGCCGAAGCGCAGCAGGAGCACCTGCACGTCGCGCAGCATCTCGATTTCCGAAGATTTCAGCTGGATAGCCCTGCAGCCGCGGCCCTTTCCGAAGACGCATCCGTCCGCTTCGAAAAGCCATGCCAGAAACTCCGAAGCAACCGCGTTTCCTGAGCGCATCACCAAGTCGGGAACGCGCTTCTCGCGCAGGAACGAGAGGTTGTGCGCAACGTCGACGCTATGAATGTCAATTACCGTAATCGGCTTCTTGCCCGCGCGTTTCTCGCGCCTGACCTTGGGCGCGATCCCGAAGCTTTTTTCGGCAAGTGCGCAAAGAATCGGAATCAAATCCTCCTCCTCGGAATTAACGTCGAACGCGACACGAGTGCGAGTAACCCATCCGTCGCCTGCGACGTATCCAAGAAGCGCCGCGGTTTCCGCGTCTAGCGTTTTCGGCAGCCTGGCTTTGGAGCGCGGGCCCAAATGCCTCGAAAGCGCCTGCCATCCAGTTGCAATCGGCGCGGTTATCGTGCACGGAATCTTCGTCGTGACAGCGAGGCGGTCGCCCTCCTTCATTTCATCGAGTCGCTTCCACTCGCGCTTCATCCCATTGACGACGAGAAGCGGATGGTTGTACGTGCCTTTGATGCACTTGCCGCTTTCCGTCAGGATTTCCATTACCGGCTGGTTTTCGTATTTGTGGAAAACAGTCGCCGTATCGCGGCAGTATCCCTGCCCTGTAAGCACCTGTTCGCTTATCGGTTGCAGGTGGCTGCTGCCGAGGTCCTGCATCTTCACTATCGCGCCGTTGCCCAGGGCGACGCGCTCGTCGCCTATCAGGCAGCCGGGGTCTCCGATTAACAACAAATGGATATCGCTTCGGAGCTTCCTTCCGTCGGGAAGTACCTTTCCAGGCGTGCCGCCGAAAAGCTGCAGCGCAATCGCCTGCTTCATCTCGGTGTAGCCAGAAATGTTCGGCGCGATGCTCTGCACGATTTTCTCGAAAAGCCGCGGATCCTTCGAGAGCCGCAGGATTTCCTTTTCCTCTTCCTTCGTTATGTGCAGCTCCTCGAACTCCTGCTCCTGCTTGAGTATGTGCTCTACGTCCAGGAATTTCGCGTATACCCCTGAACGCTTGCCCGCCTTGTCGCGCATCTGCCTCAGCCGCAGGATTCCCGATATGACGACTTTTTCCCCCGGAACAATCGTGTTAGCCAGGTCGTCCTCCATCCAGAGCTCGATGTCCGCCGCAGGCGCGTTGCCGCGCAATTTTTCGACGGACTCTTGCAATTGCGCCTTTTGGACGTTGATGAAGTCGCTGCTTTCCTCCAGAAGCTTGAAATCGTGGTGCCCGCACTTGCACAGCGACGGGGGCTTTATGTTCGCCTTGTCGCTCTCCGTCTTCATCGTGGTTGCGCAGTGCACGCACTCCCACGTCGCGGTTTTCATGAGCGGGCTGATCTGGTTAATCCAGCGGACCACGCCGTCGACTCGCGAAAGTTTGTTCAGGTGCTCCGCGCCGAGGAACTGCACGCCCACCTCGCTCGAAAGCGGCAAATTGTAGAAGCGCACGTGCGGCTCGAACTTGCCTTCGGAGGGGCGCAAGCTCTGGCAGATGCGCTTCACCGCCTCCTCCGCGGAGCGCGTCCCATCGTCGGGCGTTTCGAGCAGCGCAATCGCCTGCTCCTCGTTGTCGTGCGAGAATTTCTCCCAATCAACCTCGATGCTCTTCTGCTTCGGGTAGGCGTGCGCCAGCGCCATGAGTTCGTCGCGCATCTGCTCGCTGAAATAGTCCTCGAATGCGCTTACCCCTTCTTCCAACTAAAACCCACCGAGCCAAGAG
This sequence comes from Microcaldota archaeon, assembly GCA_043799765.1. Lineage (GTDB taxonomy): Archaea > Micrarchaeota > Micrarchaeia > Norongarragalinales > Norongarragalinaceae > Norongarragalina. Next base: position 46 of record JAZDNL010000052.1, on the reverse strand, counting down.
TCAATTTAAACGAATAAAAGGCTTGCCCGACCCCGCACTTCCACTG
>JAZDNL010000051.1:0-2605 GCA_043799765.1 Microcaldota archaeon | reverse complement strand
ACGGGCAAGAGCATCACGCAGCTTCTGGTTGAGAACAAGGCCGCCAAGGAATACCCGACTGATTTGATTGATTTGATACGCAAGGCTGTCCGGCTGCGCAAGCACATCGGGCAGAACAAGAGGGACACGCACAACCGCGTGCGCCTTTCGCGCACCGAGTCCAAGATAAAGAGGCTCGTGCGCTATTATCGCGGGAAGAAACTGCCGAAGAACTGGACGTACGAGCCGGAGAAGGCTGCGCTGTTGGTGAAGTGAGATGGCTGCTCCTGTTGCAAAGAAGGTCGAAGGCTGGAAGGCGAAGAAGTGGTACCAGCTCGTCGCGCCGAAGGTCCTCGGCGAGGGCGATATCGCGCTGATACCCGCCAGCGACGATGAACACATTATCAACCGCATAATCAAAATCCCGCTCAAGGAGGTAACGCGCGACATATCGCACGCTTACACGAACGTCTTCCTCCGCGTCTACGAGGTCCGCGAGAAGAAGGCGTACAGCAAGTACATCGGGCACGAAATCGCGCGCGAGCTCATCGGCACTATGGTGCGCCGCAAGCGCGACGCCCTGCTCGTCGTATTCCCCGCGAAATCCAAGGACGGGGTCGACTTCACGATAAAGGCGATTATAATCACGCAGAACCCGTGCAGCGGAAGGCAGAAGACGACCCTGCGCAAGGCGCTCATAAAGATGCTGCAGGAAAAGGCGGCTTCCGAGGACTTCGGGCCGTTCATCCAGCAGGTTCTCTTCGGCAAGGCGTCCGCGGAGATGTTCGAGAAGCTCGACGGCATAATCGTGCCGCTGAAGCGCATCGAAATCAAGAAAACCGAGCTGTACGAGGAGTTCGACATCGAGGACAAGAAGGCGGAGGAAAAGGAAGCCGTCGCCCCGATCGAGCCCGCTACAGCATAAGTAAGTTTTTCTTTTTTCCTACTTCTTTTTATCCAGAAAGTCCAGCATGTCCACCATGCGGCAGGAATAGCCCCACTCGTTGTCGTACCACGCCAGCGTCTTGCACATGTCGCCGAGCGTGTTCGTGCTCAACGCGTCGAGTATCGCCGAGTGCGGGTTGCCGATGACGTCGCAGGAAACGATGGGCTCCTCGGTGTATTCGAGGATGCCCTTAAGCGAACCGTCGGCGGCGCGCTTCATCGCCTTGTTCACGTCGTCGCGAGTTGCCGGCTTTTCCAGTTCGACGGTCAAATCGTTCGCTGAGCCGTCTGATACGGGAACGCGCAACGCCATGCCGTCAAGCTTGCCCTTCAGCGGAGGCAGGACGTCGCCTATTGCCTTGGCTGCGCCGGTCGTGGTCGGTATGATCGACATTGCGGCCGCGCGTGCGCGGCGCAAATCCTTGTGCGTCCCGTCAAGTGTGCGCTGGTCATTCGTGTAGGCGTGCACCGTGCTCATGAACCCGCGCCTTATGCCGAACGAGTCGTTCAGCACCTTCGCAACTGGAGCGAGGCAGTTCGTCGTGCACGACGCCATCGAAATTATCGCGTGTTTCTTCGGGTCGTACGCGCTTTCGTTGACGCCGAGAACCAGCGTAACGTCGGCGCCCTTCATCGGCGCGCTTACTATTACACGTTTCGCGCCAGCCTTGATGTGCTCCTGCGCCTTTTCGCGTTCCGTGTATTTGCCCGTGCAATCGTGCACCGCGTCAATGCCGAGTTTTGCCCACGGAAGCGCACCCGCCTCCTTCTCGTTGTAGAACGGGAATTCCAGGTCGCCGACGCGGAGCGCGTTGCCCTTCGCTTCGACTTTCTCGCAAAGCACGCCGTGTATGGAATCGTATTTCAGGAGATGCGCGTTCGTCTTGGCGTCGCCGCTATCGTTGATGGCGACGAGTTCGTGCCTGTCGAAGAAGCCTTCCTTGCAGAGCGCGGAGCGCAGCACGCTGCGGCCGATCCTGCCGAACCCGTTTATCGCGAACCTCATGTGCTCACCTCAATCTGCGCGGACGCGCGCCGGAAAAATCAACTATTTGCGACGGCTTGCCATTGCAGGGGCCGTCGAAAAATATGAGATCCGCCTCCTTGCGGATTCGGACGTCGAGGTCTTCCATTTTCCTCATAGTCTTCCCACCCGACACGTTCGCGCTCGTCGTCACAACTGGTGTTCCCGCTGTCCGCACCACGCCTGCGACCCAATGCTTCGGAATGCGCACTCCGAGGGTTTTTCCGCAGATGTTTTTCGCGACGGCTTTTTTGCGCTTCAGCGGCAACACGACGGTAAATGGTCCCGGCAGTTTCTTTTCGATGAACGCCTTGGCCTCTCTCGTCAGTACGCAGCTCTCCGCAATCCACGCCTTCGACGGCGCGATTACCGAGAGCGGCCCTTTCTTGTTTTTGATGCGCCTCAGCCGAGCTACCGCCTTCGGATTGCGCGCATCGCAACCGAGTCCGTAAACGGTGTCCGTCGGATAGACGAACACCATTCCAGAGCGGACCGCTCCGAGCATGAAACGCTTCAGCACCGCTAAAGCTTTCCGACCCTGCGCTTCGTCTTGCGCTTCAGGCGCTTGCGCTTTTTCTTTATCCATTTCCACCGCATGTGGTGGCGTTTTTTCCATTTTCTAGGTCTTGCACCCATAAAGTATCTACCGAAATAGCG
>JAZDNL010000044.1:0-9557 GCA_043799765.1 Microcaldota archaeon | reverse complement strand
GTTGTGCGCGCCATTATTCTCGCCGTTAAAACCAAAAACTTCAACGAGGACTACGACATCGCCAGCGGAGAAACGCTGACGCAGGAGGAATGCCTGCGTGCGGTTGCAAAGGCGTGCAACGTGAAGCCGAACTTTTTCCGCATCCCCGTCTTCGTCGCCAAGATCGCCGCGATGTTCATGGGAATCAGGCAGCGCTATATCGGCGAGCTGGTAGAGAACCGCGTTTTCGACATATCGAAAGCTCGCCGCATGCTAGGGTACTCCCCGAAGAAGCGCATCTCCGACGGATTGAAGGAGATGGTTTAGCGTGGCGGACAAGGAAGACATCAAGGAGCGCTACGCAGGGCTGATTACGGAAGGCAGGGCGGCGGCGATGGCTGCGCCGAAGCAGCTGAACGCGCTGAAGGACGGCGAGGAGGCGACTGTTCGCGTCCGCGTTCTTGAAATACCATGCCAGAAAACGTTCGAGCGCAATGGTAAGCCCGGGCGGTTGTGTTCGATGCGGGTTGCCGACAAAACCGCGGAGGGCGCCCTCGTGCTCTGGAACCGCGACGTGGCGATGGCCGACGGTTTGAGGCGGAACGACGCAATCGAGGCGAGAAACGTGCTCGTGAAAACAGCGTCGCCTGTTGAACTCCACTCGATACTCATAACGGAAACCGAAAAAGTAATGGGCGACGACGACTCGTTTCCTCCAAAAGACAAGACGCCGTTCCTCAAAATCTCCGAACTTCGCGATGGCGTCCCCTCCTTCGACTTCGAAGGGCACCTTTTGGAGAAAAGCAGCGTCAGGCTGTTCGAAAAAAACGGAAAGAAGGGAAGCGTGGCTAATCTCGTAATAGGCGACGGCGACGCCCGCATTACGACGGTTTGCTGGGATGCGAACGCAGAGTACACGGAACGCCTGCGGTCGGGCGACGCCGTGCTTGTGGAAGGCGCGTACCTGAAGAACGGCGAGGCGCACGTCGGAAAAGGCAGGATAGTGCGCGACAGTTCAAGAGAGCGCGACGAGGGCGCGGCGAAGCGCCTGTACCCGCGCCGAAAAATCTCGGAGCTGAAGGAGGGGGAAACCGCGCTTGTCGAAGGGGAGGTTTCCGCGGTTTTCGAGGCGCGCGTGATAAAGAAGTGCAGGGACTGCGGGGCGAAGAAGCCGTGCAGCTGCGGCGGGGCGGAACGGGATTTGCTGCTCGTAACCGCGGAAATCAGGGATGGCACGGGCAGCCTGCGTTGCGCTTTCTTCGATGAAGAGGCGCGTTCGCTTCTGGGAATCAAGCTGACGGGCGTCGAGGTGCAGACGCTGCTCGAAATCAAGCGCGACTACATAAAGGGAAGGAAAATCGACGCGGTGGTTCTCCCGAAAACCGGGCTCAGCGGACGGCTCGAGGGAGTCGCGAAGAAGCTTTTGTAAGCAGTTGCCTGACGCGGGAGTGAAGGCGGGAAAGCGAGGAGTCGTTGCGCAAAACCACATCCGCCATCTTCCTGACCTTGCGCAGCGAGTGCCCCCACTTCTCGTTGTCCGCCATTTCCTTTGCGTCCACGCGCCTGAATTCCGCGAAGGACGAAGCCTCTCCCTCCCTCGCGCGTTTTTTCGCCCTCTCGAAACGGATGCGCAGGGGCGCGTCGACGAAAACAAGCGTGAACTTCTTTCCGAACTCCTTGCGCAGTGCCTCCGCCTCGCCTGCGCAACGGATCGAGTCTACTATGACGGCGCCGCGAACTCGGCGCGCCTTGATGGCAACACGTTTGGCTAGAACGCCGGTGCCGTATTTTCTGCGCAGCTCGTTCCCGAGCGCCCTTAGGGCTTTGCGGGTTACGGGCTTCCGTTTCTTCCGCAGGGCGGTCCGCAACTCGTCGCTGAGGCTGTACGCTTTCGCCGTGAGAAGCTTCGCGGCTTGCGCAACTGCTTCGCCCTTGCCCGAAGCGATTGTGCCCGCGAACCCCAGGACTAATCGAGCCATTTTACGCGGACGCCCTCCTTGGAATCCTCAAGAACCACGCCTTTTTCGCGCAGCAGTGCACGGATGCGGTCCGCCTCCTTGAAGTCGCCCTTTTTCCGCGCAGATTCCCGCGCGTCGACCATGCCGCGAATCTCCGCTGAAACGGCCCTCGCTTTCTTTTTGCTTAGCACGCCGAGAACCTTGTCGACGTCTTCGAGAAAGGCGAGCGCTTCCTTCGCCGAGGACGCGGACAGCTCGCCGGACGCCAGCAGCTTGTTCGCCTCGTGCATGAAATCGAAAACTTCCGTCAGCGCATAGGCGACGTTCAGATCGTCGTCCATGTACTCCTCGAACTTCCGCCTCGCACGCGCGGTTAAGTCCTTCATCCGCTCGGAACCGCCTTTTCCCTTGGCGTCGCGCAGCCGTTCCGCGAAATCGTTCAGGGAATCAACGGTGTTTTTCGCCTGCTCAAGGGCGTCGAAAGTGAAGTTCAGCTGGCTGCGGTAGTGGGTCGAAATCAGAAGGTAGCGAAGCGCAATTGCGTTGCCGTCCCTTGCTTCAATGTCGCGAAGGGTGTAAAAGTTCCCCAGCGACTTCGCCATCTTCCTGCCGTCCACCATCAGGTGTTCGCAGTGCAGCCAGTACTTAACGAACTTCTTGCCGGAAGCGGCTTCGCTTTGGGCTATTTCGTTTTCATGGTGCGGAAAAATCAAATCCACGCCGCCGGTGTGGACGTCAAAAGAGTCGCCAAGGTACTTGGAGCTCATAGCGCTGCACTCGACGTGCCATCCGGGCCGTCCGCGTCCGAAGGGCGCTTCCCATACCACGTCGCCGTCGGCGGCGTCCCACGCCTTCCATACGGCAAAGTCCGACGCCGCGTCCTTGGCGTATTCGTCGGCGCGAACGCCGCTCGCCCCGCTTTTCAGCAAAGCGCGGTTTAAATGCGAAAGCGCCCCGTATTTTTTGAACGCGGATATGGCGAAGTAGACGCCATCCTCCTTCTTGTAGGCTATTCCTGCGTCGAGAAGTTTCTGTATGAGTTTTATCATCTCGCCGACGTGCTCGGTTGCGCGCGGATACTTCGTTGCCGGCTTGACGTTGAGCGCCTCCAGGTCGTCGAAGAACGCCTTCTCGTAGCGCTCGGTGAAAATGCGCAGCGGCACTCCTTCGGTTTTCGCGCCCTTTATCGTCTTGTCGTCCACGTCGGTTATGTTCATTATGTGCGTAACCGCGTAGCCCTTCCATTCAAGGTAGCGCTTCAGCAAATCGACGAAGACGTACGAGCGCAGGTTGCCGATGTGGGCGAAGTTGTAGACAGTGGGGCCGCAGGAGTAAAGGCCTACTTGCTTGCCGCGCAGGGGGACGAAGTCCTCCTTCTTCCGCGAAAGCGTGTTGTAGAACCTGAGTGCCACGAAGCGTTTAGGCGGCGAACGCGTTTAAATCATTTCCTTAGCGAGCGCAACCGAGGAAACCACGTCGCCGAGCCCCACGGTAGTCTTGGATTCCACTACGGGCACCGGCACGAAAACCAGGTGGTGCTCGCCCATGTCCGCTATTCCCTCGGAAAGAAGCTTCTTTTCGTCCGCGTGGTAGAGATCCGACACCTCCGCGGCGAAGGCATGCGCGTCCATCAGCCCCTTCGAGAGCACGAGCGCGGACAAATCCTCCTGCGAAACGAAACTCTTGCCCGAAGCCGCCTTAGCAGACGCGGCGAGCGCGGCGAGCACGCAACCGTCGCGCGCCTTTTCGGGATTCGCAGTTTTCTTCAGGAGCACGAGATTATAGCCGAGGTTGTGCACGTGGAAGCGCTCCAGACCCAGGTGCTCGAACACGTGCTTGGCGGCGTCGTACAGGACAAAGGCGTTCTCGCGCGCCTTCAGCCTGTCCGCGATTGCGCCGAAACCGAGCGCGCGCAGTATCTCGACCGTCTCCGCCTCGTTCGCGCCGAGCGACTTGGCCTCCTTCGTCACTTCGCGGAGCACGGGCGCCGCCGCGCTGGCGTGCTCGAACGGCACGTATTCGACGTGAAGCAGGATTTTCTTGTTGCGGCGCAGGGCCGAAAGCTGCGACGCGCACCGCTTCGCCATCTCGGCGTCAGAAATGTAGTGGTATCCGGCCAGCAGGCTGCACGAAACCGACTCGCCTATTTCAGGCAGAAGCGGCTCCAGCTCCTCGGAAAAAAGCGGCATCTCCTTGGAAACGACCGATGCGACGATTAGGCGGTTCGAGCGAGGCGCCGTGATAACCTCGCCCTTGTGGCGCAGCGTCTCGCCCGCCATGAACTCGAACACCCAGTTGATTTTCGTTACGTCCTGGGGGCGCGCCGCCTCGGAAGGCGCCACGAAACGCAGCTCCCCCTTTTCCGCAACGGGGACGCGCACCTTTTCGTTCATGCGCTGCGCCTGCAGCGGCGAAAGTATCGCGGGCGAGAAAACCGCGCTGCCGCCGAGTGCGGCGAGCTGGTTTGCCATGATCGCGGCCTGCCCCCCCGCCCTTTTTTCATCGGGCTTCATCGCCTTGGAGAACCAGCCTATAATCTGCGGCGAACCGGTGACGTGCATCGATTTTCCGAGCGACATGCACTGCGCAAGCGCATCCCAGAAATCCTGCTCCTCGTGGAGCGCCGGCGGGGAACGGGGCGTCGCAATGCCCGCCACCCGCGGCGCCTTAAGGTGCACTACGTAGTCGATGTTGGCGTTGAACGCGCACAGCGCAGGCGCAAGCCTGCCCACGCCTGAAAAGGAGAAGCGCTTCTGCCACTCGGCGGCGTAATCGTGCGTTCAGACACACCCCTCCGCTAACCGCAACTGCCCGACGCCGACGCCTGCGCTTCCGAAAGCGTCATGTTGCACTCGGCAGGCTGCGTCGTGAACGCCGAACAGAACGCGTCCTTGAAATCTTCGGCAGCCCTGCCGCCCGCGTAGGTCACGTTGTTTATGAATATCGTGGGCGAACCCGTGACTGCATTCTCCTTGTTGAGCGCGGCGTCCGCCTCGAGCAGCGCAACGGCTTCGTCCGCGAAGCACGTTTCAACCGCTGTCGCGTTCACGCCTGTTGCGTTCGCGGCGGTCAGCCAGCACGTCCCAATGTCGGTGACGGAGCAGTTCGCGCCTACGTAGTCAACGTAGTTCCACCATTTCGGCTGCTGGTACTTCCAGATGCAAGCCTGCCTTCCATCCTCCTTCGCCTCTTCAACGCCGTGCAGCGAACACAGGGAGGTGTTGGCGATGCAATACTGAGCCTCCTCTCCAGCGTAGGAGTTATTGCCGTAGATGACGAAGTGCGGCACCACCGTGATCGCGGCGCCGAGCGCCTTCTGCGCCGGGCCTATGCCGGCCTCCGCCTGCTGCCCGTACGGGCAGAAACTCATGACGTACATCTCCGCCTCGGGCTTCGCCGTCTTGGGTATGGCAACGGTGGGCACCGGCGTCGGCTTCGGGAATGCCTTGGTGAGGTCGAGAATTTGGCCTATGAAGAGGCGCTTCCCGTCAAGCGAAACGTATGTTACCGCCGTCTGCACCACCTGCCCGTTCTGGATTATGCTAACGTTGACTGCGTACATGCCGTTCTCGACAGTCGTGGAGGTGCTCTGCACTACGACGCCGGTAGCGCCCTGCGTCGCCAGCATGTCCGTCAGATAAGTCGCCACCTTCGACTGTAGCTGAAGGGCGTCGATTGACGGGTTCGGGGTCGGCGTGGCTGCCGGCCCGGAAGCGGGGCGCATCAGCGACGCCGCGAAGAAACCTATTACAAGACAAAGCAGCGCTACCACCACCAGGAGAATAGGCAACGGAACGCCAAGCGGAGGCTGCTGCTTCTCAACGTCGCGCTCGTGCTTATCAACGTCACGTTCGTGCTTATCAATGTCACGTTCGTGCCTATCAACGTCGCGCTCGTGCTTCTCAACGTCGCGCTCGTGCTTCTCAACGCTATGCTCGTGATGCTGATTTTCGTCCATATAAGCAACCCCCAAAAACTGGTGAAACCTTAAGGGAAACCCTTTTTTTAACCGTTTGTTTTAAACAGGTGGGGTGGGCTCATGGCTACCGTGAAAGTATACTCTACACCGACGTGCCCGTACTGCGTCATGGCGAAGGACTACCTGAAGAAGAACGGCGTGGCGTTCGAGGACATCGACGTCTCGCAGGACGCCGCGGCTGCGGAGTACATGATACGCAAGAGCGGGCAGACGGGCGTGCCCGTCATAGAAATAGACGGCTATATGATAAGGGGGTTCGACGTCCCCGAAATCAAGAGGAAGCTGAAACTGTGAGCGAACGCGAGGCGGCGCTTCGCCTGCACAGTGGAGGAAAACTCGCGATAGCCAGCAAGGTGCCGCTCCGAACGAAGCGCGATTTGTCGCTTGCCTACACGCCGGGCGTGGCGGAACCCTGCCTCGAGATAGCGAGGAATGCGAAAAAAGCGTACGACTACACCTCCAAGTGGAACTCCGTCGCAATCGCAACCGACGGAACCGCGGTGCTCGGGCTGGGAAACATAGGCGCCCAGGCCGCATTGCCCGTCATGGAAGGAAAGGCCCTGCTGTTCAAGAAATTCGCGGGCATTGACGCGTTTCCGATCTGCGTTAACGCGGACGAAACCGCATTCGTGGAAACAATCGCCTCATTGGAACCGACGTTCGGCGGCATAAACCTCGAGGACTTGGCCGCGCCGCACTGCTTCCGAGTTGAGGAGGCGCTGAAGAAGCGGATGAGGATTCCCGTTTTTCACGACGACCAGCACGGCACCGCAATCGTCGCAACAGCCGCGCTGACGAACGCACTGAAGGTGGTCGGCAAGAAAATGTCCGACGCGCGGATTGCGGTAAGCGGGGCGGGCGCAGCCGGAACCGCCATAACGAAAATGCTCCTGCGGCGCAAACCGCGCGACGTCGTCGTATGCGACTCGCACGGCGCCATATCGCGCGACAGGCGGGACCTGAATGAATACAAAGGGGAGCTCGCGCGCACGACGAACAAGAGGAATGTTTCGGGAACCCTTGCCGACGCGATGGAGGAAGCCGACGTTTTCATAGGGGTGTCGGCGCCGCGCATCGTTACGGGAAAAATGGTTGCCGCGATGGCGGAAGGCGGGATCGTCTTCGCCATGGCCAATCCGGTCCCGGAAATAATGCCCGCTGAGGCGCTGAAGGCCGGCGCGTCGGTAGTTGCGACGGGGCGGAGCGACTTTCCAAATCAGGTCAACAACGTTTTGGCGTTTCCCGGCGTTTTTCGCGGCGCGCTCGACTGCAGGGCGCCGCAAATCACGGAAAGGATGAAGGACGCCGCCGCGGACGCCATTGCGTCCATGGTGGAAAAACCGAATGTGAAAAAAATAGTCCCGTCTGTTTTTGACGGCGTGGCGCCCGTTGTGGCGAGGGCAGTGATTAAGGCGCGTTAAAGTACGTTTTCTGCATTTTAAGCGCGTCCTCCTCTATCAGCGGCGACTCGCAGATTATCGTCCCCGAACATTTGCGCTCCTTCAGCGCCCTGGCAAGCGGCGCGAACGCGGGTTTTCCTACGGGCAGGTGCCTGCGCTCCCCTTTTTCCGAGAACTCGATGCCCGAAAAGTGTATGTGGAGCGATTGGAGTGCCTGCCTGCCGAGCGCTTCTCCGAGAGAGTCGAGCGCCTTCCCGTAATGCTCCCCGTCGTCCTTCTTCAGGTCGCCGCGCGCGAACATGTGCGCGAAATCGATGCAGGGGTTCAGGCCGCTAACCTGCTTCGCCGAATCGCACAGCTCGGAAAGCGACCCCCACTGCACGCGCTTGCCTGAAAGCTCCGGCGCGAGAACCGCCTTCAGCTTCGCGTCGCGCACCCTGTCGCGCAAGTCCGCGAGCGGGACGAGCATTTCCCCGAACGCAGCCTGATGCTGCTTTTTTCCGTAGAATCCCGCGTGAAAAACCGCCCTGCCCCCGCCCGCCGCGTCGAGAACGCGGCACGTTTCCATGATGTGGTGCTTGCTCAGGTTGCGCGTCTGGGGCTTTTCGGAAATCAGGTTGATGAAATAAGGGGCATGCGCGGAAAGCGAAACGTCCAGGCGCTTCGCCTCGTTTCCGCACTCCTTGGCTAGCGACTCGCTCATCTTCACGCCCTGCACGAACTCGAACTCCATCGCCTCGAGCCCCAAATCGCGCACGCATTTTATTCCCGCAAGCGAGCCCTTTGATTTGCACCTTATCGGGATGCCGGCGGTGCCGAAACGCATCATAAGCGTAGAAAGCGGCGCGTTTATAAAAACAGACTCGGTTCGGCTTTCGGGTGATGCGGTGAAGACCGTGAAGTACGAAGTGAGGGCGCCCGAGAAGGCGAGCAGGACGGAGCTTCTCGTGAGGCTCGTATACTGGATTCCGCTGACAATCGTGCTGATGATACTCGGCATGATTGCGGGAATCTGCTTGGTCGTCCAGTTGCTCCTCGTCCTGATAGCGGGAAGGAGGAACGCCACGATGTCGAAGCTCATAAACGCGGCGATCGAATACCGGCTGAAGATGACCGCGTATTACTCGCTGCTTACCGATGAGCGCCCCGAGATAATTCCCGACATATGAGTCATTTAGTCGAAACTATCTTGATGACGTCGCCGTCGGCGATGACGTGGTCCTTGCTGATGCGCATGCCCGTTCTCGCGTTAAGGGCGTAGAGGAAATGCGTCGCCAGGTCGGTATGTATCGCCGCGGCGAGCTGGTGCGCGGTGCTGTTCGGCGGCAGGAGAATCGCGTCCGGCAGAACCTTGCCGAAATGGTCCGAAAAATGCCTCTCGTCCTCGACAGGATAGGCGACGACGCAGTGCAGCAATTCAAAGGCAACCCGGTTGAGGATTTCGCGCACGCCGGTTCCGCCTTTTTTCAAAACGCGTTCGTCTATCGAGCGCAACGCGTCGGCGAGCTTCGGGGGAATGCCGTCATGGACGCGCAGCTCCCTGCCGTCGTAATCCGCCATCCCCAGGTCCTTCGCCTTCTGCAGGGCGAGTTCCGCGTCCGCAGCCGTGGGGATCACCACGTACTCGGGAAACGCCTCTTTCAAGCGCGCCAGCCCTTCGGGGGCGCCGGGCAGATCCATCTTGTTCGCGGCAATCGCTATGGGCTTCGTCTCCTTGCGGAGGGCGGTTGCGAGGCTGAGCAGCTGTTTTTCCTCTTTCCACGTGGAGATTTCCTCGGTCATGCCCAGCCGCGCTGAAACGCGCTGCAGCACCTCCTCGGAAACGCGGATTCCCGATAGGTTGGCGGCTAAATCGGCGAACTTCCTGCCTTTGGCCTTCAGAAGGTTGCGCTTAAGGATGTCGAGGAACCAGTAATCAATTTCGCTTTCAAGTATGCGCACGTCCTCCGCGGGGTCGTGCCCTCTCGCGGGGTTTCCGCCCCCGTCCGTTCCACCCGACGCGTCGGCGACGCATATCAGCGCGTCCGCCTGCGACAAATCCGCGAGGAACTGGTTGCCACGGCCGTGCCCCGCGTGCGCTCCTTCGACGAGCCCCGCGACGTCCACGACATTAACCGGAACGTCGCGCTCCCCGTCGTGGCAGGCGCCGGTTCTCGGGGAGCATGTTTTTCCAAGCGCCGCGCACGGGCACCTGACGCGCAGGAAAGCGACGCCCTTGTTCGGGTCTATCGTAGTGAAAGG
>JAZDNL010000075.1:0-20591 GCA_043799765.1 Microcaldota archaeon | reverse complement strand
AGACGGGTCCGGGAACGCGCCCGACTCCAGCGCCGCCTTGGTCTCGCGCACGCCCTCGGCGAGCGTTTTCGTCTTTTTCAGGCCGAACGCCTTCTCGAACTTCGCGAACGACACGCGGTACGAGCGCTGGTCCTTTGTCTCGCTCAGGTACTCCACCTGCGTGCCCGGCACGTTTTCCGCGATGACCTCGCCGAGCCGATTCAGGCGGTAGTTCTCGTCGGTGAACCCGACATTGTACGTCTGGAGCGCCACCTTGTCGACAGGCGCGTCGAGCACCTTCAGGAACGCGTTCGCTATGTCGTCTATGTGCACGAACGGCCGCCATACCGCGCCGTTGAATATCTTGATCTTCTTCTGCGCATGCGCCTTCCACGTCAGGTAGTTCACAACCAGGTCGAAGCGCATTCTCGGCGACACGCCGTAAAGCGTGCCGAGGCGCAGTATCGTCGGCGAGAACCCACCGGTGTCGAACGCAAGCAGGACCTTCTCGCAGTCGATTTTCGTTTCGGCGTAAAGCGACACGGGGTTCAGCCGCGAAGTCTCCGTTATCTCGGAGTCGCCCTCGCTCGCGCCGTAAACGCTGCACGTAGAGGCGAAGATGAACCGTTCTATCTTTTTTTCTCGGCACAGGCGCGAAAGCCGCAGCGTCGACATCAGGTTTATCTCCGTTGCGGCGTCCGGCTCCGCGGCGCACGCGGGGTCGCCCACTATCGAAGCGAGGTGCACCACCGCGTCGACGCCCTTGAGCGAGCGCGCTATGTCCGCGTAGTTCATGATGTCGCCTATCTGTAGCTCGAAACGGCTGTTCCCGACCAAGTCCTTGACGGACTCTACGCCGAACATCAGCTTGTCCACCACCCTTACGTCGTAGCCCGCTTCCAAAAGTTTTCGCGAAAGTACGGAGCCTATGTACCCTGCGCCGCCTGTAACCAGAACACGCATACGGAACACCTTCCAAGAAGATGAGCCGCCGAAGTTTAAATAGCTATTGCGGCGGCGGGGGGGAAACGCATTAAAAGGAACGCGAAGGTAATAGAACGAGGTGGAAACATGTCCTGCAGCTTCTCGTACGCGCATTACGAAAAAATACTCAAGGATGCGAAGCGCGCGGGCTACCGCATCGTCGGATGCGGGGATTTCGCGAAAAGGCCGCCGAAGCCGCCGTACATCGTCCTGCGCCACGATATCGAGTTCTTCCCCGATCGCGCGGCGGAGATGGCGCGCATCGAACGCAGGCTCGGCATCAAATCCACATACTTCGTGCGCCTGCACGCCAACGAATACAATCCGATGGGCTACAAGACGTACGACGCGCTCAGGGAAATCGCGAAATGCGGGCACGAAATCGGGCTGCACGAGGAGTCCACCGACGTCTCGCGCATCTTCCGCGAGGACTTCGCGAGCGTGCTGAAGCGCGACAAGGCAATCCTCGAACTGCTGATCGGCAAAAAGATACGCGGATTCTCCAGCCACCGCGACTTCACGGGATACGACAACCTCGCCTACTGGCGCAGGGGAGACCCTAAAAAATACGGATTCGAATACCAGGCATACGAGGACCGCTTCTTCGGGGGCGCGACGTACGTGAGCGACAGCCTGGTCGCTTGGAAGTCCTTCGAGAACGGCGTGCCGACGGGCAGGAAGGACTGCCTCTGCAAATACATCGCGGAGCGCAAGCCCCGCATCTACGCGCTCGTCCACCCGCGCGGATGGCACCACCGCGCGTATCATACGCGCTGATTAGAAAATGAAAAAGCCATACGACGCAAAAAAATATTACAACAAGAAATACTATCACGGCAGGATTTATGCGGACTACAGCGAAGAGCAGAATAAACGCCGTTTTAACCGCGTGCTTGACGAGGTTCAGAAGCGCAAAAAAACCGGCCGTTTGCTGGATGTGGGCTGTGCGCTGGGATTCCTGCTGAAGGAGGCGAAAAGACGCGGCTTTGAAACTGCAGGGGTGGACGTTTCGGCGTATGCGGTAAAAAAGCGGCGCATTACGGGGAAACTTTTTGTGTCGATTTGAACAGGCAGAAACTCCCGTTCAAGGACAGCCGGTTCGACGTAATAACCATGATAGACTGCGTCGAGCATTTCGAGAACCCCGAAAAGGTAATTTCCGAAGCAAAACGGGTCCTGAAGCCCGGCGGGTTTATTTTCATAGAAACAGCCAATTACAATGCAATAGGCAGGAAAATCTTCGGGAAGGATTGGCCCGTGTATAGCGATAATTATCACCTGTATCCCTGGGTGACAAGGAAGAAATTGGAACGATGGCTGTCCCCCCTGACGGTTATCGACTACTGGACTTTCGGTTTTCAGCCGCCCCTGCATAAAAGCGAACTCGGAAAAGCGTTCCTGCGCGGCAAGGTTTTCCTTTTTTTAAGCGGAATCCTGTTCTGGAGGCGCTCCCCCGCTTATTATTTTTTCAGGAAGACTCATGCGGACTACTGGGATTGCTGCTGGTGCGCGGCGAAAAAGGCACGGCCGTCCCGTCGCGCACACCACACGCGTTGATTAAAAACACGTCGTCGCTAAGAATTACTATGAAAACCGTAGTCACGGGCGGAAAGGGCTTCATCGGTTCATGGGTAGCGAAAGCCCTGTCGGCTGAAACCTACGACCTCGCGGACGGGCAGGACATACTCGACGCGAAGAAGCTGGGCGCCGCCTTCGAGGGTGCGGAAACGGTAATGCATCTCGCCGCGCTGACGGGCGTCCCCCAGTCCGTCGCGGAACCGCTCACTTTCGTGAAAAACAACGTGGAGGGCACTGCGAACGTGCTCGACGCCGCCCGCAGGAAGGGCGTCGGAACAATCGTGTTCGCCTCGTCCGCAAGCGTCTACGGCAACAGCCCGAAAAACCCGAAAACCGAGGACATGCTTCCATGCGCGGCGTCGCCATACGCCGCCACGAAGATAGCGGGCGAGCAGCTGCTCTCGGCCTGCGCCGAGGATTACGGAATGCGCTGCGTCTCCCTGCGGCTGTTCAACGTCTACGGACCCGGACAGAACCCCCGCTACGCGGCAGCGATACCGTCGTTCATCGGAAGCGCGCTGCGCGGCGAGCCTGTGGCGGTAAACGGCGACGGAAGGCAGACGCGCGATTTCGTGTTCGTGGAGGACGCGGCGCAGGCGTTCGCACTTGCGGCGAAAAAGGGGAGCGGCGCGTACAACATCGGCTCCGGAAGCGCGGTGACAGTTGCCGGCGTCGCGGAAAAAATCATCGCGCTTGCCGGCTCGCAATCCAAGGTGGTTTTCGAGCCCGGTCGCCCCGGCGACGTGCGCGAGTCGCTCGCGGACATCTCGAAAGCACGCCGCGAACTCGGCTACGCGCCGGAGACGGAGCTCGCCGAAGGCCTGAAAATCACGATGAAGGGGTTTTTGAAATGATAGTGAAAATCCATCCGACGGCGGACGTTTCCCCGCAGGCGAAGATAGGCGACGGCACGAAAATCTGGAACCAGGCGCAAATTCGCGAGAACTGCGAAATCGGGAAGAACTGCAACATCGGCAAGGACGTTTACATCGACTTCGACGTGAAAATCGGCGACCGCGTCAAGATACAGAACGGCGTTTCCGTCTACCACGGCGTGGTAATCGAGGACGACGTTTTCCTCGGACCGCACTGCATTACTACTAATGACATGTTCCCGCGCTCGTGGATTTCTGAGTTCGCGGTGCACAAGACGCTGATAAAGAAGGGCGCGTCAATCGGCGCAGGAGCGATACTCGTCTGCGGCATAACCGTGGGCGAATACGCGATGGTCGGCGCAGGCGCGGTTGTCACGAAGGACGTTCCGGCGCATGCGCTCGTGGTCGGCAACCCCGGCCGCATTATAGGGTTCGTGTGCAAGTGCGGGCAGAGGGTAAGCGAAGGGACGAAGGATGGCAACAACGTCGTGTTTACCTGCAAGAAATGCAAGGAGAAAACAGCCGTGCCTTTTTCCGCATACGAGAAAGTGAGTGAAAAAAAATGATTCCGATTGCCAAACCAGTAATCGGCGACGAGGAAATCGAGGAGGTAACGCGCGTCCTGCGCTCGGGCATGCTGACGCAGGGCCCCGCTGTCAAGGACTTCGAGGAGTCGCTCGCGAAATACCACGGCTATAAGCATTGCATCGCGGTTTCCAGCGGAACCGCGGCGCTCCACGTCGCGCTCCTGTCGCTCGACATCCGCCCAGGCGACGAGGTTATCGTCCCTGATTTCACGTTCATCGCTACGGCTAATGCCCCGCGCTTCATCAATGCGAAGCCCGTTTTCGTTGACGTCAACCCGCGCACGTTCAACATAGACCCGCACGCGATCAAAAAAGCCATCACGCCGAAAACAAAAGCCATAATTCCCGTTTCCCTTTACGGACAGGCGTACGACGTGGATGCGTTGCGCGAAATAGCCGACAAGCACTCGCTTTCAATCGTATCCGACAACTGCCAGGCAATCGGAGCCGAGTTCAACCATTCGCGCAGTTTCAAGGACGATTTCCTCACGTTTTCCTTCTATCCTACGAAAAACCTGACAACCGCGGAAGGCGGGGCGCTGCTGACGGACAACGACGCGCTCGCGGAAGAAGCGCGCCTTTGGAGAAACATCGGACAGAAGAGCAAGTACGAGTACGTCCACCTCGGCTACAATTTGCGCTTAAGCAGCGTGCACGCGGCAATAGGGCTCGCGCAGTTGCAGAAGTTAGATAAGATGACGGAGCAGCGCAGGAACAACGCGAAAATGCTGGACGAAATGCTCGCGGATTACGTTGAAACGCCGTTCGTTGACCCGCGCTGCAGGCACGTCTACCACCAGTACACGATTAAAACCAAGAAACGCGACGCGCTGCAGAAGCACCTGACGGAAAAGGGCGTCGGCAGCGGCGTCTACTATCCCATGCCACTCCATTCGCTCCCCACGTTCAACGCACAGGCGAACACGCCGGAAACGGAAAAGCTCTGCACGGAAGTGCTTTCGCTTCCGGTGCACCCGTCGGTGACTGAGAGCGACATCCGGACAATAGCCGACGCGGTAAAATCGTTCCCGCGCTAATCACATGTTTTCGGGCGCGCTTATGCCTAGCAACGACAAGCCCTGCTCCAGAACGAGCTGCGTCGCGCGCACAATCGCGAGCCGTTTCTGCTTCTCCGCTCCTTCCACGAAAAGAACTGGGCAGTTCGCGTAGAAAGCGCTGAATCTCGACGCCACCGTAAGAAGGTAATCGCAAAGTACGTGCGGCTGCATGTTTCTGGCGGATTCTTCGCAAATCTGGGGGAAAGAGGCAAGCGAGGAAATGAGCGCGCGCTCGTGTTCCTCGAATTTTGCCGTCTTCGCCACGGCCGCCTTCGCCTTTCCCGCTTTCTCCATTATCCCGTTCGTCCGCACGACTGTGTACTGCACGTACGCGCCCGTGAACCCCTCAAACGCGGTTACGGCTTTCGGATCGAACACTATGCTCTTCTCAGGCGTGACGCGCAGAACCGCGAACTTCAGCGAGCCCAAGCCTATTTCCTCGGCTGTTTTCGCCGCATTTGTCGCGTGCTCGCGTCCTTCGACTTCCTTCCGCGCCGCAGCCACGCACTCGTCAAGCACTTCGTCCAGCAGCAGCACCTTCCCTTCGCGCGTGGAGAGTTTCTCCATGCCCTGCAGGAATATCAGTCCGAACCCGATGTGCTTCAGCTCGTATTTCCTGCCCATTCTTCGCAGCGTCTCGAAAACCTGCTTGAAATGCAGGTTCTGCTCACTCGCGGTGACGTAGACGCTTTCCGCGAAATGGTGCTTCTTGAATCGGTAGTCGGCGAGCGCCAAATCACGAGTGGCGTAAAGCGTGGTGCCGTTGGAGCGCAATATCACGTAGTTTGGCAGCGCGGGTTCCAGCATGACGACGGTTTCTCCTTCGGCTTCCACCGCCGCAACATCTTTCCCGACCGCTTCCTTCACCATCATCTTGGCGTCGTCCACCAAGTCGCTGTCGTAGAGTTCCTCGTCGAACGAAACGCCGAGCCGCTTGTAAGCCGCGTGAATCGGTTTCACGCTTATCTCGCGCACCTTCTTGAGCAATGCCGCGATGTCCTTCTCGCCGTTTTCCATCTTTTCGAGCGTGAGCCGAGCTTCCTCCGCCAACTCGGGAGAATTCTCTATTTCCTTGTGAATCCGCACGTAGTATTCGAGCAAATCCTTTTCCGTCTTTATGTCTTTCGCGCCGAAATGCTTCAGCGCCGTCATCAGCATCGCGGTTTGCTTTCCCGCGTCGCACAGGTAGTTTGAGCCGACTGCCTTGGCGCCCTGGAATTCAAGCAGGCGTTTGATGGCGTCTCCCAACACGGTCGAGCGTATGTGCCCTATGTGCAGGGGTTTCCCGACATTGGGCGAGGAGTAGTCGATGCAAACCGTGTCGCCCTTTCGAGTAATGCCCGCGCCGAATCCGTTCTTAACCTCCGAGAGCGCCTCTTCATAGAATGCATCGGAAAAAGCGAAGTTGACAAAGCCCGCATCCGCCCCGACTTTTGAAAATGCGCGCGGCATCTTCACTTTTTTCGCCAATTCTTCCGCCACGTCCTGCGGCTTTTTTCCCTTCTCTTTCGCCAGCGCGAAGCAGGGGAACGCCAAATCGCCGAAACCCTCGCGGGCTTTCGTCACGTGGGCGTTCTTCGCGCCTGCTTTTTCAAGCGCCGCCTCCGCCTCCGCCATCGCCCTGCGCAATGCGTCCATGAAAGGGTTTAATTATGCCGCGGCTTTTAATCGTAACCTATGCGGCGCGTTTCGCTCATGCTGCTGGTTGCGTTCATCGCGGCGCAGGCAATAGGCTTGCTCGCGGGATGGAACTTCGTGGCCCAGAAGGTCAGCGTAGTCGAGAACTCCGCCGACATCGGCAACTCCCTGTTTTTGTTCGGGTACATCCTTGTCGGCACCGTCGCGATACTCCTCCTGCTGAAGTTCTACCACGGCAAAAAACTGTTCCTGCTAATCGAGCTCCTGCTGGAGTTCTCCGCGATGCAGCTGTTCATAAGCATGTTCGCCTCCGAGCTGGTGGCGCTCGTCGGTGCGGCGCTGCTTTTGGGGCTGCGTTTGGGAATGCCGCAAACCCGGGGCGCCTTCCTCCTTTTTGCGGCAGCGGTTGTCGGCGCGCTTCTGGGCTCTTCCTTGGATATAATCCCCGCCGTGATTCTCTCGCTCATGCTGGCGGGCTATGACGCCATAGCCGTCTTTGGAACGAAGCACATGGTGACGATGGCGAAGGGCTTGGACGAGCGCGGCGCCGCCTTCGCAGTGTCCCTGAAGCACAAGAAGGAGAGCATCCAACTGGGCACGGGAGATTTCGTGATGCCGGTTCTGCTGAGCGTGTCGGCGCTCAAGCTTTCCATGCTTGACGCCATTTTCGCGGTATGCGGCGGGTTTGCGGGCTTGCTGCTCATGATTTACGTGCTTGAAAGGCACAAGGGCTACTGGCCTGCGCTTCCGCCGATCGTCGGCGGCGCGCTTCTCTTCCTGCTGGTGCGCGTTGTTGCGCTTCCTTAATAAATATCCGCGAACAAATGATTGCCTATGGCTGAGGAGTACGAAAAACTGCTGGACAAGCTCTATTCGAACCTCCCGACGAAGCGCACGAGCGGGGAACGCTTCGAAATACCCGTTGCGGACTGCTTCCTTCAGGGCAGCAAAACCATCATACGCAATTACGGCGACATCTGCTCCCGCCTGCGCAGGACGCCCGAAGAACTTTCGAAATACCTGTTCAAGGAGCTCGCAACGCCCGGCGTAATATCGGGGCAGCAGCTCATCCTGCACAGCAAGGTTAACCCGCGGCTCGTCAACGAGAAGCTGACGTCGTACTGCGAGATTTACGTTATTTGCCGCGAGTGCGGGAAGCCAGACACGCATCTGGACGCAGTTGACAGGAACGTGCGCATGCTCGTGTGCGAGGCGTGCGGAGCGAAAAAACCGGTGAGATTCTAAACTATGTTCTTCTGGTACAACAGGAACGGCCCGCAGGACGGCGAGGAGATTCGCCTGAGAATGCCCCGCAAGGGCGAGATTTTTGGCGTCGTAGCTCAATTGATGGGCGGCGCGCGCATGATCGTGCAGTGCGCCGACGGAAAAGAACGGTTATGCCGCGTTCCCGGAAAAATCAAGCGCCAAATCTGGGTGAAGGAAGGGGACATCGTGCTTATCATGCCTTGGAGCGTCGAGGGCGACGCGAAGGCGGACATCGCCTACCGCTACACGCGCGTGCAGGTTGACGCGCTCAGGCGCAAGGGGCTGCTCCCGCAGATGCAGCCGGCTTGAGTGCTCTCGCTATCCGATAAACAGCCACAACTGCGCGCCGAACCACACCACCGCGACTGTTTTTATGATGCGCGCGGCGACTATGAGCGCCAGGAACTTCTTCCAGTCCATCTCCAGGGTCCCCGCAACAACTGGTATCAAATCCCCGACGAACGGGACCCACGGGGAAGCGACCAGCACCGCGGAACCCCACTTCCGAAACCATCCCTCGGCTTTTTTCTCGCCGCGGGGGTCGCGCTTGACGAAAAATGAGTGGATGCCCCTCAACCCGACGTAGTAGTTGATCAGCGCGGCGAGCGTTGAGGCGACGGTGACAACTGCCACGATGCTCCAGAAATCATAGTATTTCGCCGCCAGCACGAGCACGGGTTCGCTCGGGAACGGAAGCAGCGAGGCGCTGAAGAAGGCGATTACGCCGAGCCCGAGCAGGCCGTACGCCTGCAGCGTTGCGACGCCGATTGCAACCAGGTCCACGAATTCCGAAACGCGCCAACGCTTAAATTACTGCCGATGCCTGAAGTAATAGTGGTGGCGACTTTCCGCAAAGTGATGAAGCGGCCTAAAACGCTTATTGGAAAGAAAAGGACGCTTCGCGCCAGGGCGATGCGCCTGCTCGGCGAGCATCCCGAGGCAGTCGACGAGTACTTCGGCGGCGAACTTAACCCGCAGGAAAGGGAGCTCGTTTCCAAGACGTACGACGATCTCGTCAAGCGGCTTGAATGGGCGGGGCTGCTGAATAATAAGGAGGAACTGGTCGCCCGCAAGGCTGAAATCCTCGGCACGGTTAGGCGCTTCAGGGTGCAGGACGCGCTGGACGAGAAGAACCCGATAGAAAGATACCGCTTCCTGCTCGGTACTTTGGGCAAGCAGGGAGGGTGGGGCGGGTTCCACACCAAAAAGGGCGAAATCCTGCTCAGCAGGAGCGACACCCTTCGATCAATACTCCTGCACGAATTCATCCATACTCTCCAGGCGGACGGCTACCTGCGCATAGGATACGACAGTAAAAACGTCGAGCCCGTCGCGTCCATGCTGGAAAAGCTTTACTTGGCGGAGTTGCAGTCTGGAGGCTCTTACAGGGGAGTGACGGGAATAGCAGTGGGAATGGTCAGGAACGGTCATCTCATCATGAAATCCCTGAAAGACGGAGTGCGGGATCCGAACATCCCGTCGTGCGTCTGGACGAGCTCGAAAAACAAAACCGCCTACAACAACAACCACGCCGAGGGTTCCGGCGACGCGCTCCACATCTTGGAAAGCGCAGCTGCTGTAGGCTCGGACTTCCGCGAAATATGGGCGCGCGCTGGCGCCTTCCTCGGCGCGAAATACCTCGGCGAAACGAACGCGCATCCCGAGGACCGCGCCTACCTCGCAGAACGGAAGCGCGATTTCGCCGCCGCGATCAACTTTTACGGCGAGGCGCTGCGTTCAGCGCCGAAATGGGACAGGCAGCGCCTCAAGGAGAAAATCGCCGAGATGAAGGAAAAGGCGGAGTGAAGGAAAAATGCGGGTCGGATATGCGAAACGCCAAACCGCCCGCATTCGCGGCGAGGAAATCGGCCCCCATTGCGCCAACGCTTAAATTACTGCCGCTGCGTGAAATATCCGTGGCAACACTCCGTTCGCGCAGGACGCGGCCCGCGATTTCCGAACCCGAAGCGCGGGAGGCTGTGCTGGCGCGCCCCGAAATAACCGCCCGTCGGATGTTCACGTTCCCGCTCAGCCCGGGCCGGAGGCGCGCGCTGGCGATGCTCAAAACCGGCAAGCCGAACCCGCGGCACGTCCTCGGCGCGCTCGGAAGCGGCGACTGGCCGCAGGTGCTCGCGGG
Source organism: Microcaldota archaeon (assembly GCA_043799765.1). Classification (GTDB taxonomy): domain Archaea; phylum Micrarchaeota; class Micrarchaeia; order Norongarragalinales; family Norongarragalinaceae; genus Norongarragalina. The sequence continues at coordinate 10,489 of JAZDNL010000075.1, read as the reverse complement.
GATATACGTGCTCGACCGTTTCCCGCAGACGGTCAGGGACGTTGAAATACCGACGGCGCTTCTCTGGCACGAGAACAAGAACGTGCGCGATGCGGTAAACAACGCAAAATACTGGTGCTTCTTCGGAAACCACCCGAAACTGCCGGTCCGCAGCCAGGGCAGCAGCGAGCTCATGAGCACCCAGAGGGCGCATTTCGCGACGCGCCATCCCGGCGCGCTTGCCGAGAATCTTGCGAAGATAGAGGAGATAACCGGGCAACTGCGGGACGAACTCGGCGACAGATTCATAGGCGTCGGGGTTTACGGAAGCGTTGCGAAGGGATATTTCGAGCCCAAAAGCGACCTAGACTTCCGCGTTTTCGGCACTCCAGAGGCGCGCGAGCGCTTCATACAGCTCGCCAAGGAAAAAGGCGTCTGCCCCAGCAAGGGGCTGGATTACGCCGTGAAGTTCACTGTTTTCGACTTGTTCAACGGACTGTACTTCGGCGACCGCGACAGGCTGCTGGAGCTTCAGCGCAGGGCACTTGGGCGCATGACGCCCCGCGGATGGTCGTTGATGGTGCAGCAGGCGCGGATAATCGAGAGCAGCATCGGCAACCCGCCGGAATCTGGCAAGGCGCAGAAACGGCTGGGCTTCGAACCCGGGGAGGAGAAGCGGCTGTTCGTCGCGTCTGTGCTTGCGCGCGTTCCCCCTACGCTTGCGGAGACAAAGGCGATTCTGAAGCGGCAGGCTAACGCCAGGATACGGTCACGCCGCAGGTTCGCACGCCAGGCCGACAACGCTTAAATCCCCGACGCTGCGTTAAATACTCGTGGCAAAACCTCCCGCAGTGCGGCGCCTCGCTCCCGCCAGAAGCGAGAAGGGGCTGCTCCAGCGCAGGGTGCTGGACATCCTCGAGAAGCATCCCGAGGCGGTTGATGAATACTTCGTCGGCGAGCTCAAGCCCGCTGAGAAGGAAGTAGTCGCGAAGACGTACGACGACATGCTGGAGCGGCTGCGGTGGGCGGGGCTCATAAGCGAACCCGAGGCTACGGAACTGGCATTCAGGAAAAACGAGATGGTGGGCAAGGTCAGGCGCTTCGTCGTCCAGAGCATGACGCCCGAAAAAAACGCCATAGACCGGTACAGGGTGCTGCTTTCCGCGCTGGGCAAGAAGGGCGGATTCTACGGCATGCAGGTGCCCGGACACAGCGGCACTAAGGAGATACTGCTAGATCCTACCGACTACGGGCTTAACTCGGCTGCGATGCACGAGTTCATACACGCGCTTCAGGACGAGGGTTACATAAGAATAAAGAACAACTGGGAGAACACGGAACCGATTACCACAATGCTCGACAACCTGTATCTCGCGGAAATCGTTTCCGGCGGCGCGGACAGGAGGATAAGCCGGAAGGCGCTGGACGAGGTTAGGGAATACTACTTAAGAATCAGGGTACCGGATGGCGAGGAGGAACCGAGGCCCGCCGGGATACCCCAAGCGGTCTGGGATTCCGAAAAACTGAAAACCGGTTCCAACAACAACCATGCCGAGGGAAGCGCCGATGCGCTCCACATTCTCGGCAGGGCTCTCGCGTCGGGAATGCCGATGCGCGACGTGTGGAAGCAGGCTGGCGCGTTCCTCGGCGCCAAGTATTTCCACGAAAGCGACGCGCATCCCGACGACCAAGTGTACATCGGCGCGTATCTCGCGGAGAAGAACACGGATTTCGCAGTCGCGGCGAAACTCTACCAGACGCTGCTGCGGAACGCGCCGGCATGGAACAGGGAACACCTGCTTCTCAAGGTTGCGGAAAACTACCTGAAGGCGAGGCGCTACACGGAAGCGATAAGCTGGTTCAGTAAGGTGGACGACCCGTTCCGCAGCAATCTGGGAATCGCCCGCGCGCATTACAGTCTCGGAAATTTCGAAAAAGCCGCCGCGTCCGCGGAAAAGGCGACTCGAATAAGCCCCCCAGACGCCGCCGCCTACACGCTGCTGGGCAACGCATACATGGAACTGCGCCAGTACCAGAAGGCGCAGGCAGCCCACAAAAAAGCCGACGAACTCAGCGCCACGCAACCGTAACGTCGTCGGTTCTCCAACCAGGCTGGATGTCCAAACCGCCGCGTTTCGCCTCCTTCCTCTGCAAAACGCCCTGCCACGCTATCATGGCGGCGTTGTCCACAAGAAACTCGTTGGGCGGCACGAACATTTTCGCATTCCGTTCTTCGCACATAGTCCTCGTTTTTTCCTGCAGAATCTTTGAGCATGCGACGCCCCCGCCGAGAAGCAATTCCTTTTTTCCGCAATGCGCCATAGCCCGTTCCGATACTTCGACGAGCATCGCATAAACTACTTCCTGCAGCGAATAGGCAAGTTGCGCCTTCGAGTATTTTTTGGTATCCGCGAGTTGTTTTGACTTGGTCAGTATTCCCGAGAACGCTAAATCCATCCCCTTGACGGTGTAAGGCAATGGAATGAAATCGCGCTCGTCGGCTTGGTAGTAAAGTTCCTGCAGTTTCGGCCCGCCGGGAAAGCCCAGTCCCAAATGACGCGCAAACTTATCCAGCATGTTGCCGATTCCTACGTCGAGAGTTTCGCCAAAAACACGGTATTTCCCGCCCTCAAAAGCGATGACCTGCGTGTTGGCGCCGGAAACGTACAGCATTACGGGGTCTCTTGCGGGAGTGAGAAGGCGCCCTATTTCCAGATGTGCAAGCATGTGGTTTACGCCGACTACGGGCAAACCAGTTTTCTCGCTCAGTTCAGTTATGGTGTTGAGGCCTATCTGAAGGCAGTTCCCTATGCCAGGTCCCCTCGAAAACGAAAGCATGCCGATGTCTTCCAGGGAAACGTCCGCTTTTTTCAAAGCCCGCTCCATTACCTGCGCCTTGTTTGCGTCAAGAAATTTGGCGACTTCCCTCGGAACTATGCCCGCGCTTTCAGACGTAAAGGATATTTTTTCGTTTGCCAGAACCTTGCCTTTGTCGGACACTATCCCGATTCCCAGGGTATGCGCAGTCGACTCGACGCCTAAGCAAAGCATAAGCGTTATTTAGCGCCTGCCGCTATTAAAACGCATGCGCAAAATAGGCGACGGAGCCGAGGCGGTGATTTACCGCGAAGGCTCCCGCGTCCTCAAAAAGCGGCCGAAAAAGGGATACCGCCATGCCGTTCTTGACGAGCAGTTGCGGAAGGGAAGGACGAAGAGGGAAGCCCGCGTCACGCAGAAAGCGAAAGCTCTTGGCGTCAACGTGCCAGAAGTAATGCAGACATCGGATTATGATTTGTCGTTATCATTCGTCGCAGGCAAAAGAGTAAGGGACGTCCTTGATTCCGCCTCTTCCTCCGTTCGCAAAAAAATCTGCCAGCAAATCGGAACACAGGCAGCATTACTCCACAACGCAGGGATTATTCACGGCGATTTAACAACGTCAAACCTAATCTGGCACGACAAGCGCGTATTCTTCATCGACTTCGGCTTGTCCTTCCACTCGGAGCGCATAGAAGACAAGGCGGTTGATTTGCACCTGCTGAAGGAGGCGCTCGAAAGCAGGCACTGGCGCGTCTGGAAGGATTGTTTCCGCGACGTGGCGAAGGCTTACGAAAAGAAGGCGAAGGACGGAAAACTCATTCTGAAAAGACTGGAAGAAATCGAAAGCCGCGGAAGATACAAGAAAAAGAGAAGCTGACTATCCCGCCCCGAAGTTGCACGCGCCTGTCAAACCGTTAACGGGAACGTAGTCGTATGACTTAGTCTTCTTGTCGTAATAGAAGCCGCAGAACAGCTGGGTGAGCGACTCCGCAGTCCTGTCGGCGCCCATGCTTATTCCCCCGCCTTTCGAATAAAAGTAGATGTTGCCGTTGATGTCGGTGCGGCCGAGCTCCTGCGAATATCCGTAGATTCGATTCATGGTTGCGTTGCGCGGATGGTGGTATCCCTTTCCGATGCTGTACTCCGCGTCGACGGAAAGCGCGTAATATGTCGCGCGCACCTTTTCCAGGAATAGCGCGGTCGTGGACGAGTCGCTTCCGTGATGCCCGACCTTCAGGAAGTCGGCCCCGAGCGGCGCGCCCTGCTGTATGAGCTCGCTTTCGCAGGGGGTCCCGCAATCGCCCGTGAACAGGAAGGAATCGGTTCCGTAGTCCAGTTTCAGGAGCACGGAATTGTCGTTTTCGTTTGAGAAGCAGCCGCTGGAGCCGTCGTAGGCGACCATCAGCGTCGCGTCGATGCAGCTGTCGCCGACATTGAAAATCATGTCGTGCGGGACGAGCAACTCGTTCGTTACGAGCGGATCATTGCAGTTGTTCCCATACACCTCGCCTATCGGGAGCGTGCGTATGTCGGCAAGCCCGCCGATGTGGTCCTCGTGATTGTGCGAGATTATCAGGAAATCCAGCGCGGCTATCTTCTTCGTGTTTTTCAGGAAATTCAAAGCCGCGTGCTGGTGCGTCATTCCCGAGCCCGTGTCTATCAGTATGGTTTTCCCGCGAGGCGTCTTGATGAATATCGAGTCGGCCTGCCCCACGTTTATGACGTCGATTTCAAGCTGCCCGCAGTTGCGTGGGGCCGCCTTTGCGGTTTCCCTTGCGGCAGCGGTGCCGGCAATCCGGCTGGACACGGACTTCATCCATCCGCCTAAGGGCGCTACGGGGTTCACGAAGCTCCAATAACCCGTCAATGCGCCGCTCGTCGCGTTGAAAACTAAAACCGCGCCGCCGACTATGAGAAGAAAGGCGAGCGCAAACGCGAGCGAGGATTTCCGCACGAAGGAACTCGGAAGCAGGCGTTAATAACGCTTATGCGGCGGGAGTGGGGCGCATCCTCTGCGGCCCTTCGCCATCGGTGAAGTTTCCGCCAGGCGCGCCGCGCGTTCGGTTGCCGGCGAACTCGCACGCGAGCGCGCCGTTCATCGTCCTGCACGTGCCGTTCATCGCCCCGCGCTGGTTCTGCATTTCGCAGGCGGCGCCTTCGGCTTTTCCTGAGCACGCCTGCGTGCGCAGCGTCTCCATCTGCTGGCGCTCCGCGTCTGTCATGTTTCTCGGCGTGCCGTTGAACGAAGGCGCGTCGCCGTTGAAAATAGGTGCGCCGTCATCAGGCGGGTTGGCGCTTCCGCCTTCGGGCGCCTGTCCAACGCATCCCGAAACCAGGAGTGCTGCCGTGATGAGTATGGGCAGCGCAACAAACGGGACGGTTGGTTTCTTCATGTTTCTCACCACCTAGGAGGCGGTGGTTGAGTTGTCGAATCTCGGCACGCCGCGTCCGCGCATGGGACCGAAGCCGCGTCCTTCGGGCAGTCCGAACCCGCGGTCGCCGGGCATTGCTTCCGCCATGCCGAGTTCCTTCGCGAGTTCCTGACGCAGCTGCTCGATATGCGCGAACTTGTCGAACGTTGACTGGTTGAGTATGTCGAACAGCCTCCCGCCGAAGCCGTATTCCTTGTGCAGTCCCATTGCAGACGAATAGTCGTCGTCGATAATCGCCTGCTGGAACTCCGCGAACGCGGTTGCGTTGGGGGAAGCAAAGGGATGGCGCGAAGTTGCATTAAAGCCAGCGGACGGCGTTCCGTTCCATTCCCCGCGTTGCATCATGCCATGGCGTTCCGCCATAGGCATTTCGCCGTCGTACACGAGGCAGTGCCCCGTCATGTTGTGCAAAGTCGTATTGTCCAAATCAGGCCAGCGGGCGAGATTGGGCGCGGCGAACGCGAGCCCGATTGAAACGAGAAGAACCGCCGCGAAACCCGCCAGCATAACCTTCGAATCCACCAACTAAATCACCTCGGAATGAGGGCAGAATTTCGGGATATAAACGGATTTCCCGAAATAACCCCCGACTAATACCCAAATTCATTCGTATCTCAGCGCTTCCACGGGCTGGACGGACGCCGCGTTGCGCGCCGGGAACGCGCCGGACGCGATGCCCACAAGCACGGAGAACCCTATTGCGAACGCGACGATGTCAAGAGTTATCTTCGACGGAAGCCCCACCATTTCGAACACAGCGGAAAGCGCGATTGCGAGTATCACGCCGAGCGCGCCGCCCAACAAGCCGACGAGCCCGGCCTCGAACAGGAACAGTTTCTGTATTTCCGAGCGCTTGGCGCCGAGCGACTTGAGGATTCCGATGAAGCGCGTCTGCTCCAAAACTGAAGTGAACATGACGTTGGCGACCCCTATGCCGCCGACGAGCAGGGAGATGGACGCGATTCCCGCAAGAAGCATCGTCATCGTGCTGGAAACCGAGGAAATCGCGGAGCGCACCGAATCCGCGGTTGTAACCGAGAAATCCTCCTTGCCCGCCTCGACGCGGTGCATGTCGTCCAGCGCGGCGGTGAGCACGGCGGAAACCGCGCTGCTGTTGCTGCCGTTCGCGGCCACTACGACTATTGAATTCACGACATCCGCGTTGTCGAATATCTTGCGGCTGGACGCCTGCGTTATGTAAACGTCGCTGTCGCCGCCTCCGAATGCGGAGCCGGACGACGCGAGCACGCCCACAACCCGGAACGACGTGCCGTTTATCTTTATCGGCTTGTTGAGCAGGTCTTCGCCGCTGAACGTGTTGTTGTACACGGAAAATCCGACAACTGCCGACGACACGTCGCTCGGCCCAAGTGAGCGCCCGATCAGGAGTTTGGAGCTCGCGCTTTCGGGGAACGCGTTCGGCTCCACGCCGACAACCGTAAGCGAAGCGTTCCTGTTCTTGTACGATACGGACGTGCGTTGGGAAACGCGCGCATCGAGCTTCCAGACGCCCGGGAGTCCGCGCATCGCGTCCGCCTCGCGGAACGTTATGTTCTGGGCAGTCTGCTCCTCGAACACGCCGCCCGGCCCTCCCTCGCCACTGACTACGAACCTGCTCTCCCCAGGAGAGCCGCCGGGAATTCCGAACCCGCCCATTCTGGCGGCGCGCGAGAATCCCGGCGTGATTGTGATGATGTTGCTGCCCAGTCCACCGAGCGAACCCTGTATCTGCTCGCTCGCGCCCGTGCTGACGGATATGAGCGCGACTATGGACGCGACGCCGATGACGATGCCGAGTATTGCGAGCCAGCTGCGGAGCTGGCGGTAGCGCAGCGACGTGACCGCCATCGAGAAGAGGTCGAGGTTCTTCACTGCCTCACTTCTTTTCCGCCTTCTTGAATATCCACTTCCCCCTCAGGAACTTGCGGTATGCAACGTAGCCGACGCCGCCGAGGATGATGACTATCGCGCCTATCTGGACGTAGTCGGGTCCGGTGGGCGTCGTGAGGCGCAGTCCGGGAATTATGCTCCCGCCGCCGTTGTTGCGCTGGAACTGCGTACGTGCGGCGCTTGTCGCGTTGGACGCGTCGCCTGCGGCGGAAACCGCCTGCGTAAGCACGTGCTCGACGTTGTTGCCGTCGCGGAAGGAAACCCTGACGTCCAGCTGCGCCATCTGCTGCGTCACCGAAAGCGTCGCGAAATCGTCGACGTTAAGCGTGCCGATGAAGTCCTCTGCGAGCGTCCTTCCGTTGGAGGAAGCCGACGCGTAGACGCTGCGGATCGCGGTGTTGCCCGTGTTGGCGATGAGAACCTGCGAGCCCGACGTCGTCTGCTCCATGCTCACGGTGACTTCGGGCGTTGCCTGGATGACGACGCCTGCTTTGTAAACCGTGACGTTGCCTATGCTGGGCGTGAGCGTCAGCGACATCGAATAGTAGCCGGCGCTTTTCGAGGGCGACACGCCGAGCGTGACGTTCTTCGACGCCTCCCCGCCGGGCGCGATGTAATCGAAGTAGAGCCGCTGCATCCCGAGCGGCGTGAGCGCGTCGGTGGAGTTCAGGTCAACAGTGGCGGAAACCGCGCGGGCGCCCGTGTTCTTGACCGTAAGGCGGAATACCGCCTCGGAACCGATTTCAACCGGGGTCAGCGGCTCGAACTCGGTGACAGCCAACGCGTTTTCCTCGGTTGCCACGTAGACGACGTCCTCTATCTTGACGGGATACTGGTAGCCGGTGGAGTTGCAGTAAATCGCTATGGTGTTGTTGCCGGGCACCGCACGCTCGTCAACCCGCACGGTGTACCGTACGACGGTATCGTAGCCCGCCTTCAGCCGGTCTATGGTCTGCATGCGCGGCTCCGTCGGGTCGATTGTGAACGGATAGACGTCGTTGAACGTGCATTGGACGTTCTCGGCGTCTATGCTGCCCAGGCTGTTGGATATGCTGAACCAGACGTCGATGTAGCTGTTCGGCAACGCGGGATACGGCTCGTACTTGAGAAGCTGCCCGCGGAGAAGCCCTCCCATGGCGGCGTACGCGGACGCCGAAGATGCGAGCGCAAAAAACGCGAGCGCGAAAACCAATACATTTCCCCTCATTTGCTCACCCTCCTTTTTCCCGAATCCGATTCCACCCTTCCGTCAAGTATGCGTATCTGGCGCTCCGTGCGCGACGCGATATTTGCGTCGTGGGTCACGAAAACGGCGGTCATGCCCTGCTTTTTGCACAATCCGATAATGAGCGAAATCGCCTCCTCGCCGGACTTCGAATCCAGGTTCCCCGTAGGCTCGTCCGCGAGCAGGATGTCGGGGCTGTTGGCGAGCGAGCGCGCTATTGCGATTCGCTGCTTCTGCCCTCCGCTGAGCTGCGAGGGCATCTTGTGCGCTTTTTCCATCAGCCCGACTGCGGCGAGAAGCCGCTCTACGGTGCGGCGGCGCTCCTGCGCGTCCGTTTCCCTTATCAGGAGCGGAAGCTCCACGTTGCCGAACACGTCGAGGGTCGGCGCGAGATTGAAAGCCTGGAATACGAATCCGATCCTGTCGCGGCGCGCTTCCGCAAGCTCGTCGTCGGACATGCTGGAAACCGCCTTGCCGCCGAGGTATATTTCGCCCTTCGTGGGCTTGTCGAGGCAGCCGAGAAGGTGGAGCATCGTGCTCTTGCCGCTTCCCGACGGGCCGGTTATGGAGACGAGCTCGCCCTTGCGTATTTCGAGATTGATGTCCCTCAGCGCGGCGAACGGCTCGCCTTCCATGTATTCCTTGGACACGTTTTCCATCCGCAGCACGGCTTCAGCCATGCAACTAGGCTCGAAAATTCGGCTTATAAGCGCTTCCCGAAATTCTACCCAAATTGCCCGCTATTCGTTGCTCAGTTTCGCGAATATGAGCAGTCCTATTGCGCTGAACAGGAGCGGCACGAACGAGAAGCTTCCCGCGCCGTACCTGCCGAACAGGATATGCACCAAGGGCATCGACGTCAGCGCGTACAGCAGGAAGGAGAAAAGCACGGCGATGATGCCGAGCGTGAACGGCGAGCGGAGTTTCAGGTAGTCCTTGACGTAGATGAATATCAGGTATATCGCGAGAATTGCATTGAGCGCGGACAGCACCAGGCGGAAGTCGGAATACTCGTCCGCAGGCATCATGTCGCTTGGCGCGAACCGCCCCGCGAAATCGTCGCCGGGGCGGGTGCGCACGAACTGCGACGCGCCCGGAAGCAGGAACGAGGACGCGGTTATTACAATGAACGAAATCACCAATATGCCGAACGTCCACATCAGCGCCTTGCCGCTTATGCCGTTTGCGTTATTTCTTGCCGTTTTTGACCTTGCCATTTTTCACACCCCTTATCGTCTTCACGAAATCCTTCTGGCTGAGCACGAGTTCGCTGACGAAATAAACCCTGCCGTACCCGCCGCCCGTGCTTTCTATGATCGAGTTCTTTTCCATCAGCCGCACGTGGTGCTCCACCGTCTTGTAGTCGAGCTTCGCCGCGAGCGCGAGCCTGCGCGTGTTCATCGGCTTGCGAATCAGTATCGAAAGAAGCAGCAGCCGCGTCGGTCCGCCCTTCGTGCCATCCAATAGCCAGAACAGAAGGCGGCGTATAGGCTCCATCATTCACTACCGCACTTATGAAAACAGCGGGCTATTAAGCGTTTTCCCCTTTTCATCCCAAATCGCGGAAATCAGCGCCGTGAGGAGAGCGAAGGCGGGCGGCGTTCGGGTATCGGCGCTATCTTCCGCTTTCCGTCGAACGCATCCTTGGAAACGTAAAGCGCGCAGAAGCACGTTCCGAAGTCGCGGACGTCGGGCTCGCGGTAGACGCACGGGCATATGATGTCGCGGTCGTGCTCCATCTTCCCGGAAGCGAGGCGGCATGGGCACGACGCGTATCCATAGCGCGCTCGGTTCGCGAGAAGCCCACGGCAGAGCGACAGCGTGAATTCCCTGTCGGGGTTGAGGAAATAGTAGCCGGTTGCTTCGGCTCCCTTTTTCAGCAACCCGCAATACTGCTCAACGTCCGCATCGTTCATCCGAGCGCCTCGCGTATCTCGTTCTCGCGGAAGCCGGTTATCACTTTCTTCCCGTTTATCACCATCGTCGGGAACGAAAACCGCGGGTTGAATTTCACGATGTCGTCGGAAACCGCGTTGTTGTCCGCTTCGCCCAGCAAATCAACATCTATGTAACGGAACTCGACGCCCATCTCCCTCAGGAGCGCCTTGGTTTTTCCGCACCACGGGCACGTGCTTATCGCGTA
>JAZDNL010000072.1:0-2093 GCA_043799765.1 Microcaldota archaeon | reverse complement strand
ATAGCCCCGGGCAGATTCGAACTGCCGTATAAGGCTTCAAAGGCCTTCGTCCTTGACCGCTAGACGACGGGGCTTTGTTCGAATGCTCAGCGCCGCGGGCTTTACAAATGGTACTGAGAAAGGTATTCCGCTGGCGGTATTAATAATGCTGTCGCTGTGCCTCTCGCAAGGGTTTTAAATTCTGAAATTCTTTTCGGAAAGGGTGGTGGGCGCATGTGGAAGGGACGCGACGTCATAACGATGCGGGAGTTCGCGCGCAAGGACATAGAGGAGGTTCTCGCGCTTTCCGATAAGATGGAGAAAATCTCCCGCGGAAAGGGGCACGACCCGATTCTCAAGGGCAAGATTCTTGCAACCCTTTTCTTCGAGCCGTCCACGAGGACGATGTTCTCGTTCCAGACCGCGATGCTGAGGCTGGGCGGAACCGTCATAGGGACCGCGGAGCCCAAGAGCACGAGCGTTGCCAAGGGCGAGACGCTCTGGGACATGATCAAGCTCGTGCACGAGTGCTCCGACGCGATCGTGATGCGCCACCCGAACGAGGGCTCGGCGCGCCGCGGCGCGGAATCCAGCGACGTCCCGTTCATCAACGCGGGAGACGGCAGCAACCAGCACCCTACGCAAGCGCTGCTCGATTTGTACACGATAAAGCAGCAGAAGAAAAAAATCGACGGCTTGAACGTGCTCCTGCTCGGCGACCTGAAATACGGGCGCACCGTGCATTCGCTCGCCTACGCGCTGTCGCAATTCGAGGACGTTACAATCACGCTTCATTCGCCCGCGCAGCTGCGCTTCCCCGCGTGGATGTACGCGGAACTCAAGGAATCCGTGAAGATACGCGAGATTCCATCTATGGATTTGAGCCAGGCGGACGTCGTGTACGCGACGCGCATCCAGAAGGAACGCTTCGCGGACCCGACGGAATACGCGCAGAGCGCCTACGTCCTCGATGCGGAAAAGGTCGCAACGATGAAGGAGGACGCGATTATCATGCACCCGCTTCCGAGAGTCGAGGAGATAGCGACGGAAGTGGACGCCGACAAGAGGGCGAAGTACTTCAGGCAGGAGGCGAACGGGATTGCGGTAAGGATGGCGCTGCTCTCGCTCGTCATGACGGGGAGGTGATGGCGACGACTACTGAGAAAAAAGAGAAGGAAGGCGAGATGCGCGTCAAGAAAATCGAGAACGGGGTAGTCATAGACCACGTAAACGCAGGAAAGGCGCCGGCGGTGCTTAAGCTCCTCGGAATCGATGCCACTTTTCCGGGGACGGTAAGCACCATCATGAACATCCCGAGCGCGAAGTTCGGGCTCAAGGACATCATCAAGATCGAGGGCAAGGTGATGGCCGACGCGGAGATAAACAAAATCGCGCTTGTTGCGCCGCACGCGACGGTGAACATCGTCAAGGAATACAGCGTCGTGAAGAAGCACGCGGTGAAGCTGCCCGAAAAGCTCGAGGGCGTCATCCGCTGCCCGAACGCCATCTGCATCTCAAACCGCGAGGGAACGCCGCGCCTTACCGTGGAACAGCAGTCGCCGCTTAAGGTGCGCTGCGAGTACTGCGAGCGTGTGTTCACGGAAGAGCAGCTTGCCTAGGCGCTCAGCAACGCCGACGCGGACATCATGTCCAGCTTCTCTTCCTCGATAAAGAACAGGATTTCGTAATCCATTATCATGTCCGAAAAGCGCTCCTTCAGGTCGCAGATTACGGCGTTCAGCTCCTTCACGCCCCTCAGTTCGAAATCTATCTCGACGTCGCTTATTCCGAACCCCTCCACCAGGTAGATGGAATTCGGGTGGCTCGTGCAGTAATCGTAAAACTGCTGCCGCCGCTCCTTAGGGACGTTCTGCAGCTTGAACATCAGCTTGACGAACTGGTAGTTGAACGCGGAATAGTTTATCTTCATCGTGAATCGCTGTATCGCCTCCTCAGCCACCAGCTGCTTCAGCTTTTTCCTCGCGGTAACGCCGGAGATGCCGCATTTTTTCGCCAATTCCTCCACAGGCGCCCTCGAATTCGCCGAAAGCAGGGAAATCATCCGAAGGTCTATTTCGGAAAGTTCGTCCTTGGAAAGTTTCGGCGCGCTTCTC
>JAZDNL010000057.1:0-3750 GCA_043799765.1 Microcaldota archaeon | reverse complement strand
AAGAAGGACGGCGGCCGCGAGCAGTTCGACCGCAACAAGCTGAGGCGCGGAATACTTCAGGCATGCTGGAAGCGTCCCGTAACCGCCGAGCAAATCGACAATCTGGTCGACGAGGTGGAGCGCGAGCTGCGCATGCGCGAGACAACCGAAGTGCAGAGCAAGGAGGTCGGCGAACTCGCCATGAAGAAGCTGAAGGCGCTGGACAAGGTTGCGTACATCCGCTTCGCTTCGGTTTACCGGGACTTCGAGGACATCGAGGAGTTCGAGGAGGAGCTGAAGGCACTGCTCCGAAAGAAACGCTGATTTTGCGACGTCGTTTGCCGATAATGAATACGTTTAATAATGCGGATTCAGTTTGGGCTTCAAGGGTAACCAGTCAGAAGGAGGATGAGAAAACATGGCGGAAAGCATGATGTCCAAGCTCGGTCCCTGGGCCTTCCTAGTCGGCCTGGTGATCGCAATCTTGGCAGGGTTCGTCTACCCGACGACCGACCTCACGATAGTGCTCGTACTTGGCGTACTCGGCATCATCGTGGGCGTATTGAACATAAGCGGCAAGGAGGTCAATTCCTTCCTGCTCGCGACCGTGGCGTTCATGGTTGGAGCTTCCAGCCTTGGCGCTGTGTTGGCGGTAATACCGGCAATCGGACCGGAGTTGCCGCGCATCCTGAGCTACATCGTAGCCTTCATCGCGCCCGGCGCAGCGCTGGTCGCACTCAAGGCGATATACGAAGTAGCCAAGGAGAAATAAGGCGAAATTCGCCCCCTAATTTTTTTTCTTCGCGTTTCTTAGCTTAAGCCGACTTCAGCGCGAATACTTTGCCTTGACCGTCGCATCCTCGAAAACAAGCTCGACCGAGAACTCGCCCGTTAATGCCGCTTCATTCGGTACGAGCACTACGCTCTTCGCGCCCACCTCTTCCTTCAAATCCTCAAGGCACTCCTGAAGGAAGAAAGCCGACTTGTGCGCCGTCTGCAGAGTGAGCGAGATGCGCTCGGACACGTTGAACCCGTTCTGCTTGCGGGACGACTGTATTGCGCGCACGAGCTCGCGGAACAGCGCCTGGTTCAGCAGCTCCTCGTCGCGCTTCGGGTCCAGGAACGCCTTGCCGCCGTCGAATTCCTTGAACGGCAGCCCCGGCTCGGTATCCGAGTACGTGACGGAAACGGAGTTAAGCGAATTGATCATGACGCCCTGCAGCTCGTGCACCGCCTTTGCCGCGGTTTCATTGCCGGTGACTATTACCGCGCGTACGGGCCAGCGCAGCTTGATGCCCTGCTCGCGCCTCAGCGAGTTCACCGCTTCTGCCACGCGCATCGCGACGTCCATGCGCTCCTCGAGGTTCTTGTCAATCGCGGACTCGTCGGGCTTCGGGTATGCGCAGTAATGCACGCTGCCCTCCTTCTCGTTCCCGTACTCCTTCAGCTGCTGGTACATGTATTCCGTGAGGAACGGGCAGAACGGCGCGAGCATCTTAGTCGTCTCCAGCAGGCACTTGTACATCGCGTTCGCACACTGCGCGTCGGACGCCCTGTCCCTTGTCAGCTTTACATACCAGCGCGAATAATCATCAACTATGAAGCGCATGAGCTTTCTTCCCGCGTGATGGAACTCGAAGTTCTCCACGTGCGCCGGAACCTCCTGCGCCAGCGAATTCAGGCGCGAGAGAATCCACTTGTCCTCGGGCGTTTCCGGCGACGGCTCGACAGCCCTGAAACCTTGCGGCGCATACATCCTGAAAAACGCGAAGGAATTCCAGAGGATGTTCAGCGCCTTCTGCACCTCAGAGGCGGAGTGCAAGCTGAATTTCTGCACGTCCCACGGCGCGATTTCCCAGCAGTAATACAGGCGGATGGCGTCTGCGCCCACCTTCTCAATGCCTTCCTTGGCGGGGATGACGTTTCCGAGCGACTTGCTCATTTTCTCGCCCTTTTCGTCGACGACCCAGCCCATCATCGCTACGTTTTTGAAAGCGGGCTTGTCGTGCGTTGCCATGCCCGCGAAGAACAGCGTGTAGAACCACCCGCGAACCTGGTCCTGCGATTCGTTTATCAGGTCAACGGGGAACATCGATTCAAAAAGCTCCTTGTTGCGGAACGGATAGCCGAGCGAAGCCCACGGCGAGATTCCCGAATCATACCAGACGTCGAACACATCCTTTATGCGCTCCATGCTTCCGCCGCACGTGACGCACTTGAGCTTGATGGAATCCACGGTGTGGCGGTGCAAATCGTCCAGCTCGCCGGGATCTGTCTCCGCCTTCTCGCGCAGCTCGGCAACGCTGCCTATGACCTCCTTGCGGTTGCATTTGTTGCACACCCATATCGGAAGGGGAATCGCCCAGTAGCGCTGGCGCGAGATGCACCAGTCGCCGCTCTGCTCGAGCCAGTTGCCGAACGCTTCTTTTCCGAACGAAGGCATCCACTTGACGCTTTCGTTCGAATCCAGCATCTTCTCCTTGATGTTGTCAATTTTGAAGTACCACTGCTTCGTCAGCCTGTAGATAAGCGGGTTCTTGCAGCGCCAGCACAGCGGATAGGAGTGCGTAACCTTTCCGAGATGCAGGAGTTTGCCCTCCGATTCGAGGCGCTCGAGTATGTCCTTGTCCGCTGATTTGACGAACTTTCCCTTCAGTTCGTTCCCCGCCTTCGACGTGAATTTTCCCTGCTCGTCAACTGGCGATACGGCGGGCAGTCCGTAGTGCTTGCCGACGTAATGGTCGCTCGAACCGTGCCCGGGAGCGCAGTGCACGATTCCCGAGCCGTCCGCCATCGTCACGAACTCGTCGTACTCCTCCTCGTCGGAGTTCGTGAGCTTGTGCTTCTTGTAGCGCTTGAACTTCATGATATGCACGCTTAGGTAGACGCGATGCGCCTTGTCGCCCAGATTTTTCTGGTTTGGAATGTCCAGCAGCGGTTCGTACTCCGTTCCGCTCAGGCGTTCGCCCGGGAATTCTTCGATAATTTCGTAATCCTTTTTCAGGATGTCGTGCAGGACGGCTTCCAACCGCGCTTTCGCCATTATGAATATTTCATCGCCGACTTTCGCCTTAACGTAGATTTCCTTAGGATGAACAAACAGGGCGACGTTCGAAACAAGAGTCCACGGCGTCGTCGTCCAAGCCACGAGGTACTCGTCCTTCGCTCCCTTGACCTTGAATTTCACATAAAGAGAGGGGTCGGTCAAATCCTTGTAGGAATCGCTCACCTCGTAGCCGCTTAGGACGGTTTCGCAGTGCGCGCACCAGAACGTCGGCGTCTCGCCCTCGACGAGGAAGCCCTTCTCGTGCAGTTGCTTCGCGGTCCACCACGCGCTCTCTATGTAGTATTTCTTGTACGTAAAGTAAGGCTCGAAATAGGCGCGCCAGGCGCCGAGCTGGATGTAGTAGTCCATCCACACCTTTTCGTTGTTGAGAATCTTCTGCAGGCACGCGGCGTCGAACTTGTCTATGCCCATCTTGTCGATGTCCTGCTTGGTCTGCACGCCCAGTTCCTTCTGCACTACGACTTCGACGGGCAAGCCGTGGCAGTCAAAGCCGGGCTGGATGTAGGTGTCGTAACCCTGCATGTACTTGAAGCGCGTCCAGACGTCCTTGCACGCCGTCGTCTTTACGTGCCCGACGTGCGGCGTCCCGTTGACGTAAGGCGGGCCGTCAAGCAGGAAATACTTCTTCGCGTTTTTGCGGTGCTCCGCCAAGCCCTGCGGTATCTGCTTCTCCTTCCAGAAAGCGCGGACCTCCTCCTCGACGA
>JAZDNL010000055.1:0-6958 GCA_043799765.1 Microcaldota archaeon | reverse complement strand
TTCTTGAGCGAGGTGTTGCCGTTGTTCTTGATCGTAATCTTGAACGTGCTGTAGTTCTTCGTCACCTTGTTTCCGAAGCGGTCGGTCGTGGTGATGTTGTAGGTGTTCATCTCGCGCCAGACGGTAACGTCGATGTCGAGCTTCTGGCACACCAGGGGCGCGAGCCGCTTCGTGTAAATCTGGGTTTCGTTGAAGATCAGGGTCGCGCCTGCCGGAAGGGAGGAGGAAGCGTCGGCTGCCGTGGCAAGCGGCGCTAGGGCCAATGCAAAGAAAAGGAAAAGCCACGCCCCCTTCATAAAAAAGGAACGGAGGGGCGGTTTAAGAAAGTAGCGTTAACGGTCCGCAAGGTATATGACGAGCAGGCAGAGCGCGATGAGCGCGGTTACGTCCATGCCGCCGAGGAAATTCACTACCTCGTAGCGCAGGTCCGTCACCAGGAGGACGAGAATCATCGCCCAGAACCAAAAACCCACGTCATCACTCCGTTATGGACTTCTTTATCGTCTGCAGCTTCTCGCGGTACTCCTCTTCCTCGGTCTTGCGCCTGCCCGACAGCACGATGACGAGCAGCGCGATTGCGACGAGCACCGCTATGAGCAGCATGTTCTGGCTGAGCGCCGTGACCACGAATCCCGTGAGCCCCGCGGGTTTGGGCGATATCGGGGGCAGCGCCTGATCGCCTACGACGCGGTCTCCCGCCGTCACTATGAGATGCGGCGCGAGCGCCTCCTCGGAGGTGGTCGGCGTGATTATTACCGTAAGGTTGCGCGAGGACTGGGGGGCAACGGAAACGCCGGCCTCAGCCTGCACCTTCCACGTGGCGGGTATCCCTACGACGCTTGCGGAGACGTTGTCCAGGGCGGTGTCGAGGTCGTTCACAACAGTCACGGTAACGCGCACGGATTCCGCCTCCTGCGTCTGCGTAGCCTCCACCTTGCTGGCTGCTGAGCAGGAAACGACTTCCAGGTCGGTTGTGGCTTCGGCGACCATCTTCTGGGTTTCCATGCTCGCGATTCCGACGTGCAGCGTCGTAACGCCCGGCTTGAGCTGGCTGGCGTCGATTGCGACGTCAAAGGTGCCGCGTTCGCCTGCCTGGACCGTCACGACGTCCTCGCTGGCTGTAGCGAACTTGTCGGTCATTACCGCGTATTCGTCCTCTGCCGTGCCCTTGTTCTCCACAAGCGCCTTGAGCACTACGCCCGAGCAGTCGGGCACGCGCACGTACTTCGGCAGGAGCAGCGCCGTCTCGTACTTCTCGTTGACGTTGATGCACACGTCCTTCTCCGTAATCACGGAGACGCCGTTGAGCACCTGGAGCGTCACCCAGTACCTTCCGGAGTCGCGGCCGGGCTGGACGTCTATGAAGACGTCGGAGGCGTCGTTGCGCGTCAGCGAGACGTACTCGCTGCCGAGCATGGCGTTAACCTTGTCGGTGTCGCCGAGCAGGCGGAGGTCGAACGTGCCCGCAGCTCCCCTGTTCAGGAGCGTCATCTGCACGCGCTTCCAGTCGCCTGCGTAGAAATCAATGCATTTTTCCGCGCCCGAGACGCGAACGTCGTACTCGGTGGGATCGAAGTACTTGACGTAGGTAATCGTGCTCCGGGGTCCGCCGCGGACCAGCGGGGCGGTGTAGGCGTCCACTCCGATCGAGCCGTTTATGTGGTAGGAGCACTCCTCAGTCGGCGTTACGAAGACGTGAATCGTCTTGGTGCGCTCCGCGCAGGACGTCCCGTCGGCGTTGCACGAGCGCGCCGTCAGGTAGACGTTTTCCACGCCCCTGAAGCAGTTGGGGGCGTTGAAGCGGAGGTACGTGCTCTTCGCGGCGTTCGGCTGGAGCGCTGCGAAGGGCTCGTCTATGAAAGCGGTAAGTTCCCCAACGTACGCCGAGAAGGACACGAAGCGCGTCTCGTCGGCGTTGTTGGTAGCCCAGAAGCGGAGCTCGCCCTGGGTGCCCGTAATTACGGCATAATCAGCCTCGGTATTGAGGGAGATCACGGAGCGGCAGTCCGACTGCGGACTGCGGCAGTCCGACTCGAAGTCGGGGCCTACAGCGTTGACGGCCGCAGCGAGCACTAGAAGAGCGCCGAGCGACAGAAGAGTCAGCCTGTTCATCGATATATCACCCACCAACGTTCCCGAAAGGAACCGTTTGTTCCTTCCTGTTACTATTCTTGAGTAACAACATATATAAACCTTTCCGTCCATAAGGTATGCAGGGTGTTACCCAAGGTTGGGGAATACAGAGAAAGGCATTTAAAAAGGGGAGAGACATAATGACTTACGGGGAGAAGATGGCTGCTAATCCTGACACTATAGGCGCACTTCAGCGCCTTGGGCTCAATCAATACGAGGCGAAGGCGTATTATGCGCTGAGCATGTTCGGAGATCACACCGCCGGAAGGCTCAGCGAGCGCGCCGATCTGCCCCGCCCCCGCGTCTATGACGTCCTCGAACGCCTGCAGGACAAGGGTTTCGTGCTTATACAGAAGGGAAGGCCCGTCAAGTATTCGGCAATCCCGCTTATCGAGGCGGTTCAGACGCTCAAAAAGCTGAAGCAGAGCGACCTTGCCGGAGAACTTACGCGCATCGACGAACTTTCAGGCTCGCTCCAGAGCAAGCTGAAGGCGTCCGCTTCCGCGAACGCGCCGACTGCCGACGCGGTATGGACGCTCCACGGGCGCGAGGCGATCTATTCCAAGATAGGGAGCATGATTGCTTCCGCCAGAAACCACGTCACCGTGGTTTCGACGCCCGAGGGCGCGATACGCAAGTGGAACGCGCACTCGAAGGAGCTTTCCAAGGCGAAGAAGCGCGGAGTAGAGGTTAAATTCGTAACCCCGCTGTCCAGCGATGCGGCCGGGGAGCTGACGAAAATCGCGTCGCTCCACACCAAGGAGATGCCGACGCGGATGGTGCTCTCGGACGACCAGGCGCTGGTGTTCCTGAGCGACAACAAGAGCAAGCCCGAGGACGAAATCGGAGTCTGGCTGAAGAGCCCGCACCTGGTTGAAACGTTCAAGCACGCAATAGGGAAATAAGCTGATTCTATGGATTTGCTTCTTGGCGCAGCCTTGGCGGTATGCGGGTATCTTTTCCTGAGCGCCATGCTCGAGGAGTACGATTTGGGGCTGGGCGACATTTTCCTTGAGAAGCCGCACTACGTGATTGCCGCCGCGATAGTGGTCGCGGTGCTTGTTTTCTCCTAAGCCGCGACGATTCTGCCCACGAGATCTTCGGAATTAAAGGGTATCAAATCCCCATATTCCTGCCCCGTGCCGAGGAAGAGAATCGGTATCTTTGCCTCGTAGGCGAGCGAAAGCGCGCTGCCCCCCTTTGCGTCGCAGTCGAGCTTCGTAAGAATTACGCCGTCAATCCCGAACGACTCCTTGAATTTCAGCACCTGCTCCACGAGAGCGTGCCCCGCTATTGATTCGCCGATGAAAATCTTCAAATCTGGCTTGACGACGCGGTCGATTTTCTCCATCTCCTTGAGAAGGTTGAAGTTCGTCTCCTGTCGGCCCGCGGTGTCTATGAGGACGACGTCGATGTTCTGCGCCTTGGCGTGGCTGATTGCGTCGAACGCAACGGCGGAAGGGTCGGCGCCGTAATCGTGCTTTATCACGCGCACTCCCAGGCGCGCGCCGTGTTCCTCCGACTGCTGTATCGCGGCGGCGCGGAAGGTATCCGACGCGGATATGACGGAAGAAAGCCCGCGCTCCGAAAGGTAGCGGGATATCTTCGCTATCGTGGTGGTTTTGCCCGAACCGTTCGGACCGAGGAACAGCACTATAAACGGCTTCTTCTGCTTAGCTTTCTCCGCCAAGTCGTAGGGTTTCGCGGAAAAAAGGTCGAGAAGCGACGCCTTCACCTCGCCGCGTATGCTTTCGGAAAGTGCGTTCTTCGGGACCTGCTTTCCTACGAGGCGTTTGCGCAAATCCCCGACCAGAAATTCCGCGGTGTCGAAGGAAACGTCGCTTTCGAGGAGCGAAACGCGCAACTCGTCGAGCATCGGTTCCACCTCGCCCCTAGAAATCGTGACACTGGACGAAAACATGCTCTTGACGCGCGAGAAAATTCCGAGCTTCGGCGCGATTTCCTTCTTCGGCTCCTCTTTCAGTTCGAACCTCGGCGTGGCTTTTTCAGGCGCAGCCGTAGGCGTCACCGGTTCGCGTTTCGGTTCCGGCCTCGGTTCGGGCTTGTGCTCGTGCGGACGCTCGTGATGAACAGCAGCTGCGGGCGTAGCGGGAATAATGTGGGTTGCGGCGGTTTCCTTCGGCTTCGGGGCTTCCTCTTCCTTCGGCGCGGGCGTTGCTTCCTGCGCTTTCGGTTCCTCCTTTATTTCCGCAACAGCTTCGCGCAAAATTGCCTCGTCGACGGATTCCTCCTTCGGCGACGGCTTGGGTTCTTCCTTAACAACAGCAGGCTGCGGCGCCGCGGGCTTCTCCTCCTCTTTTTTCGTGAGCCCGCCTATGAAGGACTTCAGCTTGTCCTTGAGCAGCCCGAACAAAAAATCACTTCTGCAGCGCCGACGCGCGCGCCTCCACGTCTTCCATGCGCCTGCTTACCTCCGCCATGGATACGGACAGTTCCGCAGCCGCCTTCGAAAGCTCCTTTTTCTTCTCCGCGAGCAGCAGCTTCGCCTCCTCGACTGATTTCTCCGTGATGATGCGGCTCCCTATCTCGACGAGCACGCGCTTCTCGTCGGTAGCCTTCCCTTTTATGAAAACCCCCGAACCTACGGAGAACATGGTGTCATTGGAAATCTCGTGAAGGGATTCGAGCGCCTTGGTTGTCGCGGCGTTTTCCTCCAGAAGCTGCCGCACCATCGCGGTCTGGCGCTCCATCTCCGCGGCTTGCGAGCGGTAGAAAGACATTTCATAGGCGAGTTTCCGCATTTCCTCTTCAGGTTCAGACATCGCAAATCACCCCGAAAGCGCCTCGTAGATGCGCTGCACCTCGTAGCCCGTCGTGCTTTCGCCGATGAGCGCGCCGCGGCTGTTCGCAACAATTCCGAGGGAGCCGAAGGGCACGCCTCCGTTGCAAGAGCCTATTCCCCCGAAGACGCCGAATATCTTTTCCAAAAACTTGAGCTCGGTTTCGCTGGTTTCGTTGTAAGCGAGAATGCCCTTGTTCGTTACGACGCTCGACGCGCCTACTGTTGCCAAGCCAGCGAGCGACTGCTGGAACACTTCCACCCCGAAATGGTCGCCGATTTTCCTCGCGTCGGCCTTTGAAAAGAGAGGGCTCACGAGCGCCGCGCGGTCGTTGGCAAGAATCGCGTTGCCCGGGGATATCGGACCCGCGACGACGCACACGTTCAACCCCGCCTTTTTCAGGATTGCGCGTTCCTGGGGGTCGGAGGAATGCGGAATCGCGCAGCCCTTGGAATTCAGGGCGCACATCACGCCGATGATTGGCGACTCGTTTATGAAAAGCCTGACTACGTCATCGACGCCGAGCACACTGCGGAGCTGCTCGTCGACGCGCTGGGAAAGCGTCTTCGGAGCCAACGCTAGCGACTCGCTGGCGCGCAGGTAGATTCCTAAAAAGGGGTTGCGCTGGATGCTGGACTTTTCAATCTTCATTGCAGCGTTGCCTCGACGAGGCCTTCCTTGTCCTTTGTCACGGAGATGCGCAGGCTCCTCGCTTTCGCCGCTTCGGCGGCGAGCGGAGGCGCGATGCGTATGTTCGCGGACTTCATGTGTTTGGAAACGAACTGCTTTAGCAGGCGGACCGCGGAGCGCTGGTGCCTGGTCACGGGTTTGCGGAACGCCGCCGAAAGATCCACGACGTAGAGGCGCTGGAGCACTATCTCCCTCTTCTTTTCCTCGCCCTCCTTCTTTTCGGCCTTCTTTTCCTCGTGGTGCTCGGGCTTCACGCGCTTGCCCTTGTCCTCGGCGGTTTTCTCCTCCTCTATCGGCTTGCCTTCCTCGGCTTCCTTCTCCCTGCGCTTTTCCTCGGTCGGCTTGAACACCTTGTCCTCGTCTGCAACCATGTTAATCCACCTTGAGCTTCATCTTGCGCCTGCGCCAGTTGCGCTGCTTGTTGTTGCGCATCACGCGGCGCGCGGTCTTGGCGATGACGAATATCGGCATGCGCCTGTTCTGATTCATCTTCTTTGCGAGCTTTTTCTTCAAAGCCGGCGACTTGTTCCTCGGCATATCCTCACCTTATTTTGAAATGCGCGTTATCTTCGTCTCGCGCCTGTTCGAAACGATCTTCCCTATGAGCTGCTGGAGCGCCTCCTCGGAAAGCTTCCCCTGGAGCTGCCCGTTCTGGTAAAGATAAATGACGAGCGACGCGAGCTGCTGGTACGTCTGCGGGCTAGCAGCGCGGATATTCGCGAGCCGCTCGTACGCTGCCGGCTCGAGAAGCTGCTTCAGCGTTTCGCGCCTCTGCATCTCCGCGAGGCGTTCCTTCTTCGCCTCTTCGAGCGCCTTTTCGTAGGCGGCTCTTTGTCCGTCCTCGTCGCCTTCTGCCATCTCAATCTACTTTACCGCTTTGTCCAGGAGCGCCTTGCCCGCGTCGGTTATGACGCGCCCGCCCTTCTCCTTTTTAACGAAACCTGCTGCCTCGAGCTGCTGCAGACCGGTGCGGATTATCTTGCCGCCAGCCATCCTGTGGTGCGCCCTATGGACGACGTGCTCCTTCCTGCCGCCGTACCTGTGCCTGAGGCGCCTGACGCCCGACGACTTGAAATACAGCGTGTAAAGCATCGACGCGCAGCGCATGAACCAGAAATCCTCGTCCGCGGGTATGCGCTCGGCGTGGCTCCCGCTCTTGACGTTGTCCACCCACTCGGGCTTCTTTATCGCGTGGTTCTTTTTCAGTTCCTCTGCTACAGCCTTGATGAGCTTGTCCGCAGTTATGTCGGAAGCCGACAACTAAATCACCTCGAACATTTCCTAGAAATCGGAAACCTTCGAACATATTTACAGGCGAGGCAAATATATAAAGT
>JAZDNL010000047.1:0-5141 GCA_043799765.1 Microcaldota archaeon | reverse complement strand
TCGGTGTAGCCCGCCATGGGCGCGAGTCCTATCACGGCAATTCAGCACTCAAGGTCTAAATCATCGCTTCTTTCGAAGCTCATAACTCATACGTGTTCATCACGGATAATGCTTGCGCTCGGCGCGTTAAAAAACAGTCGGAATTCAGCAGTACCAGCCGCAGGATCCGCCGCTGCAGCAGTAGTGGTAGTGCTCGTGCTCGTAGGTGCTTCCGCCGCTTGTGCTGCGGTAGGTGTAGTCGTAACTGTAGCTGTACGAGTTGTACGTGCCGCTGTAGTAGTACGCTGGCGCGGAATAGTAGTACGGGTAGGGATTGTAGTAGGGCGCGTAATTGACGCAGGAAACGCAGTACGGCGAGGAGTAATACGGATAGGGGGAGTAAACCGGCGCGTTGTATATCACCGTCGGCGCGGGCTGGTAGTAATACGTCGGATTTCCGCTTCCGACGCCCACATACCCGCCAAAGAAATACCAAGCGCTGGCGCTGGAAGCAGCCGCCAAAACCGCGAGTGCGAATAGTACGTTCTTCATTCCAATCCCCCTGCTAAACTCGGAGTTGAACCGCATAAAAAGCTTGTGTTTTTCCCAATCTACGCGTGGTCGTTGCAGTACCAGTTGCCGAAGCCCCAGCGGCTGTCCCAGCACGTGCTGTAGACCCAGTAGGGCCGGGCGCGGTAATTCACGGGTTGCCAGTAGTAGCCGTAGTAATACGGCTGGTAAGCGGCCTGCTGCACTATGGGCGTTATCGCGACGCCGGACGAGGAATAGTACTGATGATTGCTGACCCCCGCGCTTTCCCACGTGCTGTAGTAATAGTCCCAAGCGCTCACGCTCGCGACGAGCACGAGCAGCGCGAAAGCGGTCAAACGCATTTGTATCCCCTATATAGTGGTGTCTTTCGTGCTTTTTAAGCTTTCGGCACGCTTTTTAACGCCGCGGAACTGCCCATACCATGAACGTCCTAAAGGTTTTACTGGTAATTCTAGCAGGGATTGTTCTCGGCCTTTTTATCGTCTTCTATTTCACCACGTTCTGGCAGCCCTCTTATTTCAGCGGCAACAACGCACGAGAAGTAATACCGGTGGAATTTAATCGCGTCCATCAGCGCGGAACCGGTCTCGAAGTCATGGAGCATGTTGAATTCACCGCGGCGTCTCGCTTCTACCGCAAGGACGCCATAGGCGAGTCGGCAGTGTCGGAGAGTAATCTGGAGTTCTACTGTGACGACGCGACGATATGCGGAGACGAAAGCTCGCCTCTGACTGTTACGAGCGAACGCATAACAGTCAACAAAAAAATCGCTGGCGCGATTGCGGTCTGCACCGGAGACGGCTCCAAGTACTATGCCGTAATCGCCGCCAAGGGTTTGGATGCGTCCAGCGAAGCCAAGGCGAAATGCAACCTCGGCTGAAGCGCGCTTTTTTTAAGCAGGCTGGCGTTCCCCAATCATGAGGCGCGCCTTCATCGCAGCCCCGCTGCTGGGGACGATAATATTTCTAGCCGCAATAGTCTTCGTCGTCTCGCTGAACAAAATCGAGGTGGGCGAAACCGCGATAATAACGAACGACGCCTACCACAACAGAATCGTCTCGCTTCTTGAAATCTACCGCACGGACCTGGGCTCGGTATTCCGCGAAAGCCTGAGCCGAGTCATTGAAACCTATCTTACGAAGGAGTGCTGGTGGACGCTGTTTGACGTCCGCAACGAGAAGGCGGACCGGGACTTGGAAGCCATCCGCTTCAGGGAATGCGACAAGATAAACGGCATCATCGAGGAGGTGGTGTGCTCGTACGCGAGCGGCGGAAGCAGCAGCGCGGAATGCCAGGGCGAGCTGGGCCAGCAGAGCCAGTCGTGCGAGCACAGCGCGCTCTACGGCCTGCCTGCTTGGATATACGCGCTCAACGAAACCGTGCCTTTCGAAGGCATAACGTTCGCGCCCGCGAATGCGGACCAGTTCTCGGTTTTCCTGAACTCGCAGGACCCGAACTATCCGACGCTCTGCCGCGCGCTTCTCGGCGGCGGCGTATTCGACTGCGCTGCGTTCGCCAAAGGGGATCTGCAGTGCTGTTCCGTCGAGGCGGCGGACGAAAACGCGCCTCCGTGCGAGGAGCGCACCGACGCGAAAGGCGTCAAAGGCAGGATTATCCCCGGATGCGAGAACGGCGCGTTCTTCGTGAAGGTGGACATCCAGGACCCGTCAATCTATCCGATAATGCCGCGCATATTCAGCGACGACAAAACCGGAAATCAGGTGCGTTCCGGCGCAATCAGCGACGCGAACTTCTACCTGCCCATCAACTACCCGCTTTTCAGGTACTACGACCGTGCGTTCAAGGTGTGGGCGGGCCTGGCGTACGGCAAGGACGCCGTGCAAAACACGGGGCACTCGGACGAGAACGGGGCGGTGGAAGGATACTGCGACGCGGGGGCGGGAGGGCATTGCGAACTCATCGAAGCCTACGGCATTTCCGAGCATTTCACGGGCGCGGGAACCCCCGCGGAAACCGCCGAGCGTTACGCCTCCAAGGTGATGATTCCCGCGTGCTCGCGCGGCGTTTCCGACAAGCTCGCGCCAGGATTCGGCAGCCTGCAGGGCACGGACAAGCTGATGCTTCAGGTGTGCGCCTCGGATTCGTCCACGAACTGCCCTCTTCCCGAATACCAGCAGGAAAGCGAGGGCGACTGGAAGAACTGCACGAAGAACGCTCTCGCGGTCGACAGCGCAACGTCCACCTGGCCGTCTGTTTACACGTTCAGCACCGTCCCCTCGGACAGTTGCGGCCCGTCGGCTGGCTCCTCGGAATCCGGCGGAAGCGCTTCGTGCGCGTACATCGGCCCGTCGACGGGAGACGGCGCGGGGCCGCGCCTGCAATTCAGATTCGTTGATTACGACCCCGCGTACAGAATCGATCCGCTTCTGCTGAATCACTTCTGCTGGTGGGCGGAGCCGATTTATTATACGCCGGGAAGCGGCGGCACAACGACCTGACGCGCTTTTACTTGAAGCCTTAATTGTAACGCTTTTTAATGGAGCCCGCACAGAGTAATTCATGGTACTTGACGACTTGAAGGAGCGTTACGAATCCTTCATCGAGAGCCTTAAAGACAAGGGCGTTCCGATGCCGGAAGTCCTCGTCCCGATTGTCGTGCTGCTGCTCATCGGAGCGCTGGCAATGCTCACGTTCCCGAACCTTCTTTCCCCTGCGGTAGAGAAGAAGACGCTCTCCTTCTCAGTCAAGGACCAGAGCGGGAAGTCGGTTCCGGGCGCGCGCGTCGCGCTTTACACGGACGGTTCCGCATTCGGCAACGCGTATTCCGACACCGGCGGGCTCGTTTCCTTCGCGGAAGTGCCCTCCGCCGCGCAACTCGCGGTCAACGTGGAGGCGTCGGGATTTGAAACGCTTTCAAAGCAGCCGATATCCATAAGCACTCCCGAGATTCTGCTGACGTCGTCCGCCCCCGCAACCACGGACGTCATCATAAAGGTCAAGGACCCCGACGGCAACGACGTCGAGGGGGCGAGCGTGATGCTCCTGCTCGACGACGGCAACGCGCGCACGAAGGTTACGGATTACTTCGGCGAGGCGGTCATACAGCTTGAGGGCGCGGTGCCGGACCACGCCACGCTTTCGGTGGACGCGGAGGGATTCCAGAAGAAGCAGGCGAGCGTGTACGCCTCGCAGCTTCAGCAGATGCTCATAGTGGAGATGGAATCTGCGCAGGATGCGGCTAAAACCGGCGCGGCGCTTGTTTCCGTTAAATCCGACGACGGCGAAGCGCTTTCGGGCATCATCGTGACGCTCTACGATTCCGCAACCTCGGCGGTTCTCAAGAGCGCGCGCACGGATTCGTCGGGCAACGCGCTTTTCGAGGACTTGGCGTTCGGCGCGGCGTTCACGATAGGCGCCAGGGACCCGGCTGACGGATACGCCGCTTATGCGGGAGCCGACCCCTACTCGTTCGGCAAGGATACCGGCGCGCCGATTGCAGTTGTGCGCATGGAGAGCGCAGCTGACGGCGGAAACCTGCTTTCAGTTGCAGTGACTGATTCGGACGGCTCCCGCCTAGAGGGCGCGTTCGTTACTGTTTACGACCGTTCTACGAAGGTGCAGCTCGGCCAGGAGCAGACGGATGCGCTCGGTTCCGCCAGAGTCGCGCTCGCGAAGGGCAAGGCGTTCTACGTCACCGCCTACAAGGACGGCTTTTTGCCGTCTTACGACGACCAGCTCCGCGCAGGCGACTCCAAGGCGTTTGTTCTCGAGAAGGAGAGCGCGGGCAACTACCTAGACGTTCTCGTGACTGTTACGCAGGCGCAGCAGCCCGCGCCTAACGCGTATGTTTCGCTTTTCCGCGGGGAAGGGTTCCCGCTCGGCGTTCCGACGTGGGGCACCGCCTCCGACGGCACCGCCCTGGTGCGCGTTCCCAAGCAGGTTAACGGCAAGTCGTACAAAATTTACGCAACCGCGGAGCTTGACTCCGCCGCAGGCAGGAGCGACATCGTCGACGTAAAGGAGGGCGCGCAGCTCTTCGTGGTCATGCAGTACCCGCCCGCCTTCTTCGCCGTAGAGCCGCGCGACGTGGCAACCAACGAATCCATAATCAACGCGCAGGTTTCGCTCGTCGCGGGCGGAAAGACAATCGCAACGTGCACCTCTAACGGCTCGGCGTGCGTATTCCCAGTTGCGCCGAATGCGGAGTTCAACTTCAAGGCGTCGGTGAAGGGCTACCTGAACGCCGAGACGGCGTCGCTCGCGCTCGCGCCCGGCGAGCGCGCCAACGCGCCGCTTTACATGTATCCCACCGGGATC
Source organism: Microcaldota archaeon (assembly GCA_043799765.1). GTDB lineage: Archaea > Micrarchaeota > Micrarchaeia > Norongarragalinales > Norongarragalinaceae > Norongarragalina. Next base: position 332 of record JAZDNL010000047.1, on the reverse strand, counting down.
GCGAAGGACGCCTCGCTGCGCTTCGAGGGGCTGTTCGACGCCAAGGGCAATGCGGTGAACGAAGTCAGCAACGGCGATTCCTACTATGCCCGCTTCCTCGCAACCGTCCCGTCAAGCGAGTTCAACAACACGAACGTTTTCATAAAGGTGGGCGACAAGCAGGCCGTTGACGAGGAAATCGCGGCAATCCAGTCGTTCGACTCCTCGATAAGCGACACGATATACTCGGGCGCGTCCTTCGACGCTGCCGACTGCGCGTCCACGCCGTCCGGCAACGAAACGCCCTCGCTGCTGAAATGGGTGCAATTCGTTTTGCCCGAAGGCTTCGTCGG
>JAZDNL010000042.1:0-4213 GCA_043799765.1 Microcaldota archaeon | reverse complement strand
TTTTCCAGCAACTCCGCGACGCGCGCGTCATCCATGTTGCCGAAAACCGCGACGCACGGAATCCTGACGGCGTCAAGAAAGTCCTCAGCGAAACCAACGGGTCCGCGCGTCGTAAAGTCGCCGCATATGACCGCAACATCGGGGCGCTCGCGCTTTATCATCGCGTCCGCCCACTCAATCGCTATCTCTTCCGCGTGGATGTCCGAAAAGCAGATTGCCTTCATGCCTATCCCTGCATGGACGGCATGCCGTTGTATCCGGGTATGTACGAGTATCCGGGATAGTTGTACGGAATCGTCGATGAAACGCCGTTGAACATGCCCTGCCCCGCCGACACCGCCAGGGACGACACGTAGGACTGGGCGAAGCCCGTCGGGCTCGACTGCGCGGAATAGAGCGAGCCGCCGACCGAACCCTGCGCGTCGGGCGCGGCCATCGATTTCATGAACAGCCACGCCTCGGCGGTGTTCATCGCAACGCTGTACCACGACGGGAGCGTCATCGCGCAGTTCTCGTTCGCGCCGAAGCGTATGAAGATGTAGAGCTGGTTGTTGAACGGAATCATCTGGATGTCGCCCTCCTTGGGCGTGCAGCGGGCGGCGCACGTCTTCGGTGAAGCTTCCGCGGTAGCCGTTACGCTTGCGGTTCTCGACGCCAAACCCTCGGACGAAGCGGTGATCGTATACCTGCCTCCGGACGCCGCCTTGAACGCCCCGCCGGTTATGCTGGCGGTGCTCGGCGACACGCTCCAAGAAACCGCCTTGGTGCAGGACGCCGCCCTGCCGAGGTTGTCGCAGCAGGCATATTGGAAGCTTTTTTCCTGTCCGGTTGAAACTGTCGCGGAAGACGGGGTTACCAGAATCGAATTCGGCGTTGCGGCGGTGCATGCCGCGGAAACGTCCGCGGTGCTGCGCGTCTCGACCTGCTGGCAGCTTACCTCGGTAGTCATCGGGTACGGGATGATTCCGGGAAGGCTTATCAGCGTGCCCTTGCCCCCGCAGGTTGCGGTTTTGCCGCACGAGCCCCTCACGCCCGAGAAGTCGACGAAGAAGCTGGGTATCGGAATCGGCGTCACGCTCTTCGCCTGCTGCATCGAAGCGAGCGTCGCGTTCTTCGTCTGCTTCACCGTGCCGTTCTCCGCGTGCAGGAAGTTGCAGAGTTCCGGCTTGTTCGCCGCGCTCTTAAGATTCACGCCCACGCTCATCACGCTCGACGAATAATCCCACGCCTCCCCGTCCTTGGTGCCCGCCTTCATCTCGAAAACAGCGGGATTCTGGGGCAGGCATTCGGCAGGCCGCGTCTCGTTCTCCGCAACCGCCTGCTCGATTGTCTGCGCAACTCCGACGAACGTGAACGAACCGCCAAGCGTACTGAGCGGCTCGCCGTTCCCGCGCCTGAAAACCGTTTCATCGGCGACTTCCTGCGCCTTGCTCTTGAACGCGTCGTTCGCCTGGGCGTACGCCGCCTTGGAGCACCACGCGTTCGCACAGCACAACCATTCGGAGCAGGATTCAACGCGCTCTCCGCCCACGCTGCCGACTCCCTGGAAGAAGGACGCCTGCTGGTCGTACGCCCACTGGCCGATTACCGAGTCCCCTTCCTTCAATACGAGGTTGCCCGGCCCGCTCCACGCGATCGCCTTCGCGCCCGCGCCGCTGAACGAAACGCCGGGCGTGAGCGAACGGGAGCCGAACTGCTTGCCGTTGATTACGTAAACGATTTTCGCGGAATTGTCGCCCTCGTCAAGCGAGCGCGGCGCCGTGTAAAGCGACTGCACGCTTTCCGCGGTCAGGTGAATCGGCACGGACGCATTCGCGCCCCCGCACGACGCGCCCATTTCAAGGGAAGCGCTGGTGTCGCCTTCGAGCGAGTCCCCCTCGACGCGTATCGGGCACTGCGAATATCCGTCGCGCGACTTGAATATGAAAGCCTTCTTCGCCTTGTCGTAAGAATAGCACTTATCCGTGCCCTTGGAACTCTTCACAGAGTAGACGAGCGTGCAGTCCGCGGAATCCGCGATGTCGAGCGGCATCGCGTCGGCAGGGTAGACGGCGTCTGCGCGGAGCTCGATTGATTCGAAGTTGGTTTTGATCGTTCCCGACGCGGCGTCGAACCAGATTGTCGCGTTGCCCTGCTGCGGAGCAACGGAAGCTCTCGGCGAAGGCGACGGCGAAGGAGACGGCGACGCAACTGCCACGGTTACGGCATATGAGGCGCTGGTCCACTCCGCGTAGCATCCCGCCTTGTTCGGCGCGTCGGCCGCAGCGCCAAGGAGCGCGTCCGAGGGGAAGCGGAGGTAGGAAGCGCCACGAACTGAAAACCCGCGATAATAGAGCACGAGCTTGCTTCCCTGCTTCGCCTCGGGCTTCACCTTGACCGCGAACTCCAACTGCCTGGAAGCGCCGCTGCCGTATTGCGCTTGCGCCCATTTCAGCAATCCGTCCGCGGGCTCTACGAACTCCTGCTTCAAATCAGTGCAAATGCCGGTGCTGTCGGGCGCATACGAAGTGGAACGCGAAACGTTCTGCGCATCCCTCGGGTAGTTCGAGATTCCCGCGAAGTCCTCCATCACGGTCTTCTGCGTGCCCACGCGCAGCGCGGCGCCGGCTTCATCGCTTCCCGAAAGCGCGGACAGCGAAAGAACGACGCGGTATTCCTTCCCGGCTTCGAGCGCCTTCGTCTGCTTCCCGTTCTTCCCGTAAACCGCGATTGACACCGCAAGCGCGCTTCCTTCCTTTGCAAGAGGGATGCCTATGGAATCGCCCGCCTGCGCCGTGCGCTCCGCGCTTATGTAGCCCTTGGCGCCAGCTATGACGGTCGCGCCACTCCCGATTTTCACCTTCAGCGCGCACGCAGTGGTCGTCGGGCAGGAGGAAACCGTCTCGTCGTCCTGCATCGCCTCGAAGGACGCCGCAATCGCCGCGCCGCTGGAGGCGTCCGTCGCGCTCGCCGTTATGATTCCCGTGTTTATTTCAAGCGTGACGTCAATCGCATCGTCCTGGGCGAGCGTGATTTTCACCGACGCGTTCTTCCCCCCCGCCGACGCGCGCGCCTCGTAATCGCCGCTTGCGAGGAAGAACGACGCCGCGCCGTAGGCGTCGGTTGCCTGCGGTTCGACCGCCTGTTTTCCGCCGCCTGAGAAGATGCCGACGGACGCGCCGCTTATCGGATTGCCGTCCTCGTCCCACACGTTCACGTCCAGCTGGTGCGACGCGCCTTCCGTCTGCATCGTAATCGTGACGTTGTCGCCTGCGGCGAAGCTGTTGCTCTGCGTCTCCGCGTATCCCTCGGCGGAAGCAACCGCGTAATACGCCGCGCCCTTGTCGAGCACCACATCCAGCGTCCCGGTCGTGTCCTCCTCGGCAACGGTTCCGCCTCCCTCGGAAACGACCCGAATCGCCGCGAAAACCCGCTCGCCCGACGCTCCGACCGCGCTTATGGAAGTATCCGCCGAACTGCCGCCCTCCTTCTGCAGGACTATGTCGAACTCGGTGAACTTTTCGGAAATCTCCTCCGCGTCCGCATAGCCGTCATAGGAAGCGTATCCCTCGGCTTCAACTGAAACGTAGGCCAGGCTGCCGATTTCCGCCCCGCCTATCACCGCGTTCCCGAACGACAGGTCCGCTTCGCCGAGCAGTGCGGACGTCGCGTGGTCGTACAGCCGCGCGACTCCGGGCTCGACCAGTTTTCCGTCCTCGTCCGTCACCTTTATCGTCGCGTAACCCTTCGAAGCGAACGACAGCTGCGTCGCGTTCGTTTCGGGCTGCTTCTCGGAGTCCAGCTTCACGACCGCGCCGCCCTTGGTGGCCAGGATGGTTAGCACCGAGGGCATGAACCCCTTCTTGGAAACGCGCAGGCTCACGGGCAGCGCCTCGCGGATTTCGAATTTCGCGCTTCCGTTGGCGTCGGTGCGCAGCTTCCCGCTGCGCGTGCCCACCGAATAGGAAATATCCGCGCCCGACACCGGCGTCCCGTTGGCCGAATCGACGACTTGCAGCACGAAGTCGCCGTTGTACAGCCGCACCGGCGCCTTCTTGACCGTTTCCTTCGGCGCCGGCTGCGCCGCGAAGAATATCAGGGCGACAATGAGCACTGCCGCCGCGATGCCGACGAGCCATTTCGATTCGGCGGGCAGTTCGAAGCGCATAACTATTGGAAGGAAGGGCGCCGAATAAAAAACGTTGCCTACGCGAGCTTGAACTCCATGTCCGCA
>JAZDNL010000016.1:0-2941 GCA_043799765.1 Microcaldota archaeon | reverse complement strand
TGGCAGCTTTCCGTTTCGCCACCGCATGAGCATTTTTCCTTCATCGTGTACTTCTCGCATTTCGGGCAGCGCCGCATCTTAGCGCTCATTTCTTAGCCCTTTCCATCGAGTATTCGACGTTCTTCACGGCCGAGACCTTCGCCTCAACCGCGTCGAGCGCCTTCTCCGCGGTCTTGTAGTCGCCCGCGGTAACCGTGAGGTAATAATTCGGCGCGCCGACGTAGTGCACCGCCACGCCCGCCTTGGCTATGTCGCCGAGTATTTTCTTGACTTCGCCGATTCCGTCGGGAGCGTAGGACTGCAGCGTGAGAGTCGCTCGCACCTCGACCTTCTTGGGCTTTATCTCCTGCTTCGCAACCTCTTCGAGCGCCGAAGCCCACTGCTTGCCGTGCTTCTCGAAGGAGGCGCCGGCGGCGATCGCCTCGAACGCCTCGTAAAGCGTCCCGAATTCGGAAGCAAGCGCCGCCTCGACGTCCTTCGCCTGCGCAACGGTTTTTCCCGCCTTCAGCGCGGCGCGCTCGAAAAGCTTTATGCCGCGCTTCGCGGCCTTGAAGTCCTGGAGCTTCTTCTTCCTCTCGCCCTCGCTGACGCGCTTTATGCTCGCGTCAATCTGGTTCTTCTCCGGCTCGAGGCGGATTATCTTCGCGACGACCTTCTGCCCCATCTTCAGGTGCTCGCTTACGTTGCGGCACCATCCGCTGGATACTTCGGAGATGTGAATGAACGCGTCCGCCGTCGGATACTCGTCGAGCGAAATAACCGCGCCGTACGGGAAAATCCGCTTGACGGTCGCGATGACGAGTTCGTTCAGTTGCGGTGTCGGCATTTTATTTCGCTCACAATCGCGTCAGCGGCGCCCTTCGCGTCCAGCCGCTCCGCGTCAATAACAATCGTTCCCTTCGGCCTCTTTCGCACGTCAATCCCGTAAAGCCTCTTGTACCGCGCGGCATTGTTTTTGTCGCGCAATCGCGTTTCCCTCAATGCCTGCGCGGACGGCTTCTTCTCGCGCCTCGCCACGCGCTTCGCGCGGACGCGCAACGGGACCTCGAGCCAGAATTTCGCGCCTATCCTGATGCGCTTCTTCAGCTTCTTCGAAACCGCGCCGTCCAGCCAGACGGCGAGCCGCGAGCCCACGATGCAGCGCGGCGTCTTGGCGACGCGCGCTACTTGTTTCCCGTCGAGCAACAAATCCCATTTCGGGAATTCGCGCTCGATTTTGTCGAACTGCAGTTTCGCGAACGGTATCTTGCGTTCGCGGGCGAGGTCGTGGAACGTGTAGTTGATGCGCTTCAGCTTGAGGCGCCTTGCGACGAGCTTCGTTACCGTCGTGGCTCCGCATCCGGTAAATCCGGAGACGGCGACTCGCATCATTTCCTCTCCAGCGCCTTTATGTAGTAAAGGTGCGTGAGCGGCACGTCCTCTTCCTTGAGAAATCCCGACTGCATGCGGGTGCGCTCCTTCATCAGAATCATGACGCACTGCGGGCATACGACGCCTCCGAAAACGCGCTCGGGCCGCTTCTGCGTCTTCTTCGAAGCCTTCGGGGACATGCCGTGGAGCCCGCTTCCGCACAGGGCGCAAAGCCGCTTCGCGGGCTTCTCCTCCTTCGGCTTGAACGTCGTGCGTCCGCCGGGGCTCTTCCGCATCCTCTTCTTTATTTTTCGCTGTTTCGGTGCAACCATTCGTGCATCAACCCTCTCTATTATTGCCCACGCGCCTTTTTAATCCATCCCTCTACGCGGGGCGCGAGCGCCTGTATGAGAAGCCCGCTGACTAGCGCGGAGTATATCAGCATTCCCCTGCCTCCGAGGTAGTTCTTCCACGGCTCCCAGAACGCGATGGACGATGGCACGGAGAACGGCATGTTCGTCCATATGAACTTCGGGTACCACGCGGGAATCACCACGTAAAGCGCGAACAGGAAAACGGGCAGCACGACTATCATCGTGCGGAACGGGAGGAACGCCATCTCCTGTATCTTCTTCATCATCTCGTCCTCGCGCTCCATCAGCTTCTTGGTTTTCGCCTCGTCCTTCTTGTCGTTCGCCTCCTTCAGCTCCTTCTGCCAGGCGTTCACCTCCGCCTGGATTTCCTTGAGCCGCTTCTGCCCGCCGAACCTGTTCGAAAGGTAGTTCGAGATGATGGACATGACGAAGGCTAGGATGAATATCTCCAGCGCGTCGTTGCCGATGAACAAGCCAAACCCACCGAGTAGCTTTTAACAACGCTTCCGCGGATTATAAACGTTCGCGTCTAGAATCCAGCAAACTCCTTCGGAACCGCGGAGAGGGCTTCGCCCCCTCCCCAGTTTCACGGTCCTCCTGACCCTCCCCCGTTAGAATCCCGCGAATTCCTTTATGCGCTTCATTCCCTCTTTCAAATCGTCCATGGAGCTTACGAGACTGAGGCGTATGTGGTCTTTTCCAGAAGGCCCGAAAGCGGGTCCGGGAAGGCAGACGACGCCTTTTTCCTGCAGGAGCGCGTTGCACAGGTCGAGTTCGCTTTTAAAGCCGCGGCTGTCCATGATTTTGCGTATGTTCGGGTACGCGTAGAACGAGCCGCCGGGCAGCGAGCAGTAGCATCCCATGTCCTTGAACGCCTTTACGGCGTAGTCGCGGCGCGCCTTGTATTCCGCCTTCATCTTCGCGACTTCTTCCTGAGGGCCGCGGACCGCCTCGATGCCCGCGTACTGCGTGAATTCGGCGGTGCAGGACGCGATGTTGCCTATCATTTTTCCAACTGTCGGAGCAAGATGCTTCGGCATAACCGCCCATCCAAGGCGCCAGCCCGTCATCGCCCACGTCTTGGACGCGCCGTGTATCAGGACCGTGCGCTCCATCATGCCCTCGCGCGAAAGTATGCTCGTGTGATTTCCCTCGAAAACGAAGTCGTCGTATATCTCGTCGGAAACAACGAGCATGTCGTGCTTCTTCGCCAACTC
>JAZDNL010000009.1:0-28154 GCA_043799765.1 Microcaldota archaeon | reverse complement strand
TACGGAAAAATGGTGCACGTCGGGCTCGCAACTGGCTGGGCCGGAAGGCGTCCGATGGACGCGGACAGGGTCTTCTGCCTGAGCGACCACTGCGATTTCCCGCATCTTGTGGAATTCGCGGAGCAGACTAATGCGAAGAAGGTTTACACGACGCACGGCTTCGACGAGGCGTTCGCGCGCGAACTGCGCAGCCGTGGAATGGACGCGCAACCGGCGTTTGCGGGGGTTCTAGCGCACCCTTGAGCCGTCGGGAATCTGCTTCTCAGGCGTGACGAAAACAATCTGCGACTCGTCGTCCGTGCACGCCGCCAGCAGCATTCCCTGCGATTCGATGCCGCGAAGCTTCTTGGGCTCTAGGTTGGCGACTACGATTAGCTGCCTGCCGACGAGTTCCTCGGGCGCGTACTGTTGCGCGATTCCCGCCGCAAGCGTCCTCTCTTCCTCGCCCATCTTGATGCGGAGCTTCAGGAGCTTCGACGCGTCTTCGACCCTTTCGGCGCTGAGAATCGTCGCGACGCGCAACTCGACCTTCATGAAATCGTCGTAGGTAATCATACGCTACTCCTCACTTCCGCTAAATAAATACCTTTTTAAAGCGTCATGATGATATCATGATACGTTCAGGGTGGGATCGTGACGGATAACACGTCAAATGAATTCAAAAACGTTGCGGCTGACTTCCGTAAGATGCAGGAGCAGTTCCGCGACCCCGTTGTCATAGGCGCGCTACTGAACGCCGTGTCCGAGGAGCGGACGGCTACTAATCTCATACTCAAGGAAATCAACGCGAAACTCGAAAGAATGGACGCGCGCATCGCCGCGCTCGAAACGCGCAAGACCCCCGACGAATTCCCGATTCCCGAGGTGGACGGCGACATCTACGACTTCGTCAAGAAGAAGGGCGTCGTCTGCGCCGAGGATGTGCAGAAAAAATTCAACTACAAGGGAAAGAATGCCGCGTCTGCGAGGCTCAACGGGCTGTTCAGGACGGGCATGCTGAGCAAGAAGCAGGTCGGGAAGAAGGTGTTCTTCTCGGCGAAAAATCATATTGGCTTTGGCGTCGCAGGACGCCGGTTCAACCCACCAAAAGAAAGCCAGCCGGGCTCGACATATTGTCTTTCATGAGGATAATCCCCACCAACGTTCCCGATTGAAAGAATCTCGCGGGCCCGGCTACTTATTTTTTTCGGAACCGCAGGGAAGGCTTTGCTGGACGCATTCCGCGGAATGCGTCATTCAAGCGCGCGCCTCCCCTTCAGTTTCACGTTCCTCCTGATTCCCCACCCCGCGGCTAAACGTTTTCTTTGGCGGAGCCATCGCTTTCTTTCTTCAGCCTAGCTTGCGACGTCCCGCGCCATCTCTTCCGTAACCTGCTTGTGCCGTACCGCCGCCATCGCGAACAGGAACGTGCCAAAAACGCAGAGCACGTAAAGCCAGGGGGTGGCGGGGGGCGGTTCGGAATCAACCGCCAACCTGCCAAAAATCGCGTCGTACATGGCAAGCGCCGCCAAGCCCGCGGTCAGCAGCACGATGGGTTCCGCGAGCCTGTGCCAGCGCCAGAGCATCGCAAGCAAGTACGCGGAAGCGGTGAACAGGAACCAGTCGAAGAGCACGGCCAGGATAAGCACGGCTTTTTCCGCGAGCTCCGCACTCGACGACGCAATGGGAACGAACGCGATTAAGACGAGAAGCAGGAGGAACGCCGCGGACACCAGCGCAATCACCGCCTTCCTAGCGGCGGTGAGCTCCACACTGAATACGGAACCGAGCCGCACTATGCCGTATGCGATGGGGAAGACTGCGATTATCCAGAAGGCATCCGCGAAACTCGGGCACGGCAGGGGATTGCCCACGAACGCAAAGTACCCCTCAATCGCCTTGCCCGCGAAATAAATCAGGAGCCCGAGGCTGACGAGTTTCCTCGCGCGCTCCGAGAAAATCTCCTTCGGAGGCAGGAAATAGAACGTGAAGAAGGCGATGAACACGAGAACGAGCGCGATCAGGGAGGAGAAGAATTTCCTGTTGCCGGAGAAGCCGATGAACGCGTCGGCTACGCCGAGCGCGAACAGGGAGAACGCTGTGAACGTAATAGCAAACCTGCCGTGCATTTACGTCAAGTCCTTGTCAACGGCTTCGTCGCCGTCGACGAAACCGTCGTCGTCCTCGCTCCATCCCTCGTCGTCCTCGCCGTCGCCGAAGCGCAGCCTCACTGCGAGCACGCCTCCGAGTATCACCATGAGCATCAGCGCCGCCAACGGAAGTTCCTCGGGCCACGACGGAAGGTTCAGGCCTGAACCAACCGCTGTGTTCCCGCCGCCGCTCACGCTGAACGGGTTGTCAATGGGCACGCCGCGCGTGTTCCCGTTCGCGTCTGCCGAGAACCCGATTCCCTTGGAGGAGAACTCGGAGTTCATCGGGATGTCCTGTCCGTTGTAGACATTTATCGCGCCTGTCGAGGGGTTGAACGTGAGTATTCCCTGCTCGCCCTTGGCAGCGAGCAGCGCCGCCAGCTCCTTCAATCCGTCGGGGCCCGTGACGCCGAGCGTCGGCTGCCCCTTGTCCAAGCCGATGTTGAAGCGGAAATCGCCCTTGTCCGTCGGGACGACTATGTTGCCGTTGGCGTCGTTGTACGGTTTGCCAGTTGTGTTGTATTCGGTCACCGCGCCGGTCTTCTTGTCGATTACCTGCAGTTTTCCGTCGGGAGTGATGCGGTAGATTTTATCGGCGGTTTCGAAAACGGTCATTCCCTCGTCGCCCTGAATCTTGTCCAGGCCCGCCTTTAGCTGCTCCCCGCTTTTCTCCGCGCCTGCCTTCGCCTGCGCGTCCATCTTTATTGTGCCGTCCGCGTTTGCGCGGGCGGAAACCGACTTCAGGTTGCTTGCGGGCAAGTCGGCTAGGACGTAAATGAATACGAGAATCTGCCCGCCCTTGTGCTCGATTTTACCGCGCGAACCGAACACCGTCACGAGCGTCCCGACGTCCTCGGAACCCGACGCGCCGGAGACGCGCACCTTGCCGTTGCCGAGCACGGAGAGCTTCGCCGCGACGAGTTCGGAGGAGTGCAGCGTCGCCATTTCGTCAACCGTGGGCGCGGTGACCTCCTGGCCTGGAAGGCGCTCACTGCTCTTCGGCGCGGTTTGCGTGAAGCGTATCTGGTTTCCGCTCACCGTTGCGGTGCCCTGGTCCGTGTCGACGTAATAGATGCTGCCGATGAACGGCGTCAAATCGGTTTCAACGGTGCGCCCCGTGACTTCCGCAATGGAACTGCGCAGGCATTCGGCGGCGCTGCACGTGCCGGTAAGCGACGGCTCGCCGTACGCGTTCACGGAAAGGAATTCCGCTTCGCCGCACCCCGCGAGCGACGTCGAGATTATCTTGTTCGGCACTATGGTGCGCGCGTCGTCCTGAGCACGCATGCGAGCGAGCGAGCGCAGCTTCCACCACTCGTCGCGCAGCGCGAGCGCGATTGAACCGTCCTTGTTGTAAAGCGTTATGCCGTCCGCGCCGAGATTGAACGTCCCGTCCTTGCCCTGCAGGTTCTCCGAGAACTTGCAGCCCTTCTTGTCGAGCATGTCAAAGAGCCCGCCCTTCACGGAGAATGCGCTCTTCTCGATGTGCGCGTAATAAACCTCCGAGGGGAATATCGTGCCCGTCTGCCCGGTCATCTGCGCCTTCACGTTGAGCAGCTCCGTCATCTTCGGCAGATCGTAAGTTACGTTCGACGCGTAGGCGCCCTCAACCGCAGCCCCGAGCTTAAGCTGGCTGAGCGCGTCGGCGAGCGGCTGCAGCTGCGAACTTCCCGCCGAGGTTTTCTGGTATTTCGAAAGTTTCTGGAACGCGAGGATCGTGTACTGCGAATCCTTGCACGAGGCGACGTAGCGCATCCCCTGCTCGCCCCACATCCACTGGAAGTAGAACGGTATGTTCATGCTGTTGGCTATCATTATCCACTGGGACGGCACCATCGTCCAGCCGAGCTTGCCGGGATTGCTCGGAGTGCCTGCCAGGCTCTTCAGGAAGGCGCTGTTGACTTTCCCGTAAGTCGTCAGAAGCCGCGTAGCGGGAAGATAGGACGTGAGCCATCCGACGCTGGTTGCGCCGGCATAAAGCGTCTTGAATTCCGCAAGCTTGCCCGGGTCGCAGGCGTCTTTCTGGAACTCGTTCGGATTTATCGTCATTACGTATTCGAGGCTGGTGAGCGTGAAGGGAATGGCGAACAGGGTCCCGAAGTCCTTGGATATTCCCGTGAACATTATGAACGGCAGCGCGAACGACGTGATGTAGGCGTACGTCTTCGCCTCGTCCTTGCGGTTTATCACGGGCTGCCCCTGGATGTTGCTCGTCATCATCGGCATGCTCGTGTACTCGTCCTTTTCCCCGAATCCGCGCAAATCCTCGAAATTAGTGGCAATCGAGGTTCCCGCCCAGCGCGTGTCGACAGTCCACTGCTCGCCGTTGGTTGAAAGCGACGTGAACGAATTCTTGACGTCCCCGCCCGCGTTCGTCGGCTTGTTGAGTATGAACTCCGTGCCTGCGGAATACGCCTTGGACGGGGTGGTTGCGCCGCTTATCAGCCCCACTTTCTCGAGCACGATGCCGATGCTCAGGCCGTTCGTCGACTGGCGGAACTTGTTCGCGACGTCCGCCTTGTTTATGATGAGCGTGAGGTACTGGTCCTTCGCGCTGTTGCTGAACTGGAACAGGATGCGCGAGTTGACGGAGAAGGCGAGGCGCGCCGGGCCTAGCCACGTCGTCCCGATTGCGAGCGAGGCGCGCACGCGGTTGCGTGCGGCGTTCGTTATGTCCTCCTGATAGCTCTTCCTCATTTCAAGTTCCTCTATGTCGTTCCTCACGTCCACCTTGTCGAGGTCGCTCGACATGGCGTTGAGTTCGGATTGGGACTTGAACTCGTTGTTTATCTGCTTCGGAAGCGCGATGTCCTTCCCCGGGGGCACGACGTCGAAATTGGTCACGCCCGCCCTTTCCAGAAGGTCGCGCGAAGCGGCGCCGTCCGCAGCCGCGGTTTTCATCTGCGCGTAAATCTCGGCAGCCGCGTCCCTTTGCGCCTGCGTCGCGGGCACGAGCCCCTTGACGATGGCGTCGTAATTCTCCAGCTTCGACGAGAAGGATTCGAGCAAGCCGCGCACCTGCGATATCGCCTGCGGGTTTGCCTGGGGGTTCAGCCCGAGCGAAACCGCCAGCTCGGACATGCGGGCGTTGCTGCCCAGCACGTCGTTGAGTTCCTTCTGGGAGACGGGCATCGACGCGGCCAGCTCTCCCTTTGCGCGCCATATTCCCGCGTTCGTCACCTCGTCGCCTATTTTATTGCGGTCCAATTCCATCAGCTTGCCGCTGCGGCGCGCCAGTTGCGTGCTCAGGATTCCGAGCGACGCCGCGCTCCACATGTCCGCGGTGTTCCACCACGCGACAAATGAAAGCCAGTCCTCATAGTACGACGGAATCAGTATGTTGGAGCCGTCCTTGCCTACGGAAAGCATGATGTTCCCGCTCGAAGCGGTGAAGTGCTGGTTCTGCGCCGTGTCCTTGTTCCCGGTGTCGCCTATGTATTTGCTGCCGGTGGGGGCGTTCTCGAACGTTCCGGTCAGCGCGGTTTTCGAGCGTTCGCTCCCATACGTCAAATCCTGGTCGAGAAGAGCGAGATACGTTACGCGCCCCTGTATGCGCTCGTCGAGCATGCACGACTCGGGATTGAGCTTCCCGAGCTGCGCAATCTGCGAGAAGGCGATTTCCTGCCCTGTTTCGGGAATGCGGATTTTCATGCCGCTGTACGGCTCGGGAGTCGGCGTCCCTGCCACGGAGGCGGATGCGGGCAGCAGCCCGAACTTCTTCAGGCCCTCCATGAATTCCGTGCCCTTGCCCTTCTTCTCGGCGTAGGCGTTCGCCATCGCAACTGGAATGCGCATGTCCTGCGGCACCTTGCCGTCGACGAGCTGCGACGAGAGCCCGATGTTCTTCACGGTGTCAACAGGGGGCTCGCCCACCAGCATCGCGAGGTTCGTCACGAGGATTGTTTCGCCCGCGGTGCCCTGCGCCTGCGTGGTCTGGGCGTACATCGGGTTGCCGAACGTGCCGGGATTCTTGTTGGCGAGCGCCTGGTCAAGCGGCATATCGTTGATTTCATCGGCGACGAAGTTCGTCGTCGCGTCCCTCCAGCGCGCGCGATCCTCGTCGCTTATGGTATTAATCTCGCAGGATGCGGTGCCGGAAGGCGGAGCAACAGTCGGCGCAGGGGTCGGCGTCGCGGCAGTCGTTGCCGGCGTTTCCGCCGTCGCGGGCGCCTGCGGCGCTTCGGCGGCGAAAGCATAAGGCGAGAGCAATTCGACTGCAAGGAGGCAGATTACGAAAGCCGCGTGCGGAGCCCTCCAATCCATGAAATACCGAGGCTGTCCGCATTTAAATAATGTTACTTAAGAGAGAGCGTTTTGAACTTCCTGCCGCCGACATTCAGGAGCGCCCTGTCCTGCGTTTTCGCGGACGCGGCCATCACCCTCCCCACGAAAAGCGTGTGGTCGCCGACTTCGTGGGAGGCGACGAGTTCGCATTCCACGTTCGCCGCGCATTCCCTTATCAGCGGCGCTTTGGTCTTTCCCGCAACCGCGGTGATGCTGAAGTCGCGGAACTTGTCCGTGTCCCTGCCAGACGTGGAGCCGATTTTAAGCACGGTGTCCGCCATCTCGGGAGTCGGAAAAGCGACGACAAAACACTTGCAATCCGAAATGCACGAATGCGAATGGCGGGTTTTTCCTACCGAAACGCCTACGAGCTGGGGTTCGAACGAGAGAGGCGCCGCCCAATCAACTACCAGCACGTTCGGCCGCCCCTTGCGGCTGTCGAACGACGTCACCAGCGTGCTCTGGCGCGGATAAAAAAGCTTGTACGCTTCGGAAACTGGAACTTCCGACACAGACATCGCCTCCATCCTGTTAAACGCGAACGCAAATCGACGTTCGCATCAGCCTTTTTCCCTCGTGCATGCCGATGAGCTTGTTGGACTGCGTGCGAGGAAGGTGCATCCAATCCACTGCTTCGAGCGCCGCGCGTTTGCGGCCCACCTGGATGTCGATTCCCTCCTTCTTTTCCTCCACCTTCGCGATGAACGTAGTCGCGCTGATTTTGTGGATCAGGCGCTCCGCGGCCTGGCGGATGCGCTCCTTGTCGTCGCCGCGCACCTGTATGACCGCCTCGTGGTAGCCGCCTGAGCGCAGGGAGCATTCCTGGCACTGCTTCAGCTCCAGCAGGACGCCGACGAAACGCTTGGGCTCCAGCTCCGCCTCAAGGATTGTTTTCTTCGTCCTCTTGATGACGATGATGTTTTTCACGGTGTAGCCTCGCGGCTGGAACATGCCGTTCAGCGCGCCGAGCGCGTCGCATTTCGTCCACACGCCGCGCACGAAGAAGCGGCCGCACTTCGGGCATTTGACGACATCCTCGGGCAGCCGCTTGTGCGTCACGGGCTCACACTGAGGGCAGAAGGCGCTTGTAAAGGAACCGTCGTCCGCCTTCCCGCAACGGGCGCAAATTTTCTTGGAAATCATAAGACGTATTAATATGACGGCGCTCTTAAAATAGGGAATGGTGGGTTCTTGGTACTCGAATCAATCGTGGAACCGTCGGATGCGTGCAGGCACCCCTATAAAATCGCCCTGCTCGCCGCTGTTTTCGTTTCCATAGGCATCGCCGGCGCGCTGCTGCTTTCGAGCGAGGCGAACGGGATTCTCCTGATAATGCTCGTGGCGATTCCGTCCATCCCCATGATTCTGAAGCTGTTCGAATACGAGGAGGGCAACGTCGAGGCGAGGGCGCGTTTTGCCGGCAGCAGGACGCTCGCGAGGCACTTCTCCGTGCTCGTCGTCCTGATGTCGTACTTCCTCGGCTTGTGCATCGCGTTCACGTGCTGGTATGTGGTGCTCTCGCCCGAACAGACGCAAACGATATTCTCGTCCCAGGTGAACGAGCTTAAGGCGATACGCGCGAGCTTCCAGGGATTCGCGGTGCAGAACGACATCAACGAGATGGCTTTCGAAACCATATTCCTGCACAACCTGCAGGTGGGCGTGATAATCGTCGCGTTCTCGCTGCTTTACGGCGCCGGCGCGATTTTCGTGCTGGTGTGGAACGCGTCGGTCATCGGCGCTTTTCTTGGCGGGCTCGGGAAGTCGGAGCTGCTGCACACCGCCGACGCGGCGATAACGAACGTGGGGATGGGCGTGCTCGGGATACTGCCGCACGGGCTTTTCGAACTGCTGGCTTACTCCACCGCCGCGCTCGCGGGCGGGATAATCAGCCAGGCGGTCATACGCAAGGCGTACGGGAAGCCCGAGTTCGGGCAAATCCTCTACGACACGCTCAAATTGTTCGCGTGGGCGGTCGTCTTTTTGGCAATCGGCGCCCTGATTGAAAGCACGGGCGCGCCCGCAGCCGCCTCGTAACGGTTTTTAAGCACACCGCATTCCTCTTTTCGTATGGGGAAGTTCGGGCGAGTAGCCGCCCTATTGCTTAGTGTATTGTTTATTGCGCAGGCGGCTGCCGCATACCGTGCCAACTACTACCTAGACCACCAGACAGCGATGCTGACGCCCTGCACTGGCGTGAGCACTGACAACGTCTCGATAACGACGCTCGTGAACAACGCGACGCAGACGGCGATACTGGCAATACCGGCAATTAACAGCAACTACACGCTCGCCACGTTCTATTTCTATCCCGCGTTCCCCTACCCGATAAACGTAACTTCCTTTATGGCGAGGCTTTACGTGAACCAAACCAGTTACCCAAAGCAGTCCGCCAGTTACGTATGGGTTAATTTCACGGTGGTGAGCAAGGACGGCGTTGACATAAAATCGTGGGACACGCACGCCGACATGCAGGGCACGGTTAACGCGACGGCGATCCAGTTCAACACGTCGAACTCCGCGCCTGGAAACGCGTCGATTAGCCAGTTCGACACCATCCGCATGGATGTCATGATTGACGTCACGTGGAACAATGGCGCCTCTTCATATAATCTCACGTTCGACAACTCCTCAACGGCGAGCTACGGCGAATCCTACGTAGATTTCCGCTACACGAAGTGCGGCTATTCGGGAAGCGACGGCTGGACGATTTCCGAGAACACGACGTGCACGAACCAGACGATTAACGTCGCGGGAAACCTCACATACACTGGAGCGGTGGGCGACTACGCGCTTAGTCTGATAAATACGACGCTGAACTTCACCGCCGCGCCGGGAGATCCGAACAGCTCGCGCGCAATAAGCGTCGCCACGAACAACTATCTCACATTGAGGGATATAGACGGCAAGGCGGAGACGACTAACGACGCGAGCAACATCACAATAGGCGATTTCACGGTCCACCTGAAATTCTACGTGAGCCGCGGCGTTTTCACGATGAGGAACAGCCACGTGAGCGGCGTCGGATACTCCAGCGCGGACTACACAACGAACGGGCTCGTCATAGAATCGCAGTGGGCGAACGTGACGAACTCCACGATAACGCAGTCCCAATACGGGCTCTACCTCGCCTACGCGAACTATTCCAACGTCACGCTCACGAACGTTTCGTCGGTGTCGGTGACCGCGCTCTATGTGGAGAACACTACGAATGTCGGCGCGTCGTTCAACAGCCTGCGCGGCACGACGTACGGCGCGTACTTCCGCAGCATCTCGGACAGCAACATCACGAACAACAACATCTCATACGCGGCGTACGGCGCGTACGTGACGGGCAATCCCGTGAGCGGCAACCTCGTCGCGTACAACAACCTCACGGGCAACTCGAAGAACGGCATTACGCTCGAAGCGCTGAACTGGGGCGGGGTGCTGTTGGCAACTGCGCCGACGAACGTCTCCTACAACAACGCGTCGTACAACACGGAGCACGGGATACACGTGAACGAGAGCGACGGCTACGCGAACGTGCAGGGAAACACGGTCCTCGGCAACAGCGGGAACGGGATTTACCTCTTGGAATCCGCGTCGAACAACGTCACGTCCAACAACGCGACGGGCAATTCACAGACTGGCTACGCGGGCATAATGCTTTCTGGCGCGTCTACGAACAACACGGTTTTCGGCAACATCGCGTGGAGCAACTACTACGGCATCCACCTCTACAACGGCGCCAACGGCAACAACGTTTCGTACAACAACATGTCCTACAATTCGCAGATTGGCGCGTTTCTGAACAGAAGCGAGGCGGACAACCTCCTTCTGGGAAACCTCGCGACCGGCAACACATTGACGGGAATCTCCATCTTATCCGGCTGGAACAACACGCTTGCGGCAAACAACGCCAGCTACAACGGCAAAAACGGGATAGTGCTCAACAACACGAACCACTCGGTGATAAGCGCGACGGACGCGCGCTCCAACACGCAGAAGGCGGTTTTCGCCTCCGACGGCTCGTGGAACAACACGTTCACGGGGCTCACGCTCTTCGGCGCTTATAGCGCGTCATACTACGACTTCTACTCGCAGGGCTACCTCACGAGCACGGCGTTCCAGAACGTCACTTTCAACAAGAGCAGCGTGGGATGGGGTGCGTGTGTTGGTCCGGGCGACACGTGCTCGAGCAACCTCTCGGTTTCGTGGTATACGAACGTGAATGTGACGCTCTCGAGCGGAACTGGGCTGAACGGCGCTGCAGTCACGGTGACGGACGCATTCGGCGCGGTATCACACTCGACTACGACGAACTCGAGCGGATGGATAACGCCGGTGAACATCACCGAGGCGCTGTTTGCGGGAAACGACACCGCGTCCAGCACAAGGAACTACACGCCGCATTATTTCAACGCCTCCAATACGGGCTACGACTACGACGGCGTGCACATGAGCGTGGACTCCGACATGAAGACGGCAACGGTAATACTGCGCTACTGCAACCATCCCGCGTCAGGCGACTGGGACGTGTCGCACACGCAGACGACCGAATGCCTGAACCAGAGCATCACCCTGACGGACGGCAACCTCACGATTCCTGCGAACGCGAACCTCACGCTGCAGAACGTCACGCTCGTTTTTGCGCGGACCACCGCGGGCACGCCGCCCGCGTCGCGGTTCGAGGTGAAGAGCGGCGGGAACCTGCTCATAACGGACGCGGATTCCAATCCCGCAACCGCGAACGACGAGACGAACGTCTCTAACAGCAGCAGCCGCATCGTCTTCCTTGCGGACGCGGGTTCCAACGTCACGATACGGAACAGCGAGTTCAGCGGCGTCGGCTACTACGCGGCGTACCCGTTCCAGGAGGCGGGCTTGTGGATAAACGCGACGTGGGCAAACGTGACGGGCAACAAGATCCGCTACGGATACGGCGGCGTTTACGTCGTAGGCGCCAACAACACGAACGTCTCCTACAACACCGTAAGCGGCAGCTCCGGCGCGGACGGCATAGTGATAAACGAGGCGAACGCCTCCTTCGCCGGCTGGAACAACGTCAGCGGCAAGAACTACGGGCTTTACGTGTTCAACTCCTCGTTCGGCAACACGCTTGTCGGCAACAACCTGTCCTACAACGCGCTCGACGGCATCAGGCTCAGCGACATCGGAAACAGCCTCGTATACGCGAACATCGCCCTGGGCAACACGCGGGCAGGCATAACGCTGCGCACGTCGGCGAACGGGACGATATTCGGAAACAACGCAACGTACAACACGGACGACGGAATCGCGCTGAACGCCGCCAACGACACGAACTGCTCCTACAACAACGCGTCCTACAATTCGGGCAGGGGCGCCTTCGTGTCAAGCGGCTCGAACAACACGCTCGCGCTCAACAACACGGTGCTGGGCAACGTTGGAGAGGGGATGACGCTGTACGGCTCGAACTACTCCAGGGCGCTCTATAATTTCGTGTCTAACGGCGGGGACGACGGAATCAATTTCACGTCAGTTCTTTTCGGCAACGCGTCCTACAACACGATAAACAACCACACGAGCGGCGGCACGCTGACGCGCTACGGGCTCTACGCCTACGGGTGCGACAACTTCAGCGCGACCGGCAACAACGCGTCGTACGACGACCGCGCCGCATACATCGAATCCAGCGGCAGCGCGGCTTTTCTGGGCGGCACGATAACCCGCTTCTACTCGCTCGGCATCGGCGTCAACGCCTCGACGAACGCGACGCTGATAGGCAACAGCGTGTCGATGTTCGCGGGCACGGTCGGCGGGAGCGAGTACGGCATGTACGTCCTGAACTCGCCGAACGCGACCGTTTACGGAAGCAACGCGACGGGCGCGTACTACGGCCTGCTCGTCGCGGGCTCCGCTTTTTCAAACGTCTCGCTCGTCAACTGCTCCTACGCGGTTTTCGGAATAATGCTGCAGGACAGCGCGAATTCAACACTGACGAACGGCACCGCCTTCGGAAATTCCAAGGACGGGATACGCATCAGCAACGTCTCCTACGCGAACGTTTCGCTGTGCACCGCGTCCAACAACTCGAACAACGGCATCTATGCCGCCTCAAGCGGCTTCCTCAACGCGTCCTACAATTACGCGCAGTACGACAGCGGCGCGTCCTATGCGGGCATTTACGTCACGTCCTCGGACAACGCGACGCTCGCATACAACAACCTCCCGCGCAACGCACTCGGGCTTTTTTCCACTGGTTCCGGGACCGCGAACGTCTCCTACAACAACGCGTCGTACAACTCGAGGCAGGGGATCTACCTCCGCGCGTCGCCGCACGCGACGCTCCTCGGAAACAACGCGTCGTACAACAACGGCACCGACGCGGATTCCGCGGGCATGCGCATCGCGGTCGCGTCGACGGGCGCGGACCTGCGCGGCAATATAGCGAGCGGCAACACGCAGGACGGAATCGGCATAACGGATTCCGAGAACTTCACCGCCCTGCTAAACAACGCGACGAACAACACGCGCTACGGCTTCTACGCCAGCGGCTCCGCGAACTGGAACTTCTCCAACAACAACGTCTCGTACAACGGCTACGACGGCTACCGCTCCACGGGAAGCTCCCCATCAAGCGCGAACGTGTCGTACAACAACGCGTCGTTCAACGGCATGAACGGGTTCCGCTCGGATGCGGAAACGAACACCGCGTACCTACAGAACACCGCGGTCAACAACACCTATGCGGGGTTCAACGTCTCCAACTCGACGGCTTATTTCGACGCGAACAACGCGTCAAACAACGGCGACGGCTTGCTGCTCTACGACGATACCGCGACGGCGTACGACAACAACACGCTCGCGGGCAACCGCGGGTACGGCGCGGTTTACGTGGACTCGAACGTCTCCATAAACGACTCGCTCGTCGCCGCGAACGACGTAGGGAAGACGCTGAGGGCGTGGACGATGACGCTGACGGTGACGGAGAAAACGTTCGACGGGCTTTCGCCCTCGACCGGCGCAACTGTGAACGTGACGAACGCGCTTTTCTCAGGAGGAATATTCGACATCTACAACTATTCCTCGAACCTAGCCAACCTGACGACGAACGACGGCGCGGTTATGCCGTTCATACTTTATGAAAGGAAGACGAACTCCGTGACGGAATACAACCCGCAGACGCTGCGCGTCATAAAGCAGGACTGCGCAACGTACGGCGCATACGTGTCGCCGGCGTACAAGTCGTCGCTGAGCGCCATAATAGGATGCGCAGGCGGCGGGGGCGGCGGATGGGTTGAGCCCACGCCGGCGCCGCCGAAGGAGCAGCCGAAGACGCCCGTTCCCGGAGCCGCGGCGAGCCCGACGCCGTCGCCTACTGCGAGCGCGACTCCGACGGCAACGCCGCTTCCGACGCCCGAGCCCGAGGAGGAGAACGTGCTGCTCTGCGACGAGAGCGCGCAACAGCTGCTCCAGACGCTGCGCGAGATTCTCGTTTACGAGAACCCCGACGGCTCGCGCTGGACGCTCGTGCGCATCACGCTGTTCAACAAGGGCAAGGAACCGATGAAGGACATGCAGGTAGAGGAGACGCTGCCCGCGAACGTGACGCTCGCCGACGTGCAGTTCACGGACACGCCGCCCTCTTCGACCGGGGAGGGGACGCTCGTCTGGGACGTAGGCACGCTCGGCGCAGGCAGGAGCGTCACCGTGACGTACATAATCAGGAAGCAGGTGGCCGCCGCGGACTTCAAGAGCCCGACGACGCGGAGCGTCCCGAAGCAGCCGGCAACGGACTGGACGCAGCCCCTTCTCGTAATACTGGCGCTCGAAACCCTGCTTGGCGCGGCGTATTATTATTTCGTAGTTTCGCGCAGGAAAAAGCCTACTGCGGCTGCTCCGAGGAATCGGAAGGCCACTTGAGGTTGACGCCCTCCTTCCTGAACCACGCCTCTTCCGTCTGTGCGGGCTGCTCCACGCCGCCCTCGACGGAAAGCGCGTTGATTATGAGCTTGTAGTCCCCGGAAGTCGCGCGCGGCGCCGAGATGGTGAAGTAGTATTCGCGCGTCTCGCTGGGGGCCATCAGGTCCGTCGTGACGTTCGTCGGGTCTATTTTCACGAGCGACGAGGGCGCGGTTATGACGAGCCGGAAGCGCATCTTCGCGTCGCGCACGTTCTCAAGCGTCACGGAAAGCGTGAGTTCGGACTCCGACGCCCCCGATGTCATGTAGGTTATCTTCTGCACGACGTCGCCAGCCTGCTTCTTTCCCGAAAAGAGCGGCGAAACGGCCGGCGCGACGAGCAGCCCGAGTATTATGCCGAGCGCGAACGCGAGCCATACCGTCTTTCCGAACCCGAGAAAGCGGAACCCTTCCTCATCCATGAGCGCGTTACTGCCCGCCGATTAATAAATCAATCGGAAAAAAACCGAAACGAATGTTTTTATAAGACGAGATTGCTCGTTTATAATAGTGCAAACGGGGGCGATTAGATGAGTTTGGGAGAATCTCTTAAGAATTTTTACATGTCCGTCGAGGACAGGTACTACGCCTTCATGGAGTTCATGGAGACGAAGGTGCACATCCCGCTTGAGCGGTTCTTCGTCGCCCCGATAGAGAGCCGCGGCATACCCTCGTTCCCCATATTCGTCCTCCTGCTGCTCGCGATATTCGGAGGCGCCTATTGGATGATGTTCGCCCAGGCCCCCGCCGGGAACTTCCGAATAAAGGTCATGAGCAACGAGGCGACGCTCGAAGGCGCCACGGTCGAAGTGTACGCGGACGACGTGCTGCTCGCCACCAACGTCACGGGCGCGGACGGTTACGCGGAGTTCGCGGGCTTGGCGCCGGACAAGACGCTCACGGTTAAAATCACGAAGGACGGGTACGAAAACGTCGAGAAGCGGCTGCGCGTGGCGGACAGCAATTCCCTCACGGTAACCATGATGTGCACGTCCGAGGAGTGCGGGGCGGCGCCAGAACCGACGCCCGAACCGTCGGGCTGCGAAGCGGACGGCACCTGCTGGGACCTGCCGCCGTCGCCAGATACGCTTGACGCGAAGCTCGTAGTGCTCGCGCGCGACGCGAAGGACAGCAACGTCCTGATAAGCGGCACCGCTACGGTTTACGACGCCGACCTAGGCGTCGAGCTCGCGACAATCACGATTACCGGCGGCACCGGAGTTGCCGAAGCGCTTGAGGCGGACACGAACGTTTACGTTAACATAGAGGCGGACGGCTACGTGCCGTACGACGGCTCGTCGAACCCCCTTGTTTTGGCGCCTGGAAGCAACACGCTTCCGCCCGCGTTCCTCACCAAGGCAGGAGCGGGCGCGTCAAGCGGAACCGCGGTTACGGTGAAGGACGCGGCGAGCGGACTGCCCCTCGGAGGGGCGACGGTGCAGATATTCGTTCCCGGCGGAAGCTCCGCCCTGACAAGCGGCCAGACGGATTCCTCGGGAAGCGTTTCGCTCGAACTCGCTTCGGGCTCGTACTACGCGCGCGCGGCGAAGGGCGGCTATTTCACGGGATTCTCCGTGCCGTTCCTCGCGGGCGAGTCGGTTTCGGTGCAGCTCACGCTTGCGACCCCCGACACCAGCAGCGACCTGGAGGTTTCGGTCCTTGACGGCGACGATGAATCCGCAATAAGCGAAGCGGCTGTTGCGGTTTACACGAACGACGGCAAGCTTCTCGCGGAAACGCAGACGACCAGCACCGAAGGCAAGGCGCTGTTCCCGATGCTCCAGCGCGGGCTGGTTGTTTCCGTGCGCGCAGCCAAGGGAAGCAGGAGCGGAACCGCGGCCGCAACGCTCTCGGGCGCGCTTGAGAAGGTTTCAGTCGCGCTCCCGCTCAACGAGGCAACGATAATCGCGTCCGCGGCGGACATCGTCAGCAACCAGTCAATAGCCGCCTCGTTCAGGGCGGTTTACAACAACGAGACGGTTTCGTCCTGTTCCAGCGCAGCGGGCGGGACGTGCACGCTGACCGTCAAGGCGCGCAGGCCCATCGAGGTTACCGCGACGTCGCCCGGATACGCGGCGCGCACCTCCATAGAGACGCTCGCCTCCGACGAGGAGCGCGATGTGAAGTTCAGGCTCATCAGCGACACCGCGCTCAAGGACGTTTACATCGAGTTCGAGGGATTCATAAACGCGCTCGGCCAGCGCGTCACGTCGATGCACCTCGGCTACAAATACCAGGCGCGCTTCTACGTGGTTTCCAAGAACGCGAAGAGCACGGGAATATTCGTTAAAATCGCGGACACGAACGTGGCCGACGCGGCAATCACGGGCGTATACCCGCCCGCGGCGTCGGTGCTCGGTTCCATGACCGCGACCAACAACCCCGAAGCCATCACGTGCAGCCCGACGTCGCCGTGCAACTGGGCGGACGCGTCGTACTACGGCGCGATCAACAGGATAGTGGACTTCGAAATCACTGTAAGCGCCGGCGCGGCAATAGACGCGACGACCCATCAGGCGACGCTTGACATTAAATACCGCGCCTACGTCGTGAAGGAGGGCGAGCAGTACGTGCGCAACCCGTTCGACCCCGGCCTCGGCACAGGAGCCGACTCGCCGCTGCTTTCGGGATACAACGCCGAGGCGTACAGGGAGAGCGCGACGCTCATGACACCGTCGACGACTTGCCAAAACTGGGGATGCGTCACCATGGAGCTCCAGCAGGGCGCCGTCGTCGGTCCAAATCAGGGATTCCCCGCAAAGGGATTGACGAACGTGGTGCAGGGCGAAGCCGGGTTCGAGCCGCTCATAATCTCCTACAAGGTCGAACTGTTCAAGGACCTGGGCGATTCCTCGGAACTCACGTTCAAGTCCGACGCGCTCAGCCTTAAAGTAATCAACGTTTCCGTTCCGGTTGAAAATTACACCGGCAAGCCCCGCGGCGGCGACGAATACTGCAACACCGCGAGCCCGACGTGGATTGACGTCGGCAAGGGCACGTTTACGCTTGATTTGGGCATGCTGAAATACTGCACCGACTACGCGCCGCACTCGGCAACGAACATGTCCTACAAGTTCTACGGCACGATATACGCGAAGCCGCTGAACCCGACGAACCGCACGGAACTCTCGCTCACCTTCTCAACGTCCCCGACTTCGGGCACGACCCCGGGCAGCGAGGACACCATGCACGTCACGTGGATGAGCATCGACAACCCGAACGCCGCGTACAGCGACTATGCGAGCGTGGAGATGCAGCTTTCCCAGCCGAACAACACGCAGCCCGCGAACGCCGACCCGTTCGAGGTTACGACGATTACGGACTGCACGGACCTGGCGGTGCAGAACGGAACGTGCCACCACGGATTCCTTGAAATCAAGTTCAGCGTTACGGCGAAAAGGGCGCGGGACCAGAACAGCATCGTCCTCCGCACCGTGCCGTCGCACGCGCGCGTGATAAGCGCGCAGATAACGAAGAACGGCGAAACGATTTACCCGACGGTTTACGAGCAGGGAATAAACCAGGACGTCGGGCACATGGACGAGGGCGAGGTGTTGACCGGCGTGGCGTACGCGCGCCCGATTGCGAACGACGTTTATTCCGAGGTGACGCTCCAGCACAAGGCAATAGACGAGAACGGCGCGCACGTAACTGAGGTCAAGCGCAACGTCTACCTGTCCCTGATTCCCCGCGCCGGACCGACGAACCTGCACCCGTATTTCTCGGACGCGCTCGACAACTGCTTCGGCCGCGTGAACGTCTATTACCGCTCGCAGTATTCCGAGGACGCGCGCCTCAACATCGCGGACAACTGCTCTACGGTGGCGATGCGCGTCTCGCCGATATATCCCTTTGACGCGATTCCGGTGAGCATCGACGCGAAAGACACCGTGCTGCTCGCGCGGCTGAACGCCGACGACGGCTCTTCCGGATGTTTCGAGTCGTGCAAGGCCGACGGCAGCGGGTGCAAGCAGGGATTCGACAGCCTGACGAAGCAGGGCAACGGAACGCTGCGCTTCAACACGCTCTCCGCGAAATGCCCCGACAAGTTCAAGGCGTTCGGAAACCGCGCGAATTACGCGGAAGTGACGATAGGCATCAGCGTCGGCGGCAACGTGCAGAACGAGAAGAACATAACGATACGCGTGTTCCCCGACAACCGCGACAAGAGCGTCTACGTCGCGCCCGTGCTCACGTCCTATTATACGACCAGCGGAACGCTCGCAGGCGCGGGCGGGCCGACGGGGACGGCGGGGCAGGACATATTCTACCCGCAGCTATGGACCATAACGAACCACAGGCAGAGCGGCAAGCGCACTTTTTACGTGGTTGAAGCAAGGAGCGACGAGGACTTCAAGGTGTTCCACGGGCTCAACCCGTACTTCAAGGCGGAGTTCGACGGACCTGGCTCCAAGACGTTCGCCTACTACAAGGCGCCCGGGAAGCGCATGGTCGTCTACGAGCAGCTCACGAACTCCGAGCCCATATTCGTCTCAGACATGCCTGTTGAAAGCGCGAAGTATTTCGTGAACGACGTTTCCGAATACCTCGAAGCATGGGGCGAAACAATCGCGAACACGGGCGAAACAACCCAAAGCGAATACGAGAACTACCTTTCCTGCCTCGCGGGCAACAGCAAGCGCTACTCGTCCGAGTACGAATCGTGCCTGCAGCTCACGCCCAGGGAGAACCCCAAGCAGTGCATCGCAACCGCCGAGGACGGCTACGCTAACGGAATGGTTTCGTGCTCCGCGCAGGAGGGCGTGACGCCGAAGAAGGGCACGGGAGCGGGAGCGCCCACTGCAGTGGACCTTTCCTACCTGCTCAAGGGCAACGCGCCGTACCGCTTCGCAATCCTCCAGCGCGTGGTTGACAGGGCGCGCGAACGCGCCTCCGAAACCGCGTTCTGGCGCAGCAACAAGGTTGCGTACTGGTGCCTTACGGGCCGCGAATCCGAGTGGAACATGGACGACTGGAGCCTCTGCCGCCCCACCCTTGATGATTGGCGCAACATGAGCAACAGCACGCTGTACCAGTTCCACCCGTGCACGTTCTGCAACAATTCCTACACCGGCGGCGTTGCATGCGATTCGCCGCTCTTCAACGCAAGCGCTTACCTGCGCTGCACGTACAACAGCATGATTCCGGTTTACCAGTGCGACCAGCGCTGCGTCAAGACAGCCGCAGGCGGAACCGCCGGCGTGCTTTACGGCCAGAACTTCATCGGAAACAATTCGCGCTGCCTTACGCAGCTCGGCGACTACTGGATTTACGACGGGAGCGCCCCGTTCGCGAGCATAACGCAGTCGCAGATATCGGGCTGCCCCAGCGCGACGCTGGCGACGACCACCGACAACGGTTGCGGCATCGAACTGCGCGACTCAACTCCGCTATGCTTCCTTGACGGCAACAGCGACGGCTACTTTACGGATGAAACGGAATGGACTGCCGCGACGCGCAGCGGGAGCACGTATACGTGCGACGGCGGCCGCATAATCGCCGTGAACAAGAAGCACTGCAACTCGTTCCCAACTGGATTGGGGCCGAAATGCGAACTCGAGGGCTATCCGAACTCCGGAACCGTCGCGTCGCCCGCAATCGGCGCCATTACGACGCTCACGGAAAACCAGACGTGGGACTGCATGGCCGGAAAGACGGCGCGCTACTGCCCGCTGGTTTTCGAGCCCACCAACAAATACCCGTACTGCTTCAAGGACCTGAACGGCGACAACCTTTACGACGGCCAGGTTGACGTGGATTCATACGGAAAGCCCACGCTGCTTCCGTCCATATACAGCAACACCACGCACAAGTTCACGTGCCCGAACACCGCGCCTCTGATTGCGGTTGAGAAGCACTGCTTCCCGCCGTGCGACAACTGGTGCCTGCCGACGGGCTCCTGCGATGCCAGCTGCGGCCAGAACGGCGTCTACAACACGACCGAGGGCTACGCGTCCGAGCAGAAGGGATGGGACTTCGGAAGCGGGGACCCGTCGCAGAAGCTCACCGAGACGTGGCTCAGCTTCAACGCGACATCGCCCGAATACGCAAAGCGCATCCTGCAGCCGATGAAGTCGTTCCCCGACATGGGAACGCCGAAATTCTCGTACTCGCTGCCGATAAACACTTTCGCGAAAACCTCGTCGCTGTACGGCGACCTTAACACGCTTAACGCGATGCGCATCTCGCGCGTGAAGGGATGCACGATGCAGGACGGCGCGAAATACTCGCGCTACGACGAGGAGGGCATCTACGCGATGACCGTCACGAACACCCCTGATTTGGGCACCGGGCAGGACGTCTGGACAGGCGAGGCGAAGTCCATGACGCTTAAGAAGACGGACTACCTCGGCGCGCAGTGCAAGAAGCCCGACGCGAAGTGGGGCTCCACCGAGTTGTGCGGGCTTGTCTACAGCGACTTCTCGCCGAAATACGGCGCGTGCATCAACAGCATATACCAGTTCGACAACGCATACCAGTTCACGCTCCTCGGGCGCGGCGGCAAGAACGTGATAGAGCCGCCGCCGATGTGGCGCTTCGACACGAACGCCACTGAGCAGGAAGCGATACTCGGAATATACAATGACGCCAAGAACGGCAAGATGCAGACGAAACTGAACACCTGCTTCATCACCCCCCGCGGCTACTACGTGTGCAACCGCGAGCTCAAGAGCAACCAGCAGAACTTCCTCATATTCAGGCCCGACGCGAACTCGACGAGCATCTCGCGGCTGTGCGAGAAGTGCCAGTGGAAGAACAACCAGTTCAGCACTGGCTGGTGGTTCGGGCACCTCGGAGGCGCCGCAATCGGCGCGTACGCTGGAAGCGTAATGGGCGGAGGGCCCATCGGCGTGTTCTGGGGGCCGTCGATATACAACGTCATGGGCGTGAACCCGTTCTTCATCGGAAGCGTCGGCGTACAGCCGACTCCCGCGCCTCAGCAGCAGCCCGCCACACCGCCGCAGGGAACCGGCCAACACGAAGGCGCCAGCGTGCTGGACTTTGCGGGACTCGACGGAAAGCTGTTGAAATTCGCCGCAGCAACTTGCACAATCACAACCCTGCCGGCTAGCGGTGAAAAGGGCAAGGACATAGCCATAGCCGCAACATTCAGCGGAATGGCGGTGTCTAGCACTCAGGATATCATAAATGCGAAAGCTACGTGCGGCACAACAGGGACTTCTGACTTGACTTCTCATTATCAGGTGGGCGGTACGCACGGACTAACCGACCTAACAGGCACTGCTGATGGCACGACCAAGTGCGACGCAACAGGCGCACAGACGGTTACACTCGAAATCGAGTCAAGCCAAACGAACGCCATCTGTACCAAGCAGATACAAATAACCGAAAGCCAGAATCCGGCGCCGCCAACAACCAGCCAGTTCAAAGAAGGCGACGTTTGCGGCGGCAACGGAGGAGGCGAGTGCCTCTATCTGTGCACGAAGGGCACCACATCTCCGAAAAGCGGAAAACTCCTCACGGGAAATGTGCTCTACACGGAAGCCACCCTCGACCTTTGCGGCGACGAATTCTATTGCTGCGAAGTGAGTGCGGCGGCGCAACCCCAACAAACCCAAACAGGCGATTCCTGCCAGGAAAAGGGAGGAGAATGCCTAACCTTGGAGCAGTGCACGGGAGCAGTATCTCCAAGCGGAAAGAAGCTGACTGGGGAATACTGGGACATACCCGACATCTGCGGCGAGAACCAGTACTGCTGTGAGGTAACTGCGGCGGCACCGACGGGAGCGATTGGCACCAAGGCGGCTTGCGAAGCCCAGCAGGGCAAATGCGTATACCAACCGCCAACAGGAGGGGCTTGCTCCAGCGCCGAAGCCGGAAACGCCAAAATCAGCATCGGCGTATGCGACGACGTAGACAAACAATACCAAGTCGACTGCTGCCGCGAAACTGCGCTTGAAGCTTCTGCTGCTGCAGGCGCTACAAGCGAAACAGCATCTCCAACCGCCAAAACCTGCGGGGAGGCAGGATTCCACTGCGCGGCGGCGTGCGACACCGGGGACGAGAGAACAGCCGGCCAGATCCTCAGGGGAGGAACGCTCACGCTGGCGCCAACCGACTGCAAGGCACCCACGTCCAAGTGCTGCGAGGGCTTCAAGTACAGCGGAATGGCGACGTTCCTCGACTACGCAATCGCGGGAGCGGGCGGCGGGCTCGCGGGATGGATTGTCGGCGACATGTTCGGAAAAGAGGGCGGAGTCTGGGGCGCGGGCATCGGCTTGGGCGCGGGAGTCGCGCTGCAGCACTTCACGAGCATGCCCACGTCGCAGATTGTCGGGCTTGAGCTGGGCACAGCCGCGGGCTTCAGGTACATCGGCGACGCCCTGAGCCCGAGCAAGAACAACTTCGCGTGGGCGACGTGCAAGAACGCGCCGGCTGCCAGGAAGACGGACAAGGAGAAGACGCAGGCGCTCGTATGGTCCGACAACCAGGGCGCGATAGAGATACGGGACACCTACGTCGGCGGCAACAACGCCGACTTCAAGATATACCCGTGCACAGGCGAACTCTATCCGTCGGCGTCGCAGCTCGACAAGGCGGGAAGCTCCGCACAAAACACGTGGAGCACGCACAACGAGTGGATGGCGTCGGTGGAGCAGCCGACGATTCCGTACGTCGAGGAGGGCGGCGCGGCCGCGCCAACCGCAACGGTGCAGCGGTAAGCGGCATTTTCTTTTTCTTTCTTTTCGCGCGCCTAGCATAGCGTATAAAAGCACTCGGCGATTGATTTCAGCATGTACGGCGAGCCCGCAGCCGGGGAAAAGCAGGACAAGGGGAAGCTTGTTTTAATCGCCGCGCTCGTAGTTGTCGGCGCCGCCGCAATCTGGTTCCTGACGCAGCAGGGCGCTGGCGGCGAAGTGAAAAACGTAAAAATAAGGGTGTTCGCGGGAACCCAGCCGTTTTCAAATGCCTCCATTACGCTCGTGGACGTGGAAAACAAAACAATCGCAAGCGGCGCGCTGAACGACGACGGGGAAATCACATTTGCGTCCCTTCCTTCTGCGCAATACAGGGTCCTCATCTCCTTCGACGGAAGGGTGCGCGCGTCGCAGTTCGTGGACCTGACGAAGGGGCGCAATTCTTTCTCGCTCCGCCTGCCGCCCGGCGCGGCGTTCAAATACTACAAGGGCGGATTCCGCATCGAGGCGCTTGATTTCGACACGAAGGCGGGCATAGAGGGCGCGAAAATATCCTACGAGAACGGAAGGGACACAGGGCTCCTGATTGCCGGAACCGACGGGGCGGCAGTCATTCCCGTCAACTACGAGGATTTGGTGCGCGTGCGCGCCGAAGCCGACGGCTACGCCGAGGAAAGCGCGGCCTTTCTCGCATCTCCCGAGGGCGCGAGCCTTTACCTGAAAAAGGCGTCGGTTGCCGCGCGGGAGGGCGGCGCCGCGTTCGCCGCGCCTGAAACAACGAGCGTGGAGGTGAGCGTCTGGACCGACGACGGCGGGGATGCGTCGAAGGGAATCGTGCGCGCGTACGAATGCTCCACCAGCGCGCTGCTTTCCAGCGCGGCGACAGCCGCCGACGGGATTGCGCGCATATACAACGTTTCCGCCGACACGTCGGTTTACTTCAACGTGGAGGCGGACGGCTACGTCGCATGGAGCGGGACGTGCGAGAGCATCTTCGAAGGGCTGAATCCTTTCGACGTCCACCTGAACGCAAAAACCGCGGACAATTCCGCGGAGGGGACGCTGCGCGTGGCGGACGAGAACGGCAATCTTACATCAGCCGACGTGGTGATCCTCAGCCCGCCGCGAACTGTTTACAGGAAGTTCTCGTGCTCGGGCGAGTGCCTGCTGGACTTGCCCGCGAACAGCATCTTCTACGCCTCGGTTTCCGCAAGCGGACGCGTTCCCGCGGTATCCGACTTCTTCGTTTCCGGCGAGGACGCGAACGTAATCGTGCCGATGGCGACGGCAGGGAACTCCGCGGCGCTGACTATAATCGCGAGGGACGGGAACTCGGGGCTGCCGATTGAGGGCGCGCTCGCAGCTGTTTACGACTCCGACGGATTGTATCTCGACGAGGCGAAGAAAACCGGCACCGACGGCAGGGCGCGGTTCGGCCCGCTCCTAAAGGGAAGGGAATACGAAGCGGACGCGGTTTACTACGAGGCGCTGGCGAGCGAGTACGTAACGCTAGAAAACGACACCGAGGTTGCGCTGGAACTCGACGCGTTCTGGGGAATCCTGAATTTCACCGCGGTTGCGGCGGATACCGGAAAGCCGACAGGCGCGCTCTTCACCGTTTCGCAGGGAGAGGACGAATCGTCGTGCAGTTCGCCGTGCGTGCTGCGAGCGAATGCGTTCGCGGAGGCGAAGATAACCGCGGAGGCAAACGGCTATCTCGATTATTCGGCGAGTGAAACGCTCAAGCCGCGTGAAAAAAAGGACCATGAGGCGTCGCTGATTCCGAAGGGCTCCAACATCTCGCGCTCTGACACGTTCGTCCGCTTCGACGGGCTTTTCGAAGCGAACGGTTCCGAGGCGAAGAAAATATACGCGAACGGCACGTACATCGGCCGCCTATTCCTTTCGCCTGCCGAGGGAAGCAACGAGTCGGGAATCGCGTTGCGCGTCGGCGACGAGGGCAACGTGAGCGGCTTCGGCATATCGGGTTACGCGCCCGCGCCTTCGTCTGCCGAGAAAAGCGGATGGTACGAGCCCACCTCCGCGGGAGTGTGCACGGACCTGACGCCGGACAGGGCGAAACCGCAGGCCGGCTTGTACAAATGGGCGGAACTGCGCTTCAGAGGAAGCGGGGCGAGAACAGTAACGTTCACGATAAGGGCTGGGAAGAATGGGACAAGCGAAGACGAGTTGCGCCTCTACTACCGCGCCTACTCGGTTAAGGCCGGCGATTTCCTGCGCATTCCTTCCGACGACGAACTCGACGACTCCGAGAACGCGGAAACAAAGGCGGGCTGCTACGCTTATTCCGACAGCGCGATTTACGCGATAGAGCGCGGGAAAGCTGCCAAACCATCGCCCACGCCCACTCCTTCGCCTTCCCCGTCGCCATCGCCAAGCCCGACGCCGCAATTCACGAAGAACGGCACGGTGTGGCTGGAAGGCGGAAAAATCAAGACGGATTTCTTGGAAATCAGGATGCAGGCGGATTCCATCCTTCCGGGGGACGCGGTGCCGCTGAACCTAAGCGGAACCGGGGACTGCGAGGTGCAGTATGCGATACGTGGGGCTGACGAGAAGTGCTTCGAATACGACGGTGAGAACGCGCTGCTTATATTCAAGTCGAACGAGATGAACCCCGCCTGCGGGCTTCACGCGAACGGGAACAGCACTAAACTCGACGCAACAATGGTGTTTTCGACCCCGTGCCTTTCGGGAACCACCGACGTTCCCATAATCGTGGACTTCGCCGAGGCGGAAAGCACGTTCGCCGAACCGTTTTCCGTTACGCCGGGAGATTCCACCGCGAAACTTTTCTATCTGATAAGCGAGATGCAGGCGGAGCGCAGGATGAGGGCGGACTATTCCGAGCTGGCGAAGGACGCGAACGGGACGGTTAACGCGAGTTCGAACGCAACTACTGCCGCAAGCGGCGAGATTTCCTTCGACGGGGCGGAGGCGAAAGCCGCGGCGTGGCCGGGTCCGAACAAGCTCACGATAACGGAGAACAACGCAACGGTGCGCGAATACAACTACGCGAAGTTGGCGTCATATTTCCCGAGCGTCGGCACTGTTGGCGGGGGCACGGTTGAGGATTGCGACGGATTCCTGTGCTGCAGCCGCGGATGGTGCGATGCAACTGATTTCCAGAAGGCGTTCGACGACTTCAAGGCGCGCGCGGAGGAAGCCGCGATGCGCAGCGCGTTCCGCCGCGCCGACGGCGAACCTCTGCGCACGCTGACGAACAAGCCGTTCAGGTACGTCATGGTGGCGCAGCTGCGCGAGGGCGCGCTTGCGGCGCTGGAAGGAAACGGCATAACATTCGAAAACGACAACTGCAGCATGGATTTGCCCGCGATTGTCGAGATAGCCGCAATTTCAGAGGGCGAAGAATTCAACTACACGGCGCGCGTTCTTCAGGTGGACGAATCCTTCGGCGCTTCCGGCGAAAAATTGTGCGGCTTCCTGCAGGCTGACGGGACAACGGTACGTGCGACGGACCACGCAACGCTTGCGAGCATAACGCAGGCTGCGGACAACGCGCCGCAGCAGGTGACAAGCTCCTTCCAGACGGGCGACGCGCTCACGAAATGCAAGAACGCGGACCTCGCGTATAGGAACGCGCAGCGGGCTACGCAACTCGCCGCCGAAGCGATGAACAACCGCTGCGGTTCGGGAAAGATACCGTTCTCGCAGGCGGGCAGCAGCCTGCTCGGAGGCATGAAAGAATGCGTGCTGCCAACGGGAGCGCCCGCTGCGTGCGGCGGGGTTACCGCTGCCGCGGATTCCCTGGCGGCGACTTACATCGTATTCAAGAACTGCATCGCAACAGCGACGCCGCTCGGTATTTGTTATTTGGAGATGGCTCCCGCAATCGGAGCCGGTGTGGTTACTGCAACCACGTGCGTTTCGGGATATCACGCGGAATGCACCGCGTATTGCGGCACCCCGCCGTTATTGGGCTGCACTAAAACCGCGACGTGCGAAGCTTCCTGCTCGCCCGCGGCGCAGATTTGCGCGAGCGCGATGGGGGCGTTCGAAGCCAGCCTGCTGAACCTGAAAAGAACCGCCGACGAGTGCGACGCGGCGAAGGGATTCGCGGCGGAGAGCCCTGGAAGCATGCCGCAGCGCAGCGCGTGGTATTCCTGCTATGCGTACGAAGTCGGCTGCAGAATCCGCTGCCAGGAAAAGCCCGCGTACGTCGAGATGGCTGCGTTCCAGAACGTGCTGTATTACGTTACGCGCTTCGGCTTGGAAAACAACTGCGTTCCGCGCGAACCTTCAACGCTCGGAGCCGATGCGGGCGCCGCCTCTTCTGCGGTAGCGGCGCTGGCCGGAAGCACCGCGGGCTGCGTCCTGCAGGCGCCGCAGCAGGCGGCCCAGACGGCGATAGATGTCGGGGGGGCTTACCAGTATTATGAAATGGCGAACACCGCAGACAGAAATGCGCTGAACCTCGCGTTAACGGGAATCAACAAGATTTACACGAGTCCATACATAGGATTCGTCGGCATGGTTATACCGCTGATAAGCGGACCGTGGAACAGCCTGATTAGCGCGGGGAAAGTCCAGACGGGAATTGGCGCGGGCGCAGCTGCAGGTCAGGTAGCGGGACACGTCGTAGGCCGCGGCGCGCTCGGCGGAGTCGGCGAGTTCATGAACGGCGTCCGCGCCGCCACGGGATACGACACCGTGAGCAACATACGCGGCGGAATCAGCGGGCTCACGTCAACCGGATTCACGGCAGCGACGTTCGCGCTCGGCGAGTGCGAATTGAAGTCGGAGAAAACCGGCGCGGTTTACGATGCCGCGCGCGGCATGACGCAGGCGCTTCCCGCGCCGGCGGTCGGCGCGCCGGACATTTTCGATTACGCGGCTAAATATGCCGGCGCGAGCGCGGCGCAGTCGGGATTCCTCGGCTGGCTGGACGCGCCGCAGAATCCGGCCGCAGGCGGCGGAAGCGGCGCTACTGGCATCGCCGAAGTGCCAGCCAAGGGCGCGGAGGATTCCGCGGTTTATCCCGACGAAAGCGAGGAGCAGCAGGCGGCGGCTGAAAACGCGATAATACGTTGATATTTAAAGAAAAAACACGATAGCAAATAGGTGGTAAGATGGGCTCCCTAGGAGAAAAACTGAGCGGCTTCTATAAAAGTATA
>JAZDNL010000028.1:0-2249 GCA_043799765.1 Microcaldota archaeon | reverse complement strand
GTTGACTCGCTGCCCGTGAAGCGCGCCTACATGCAGCTTGCTTTCGCGTACGAGCACGGCGCTTCCGGTGCCGAGGGATTGCGCAGGCTCGCCGACGAGATGATAGGGCTTCAGGCTGCCAAGGCGCGGCAGTATTCGGCGCGCATGACGTTCTTCGGACTGCTTTTCGTGTCCGTGAGCTGCATCCTTCCCGCGTTCTTCAGCGCTTACGCGATAGTGGGCTCCGCGTTCATGCAGATGACGCTCTCGCCGAACGACATGCTGCTCGCGTTCTGCGTCGTCTTTCCGCTGATGGACCTGGCGATCCTGCTCTACCTGCGCGAGAAAACACCGAGAATCCTGCTGGGCGGTAAATGATGTACGAAGCCGAACTTGCGAAAATCGGGTGGAAGGCGGGACTGGGGAAAGCCGCCGCAGTTGTCGCAGGAATTTCGCTACTTGCCGGGATTGCGGAGTTGTTTTTGCTGCGGCCCCCTTTTGTTTACCAGGTTCTCCTCTTCTTCGCAACAGTCGCGTTCCCGCCGATTGCGCTTTATTTTTACCTGGGCTACCTGCGCTCGAAGCGCTTGAAGGAAATCGACGACAACCTTCCGTCCGCTCTCTTTCAAATGGCGTCCTTCCCGCGCAGGACGTCGGCGGAGCGCATAATGGAGAGCGTCGCGAAATCCGATTACGGCGCGTTGAGCGAGGAGTTCGGAAAGGCGTGCAAGCAGGTGCGCGCCGGCATGAGCGTGCCGAAGGCTCTGGACGCGCTGCGGGAGCGGAACGACTCGCTCCTGCTCGGGCGCGCCGTCGCGCTGCTGCAGAACTCGTACGAAAGCGGTTCGGACATGTCCGGCGCGTTCCGTTCGGCGGCGGAGGACGTGTTCAGGCTGCAGGCGCTCGGCCGCGAGCATGCGAGCGCGATGACTATGCAGAAGTACACGCTGTTCGCGGGCGGCGCGGTGCTCGTGCCCCTCATACTTGGGCTCCTCCTGAACATCGTTTCCTCGCTTGATTTCGCTTCGGCCGGCGAGTTCGGCGTGAGCGTGGAAACCCACGAAACGCTCGTCGAGGCGATCGTGCTGGGCGAACAGGTGTACATGGT
The DNA here is from genome assembly GCA_043799765.1 of Microcaldota archaeon. Taxonomy (GTDB): domain Archaea; phylum Micrarchaeota; class Micrarchaeia; order Norongarragalinales; family Norongarragalinaceae; genus Norongarragalina. The sequence continues at coordinate 1,162 of JAZDNL010000028.1, read as the reverse complement.
TGTTTTCGCGGCAATCGCCTCGGTGTTCATCGCATCCAACGAGGGCAACGCCGCCAAGTCGGTGCTCTACTTCGCGGTGAGCGCGCCTTTCGCGCTTCTCGTTTTCGCCCTCGTGCGCGGCATAAGCATTATATAAAACGCCTGCCTTAGCCGTGCGGAAGTGATGTTCATGCGAGTGGAAATCCGCGACGTCGAGAAAATCAAGCTGAAGAGCCCCGTCATAATCGAGGGGTTCCCGGGCATAGGGATGGTGGGGACGATTTCCGCCACCTACCTCACGGAAAAGCTGGACATGAAGCTTATCGGGTACATCACGAGCACGCACTTCCCGCCGATTTCCGCGATACACGACTACAAGCCCGTTTCCCCCGCGCGGATATACGCCTCCGAAAAATACAACGTCATCGTCCTGTTCTCCGAATTCGTGATTCCCTCCGAAATCGTATTCCCGCTAAGCGAGCGCATCATCAAATACGCAAAGGACGTGAAAGCGAAGGCGATTTACTCCCTCGCGGGCATCGCAGTTGAACAGCCGTCGCTGAGGATGCACGGCATAGCGAGCACCGAAACGATGGCGAACCTGCTGAAATCAAAGGGCGTCGAGCTGATAAAGGAGGGCGCGACCCAGGGCGTGAGCGGCGTGCTCATAGCGGAATGCGCCGCCGACGGATTCCCCGCCGCCAACGTAATGGTCGAAACCGGCGCGGCGATGGACCCGAAGGCCGCCGCACGCCTTCTTGAAAAGCTGTCGGAGATAATAGACGTCCCCATCGACACGAAGGCGCTCCTCTCCGAAGGCGAGAAAATAGAGGCGAGGATGAAGCAGGCGCTGACCAAGATGAAGTCGATGAACAACAGCTACCAGAAGATGGAAGACAATCCGATGTACGCGTAAGCCGCTGAGGGGGGACACCCCCCTCGGTGCTTACTCCACCGACTCCCCCCGCTAATTTTACGGATTCAACATCCAGATGGAGTAATTCAGGTAGGAAGCGAAGGAAACCCAGAGGAAATAGGGAATGAGGAGCCACGCGGCGCGCTCCGAGATTTTCCTGAACTCTATCATCGTGTCGAGAATCGTGAGCCAGAGCAGGACTATTATGATGAGACCGAAGAATGGCGAGTGGCCGCCGAAGAACGCCGCGGACCATAGGATGTTGAG
>JAZDNL010000068.1:0-2041 GCA_043799765.1 Microcaldota archaeon | reverse complement strand
TTGTCCACGTCGGGCGCCAGCGCGCCGAGCAGCATCACCGCCGCGAGCGCCGGCGAAAGCGCGACCGGATAGGCGAGCGCGAGGGCTCCGCACAAAAGCAGCGCGATTGCGGCGTGCCGGAACGCATCCATCGCACCCTTTAAAAGAAACCGCGCTTAATAATTGCTCGGTGGGTTGTTGGCGATAGTGGATTCCGGCGAACGCAAGGCGAAGGCGCTCTCAATAGGCGATTTCTTCTTCAAGCTGCCGAGGCAGAGCGTGCTCGCGGCGTACCTTTTCGCGATGTGCTTCGGCGCGGGCGTGCTACTGAGGCTGATAGCGGGCAGTCCGCTGTGGAATGCGCTGGTTTTCGGCGGCACTGAAGGCATTCTCCTGCTCGCCGGCCCCGCGCTCGTCGCAGCGGTGCTCGCGCCGCCGCTTTTCGCGTCCAAGCGCACGCTGAAGCATTTCCTGTTCATCGCAACCGCCTCGTCCGCAGCCAACATACTCGTGCTGCTGGCGGGCACGCTTTCGGTGCGCAGCCTCGGTATGGAGCTGCTGAATTTCGTGCTTATCGGAAACGCAATCGTGTTCATCGTGTGGTTCGCCGCCTGTTTCTTCGGCCTCGGGCTCGGGCTTGCGCGCTCGGGAGCCGTTGCGCTCGTTCAGCCGTTCCTAGACGTCGCGATGATGTTCATATGGGCGAGGTTCGGCTTTTTCGCAACTGCGCTCGACGTCGGCTCGCCCCTGCTGGCGTTCGTTAAAATCCTGCTTGCGGCGGGCGTGTTCCTGTCCGCGCTCTGGGCGGTTTCCTACGTCATCAACGCGCCCGCGAAGAAGAATTTCGGCATCTCGACGGTGGAGGCGGTTGTCCTGTTTTTCTCGCACTGGGTGCGCGGCGGGAAGGGGCTGGAGGAGGTGCTCGCGGAATTCGGCGAGGAGGTTGAAACAACGATTGGCGCGATTACGTTCAGGCGGAAAAACAAGAGCATCAAGTCGGTTTTTGTCGTGCCGTACGTGCATTTCGGCCCGTTCGGCAACCTCGGCGGAAGCGAGTTCCCCGCGCTCATATCCAAGGACGTGGAAGCCCGGCTTGGAGCGCCGACGCTCGTGTTCCACGGAACCGTCAACCACGACTTCAATCCCGTTTATTCCTCGAGCGAGTCCCTTATCACGAACGCGGTCATCACGATGGCGCGCCGCGAAAGGAAAGCCGAAGGAAGGGCTGCGTTCGTGTCCGACGAGTCGGGCAGCGTCGCAGGCATCTCCTTCGGCGACGACGGCTTTCTCACGCTTTCCCTTGCGCCGGAAGGCACCGAGGACATCAACCTCGCAATAGGGCACGCGCTGCGCTACAAGGCGCAGGCGGTTGGCTTCAGGCACGCGCTTCTCGCGGACCGCCATAATTCGTGCACCGACGGCGCGCTCCTTGAAATCGGCAGTCCCGCATACTACAGGTTCGAGGACGCCATTTCCTCGATGTCGCCGCCCGCAGCCGCGTCGCAGAAACCGTTCAAGCTCGGCGTCGCCTCCGCAACGCTGCCGTTCACCCGCGAGCAGGGAGTCGGCGCGATGGGGCTGCGCGTCGCGGTTTTCGAAATCGGAAACAAACGCTCGTGCTACGTGCTGGTCGACGCGAACAATGCGCTGCCGTCGCTGCGCGCACGCGTCCTGTCGCTGATAAAGCGCCACTGCTTCGACTACGGCGATCTCATGACGACGGATTCGCATTCCGTGAACACGCTCAGCGGAGTCACGAATCCGCTCGGGTTGCGCACCGACCAGACGCGCCTGCTCGCGGCAATCGACGCCGCGATACACCGCGCAATCGAAGACGCCGAATCCTGCACCGCCTCTTTCGCGGAACAGCGCGTGCGGCTGCGCGTTTTCGGCGCGAACCGCCAGAGCGAGCTCATCACCGCGATAAACTCGACGGTGTCCGTGGCGAAAATCGTCGCGCCGTTCGTGTTCGTCGCCGCGCTCGCGCTCGCGTTTATTTTGCTCGCGATGGTTTAGGGGGCGCCGCGCTTTTAGCGAGGGCTGCTGCCGCGGCTTTTTTCCA
>JAZDNL010000020.1:0-2758 GCA_043799765.1 Microcaldota archaeon | reverse complement strand
GCAGACGCAGAGCACGATTCCCCAGACTTCTTCCTCGACACCGCCAGTGAAAGTGACAATTGAATCCTGCACCGCTTCCGAGTTGCAGATAACCGCGAAATACACGGGCGCCGATTACTTCTACAACGGCGGGCTCGGCGGCACGCAGGAGGGATTCCTCGTGATAAAGACGGGACCCGGGCAGCTCAGGCGCATACCCGTGCGCGTGACGGTCGAGACGCCGATAGTCGCAACCGCGGCGTCGCTCGGCACAACCGCGCCGACGTATTCCGCGTTCCCCTACGTAAGCGGAACGATGCCGACGAACTGCTACTTCCCGCAGACCCAGGCGCAGGAAGGCACCGAGGACTTGGACCAGTACGGCTTGCCCGACGAAATCACAATCAAGTACAACCCGGTAACCGGCAAGGGCACGTATTCCCGCGAGATACCGATTTTGAGCGGGCTCAACTACCAGTGCGGAAAACTCAAGGACACGAAGGCGAAGCTGAAGACGTGCTCGCCGCTCGTTCTTACGTACGACTGCAAGAAGACGTCGGAAGATGACGGGTGCAGCGACGACTCGGGCACAATCGAAATGATTCGCATGGGCATGCAGAAGGCCAAAGTCGTCACAGTCAACGTGGAAGCGGACGACTTCAGGCCCGCAGTCATACAGCTCCTGCGCAACGCGGACACTGGTGACGAGGCGACGTTCGCGACCGACATCAGCGACGCGAAGAAAAGCACGGCTAAGGTCAAATGCGGCGTCAAGATAACCGGCAAGGACGCGCTCAAGGTGACAGTTGTCAAGGGCGCAACTGCGGACTGCGGCACGTTCGGCATACGCGACACCGGCGACTATCAGCTGCGCGACATACCCGTCCGCGTTTCAGGAGGCCGGCCGCCTGCGGAAACAGGCCCGCAGAAGTACGACTGGGCGCTGAGCACGGATCCGTCGTGCTCGCCAGACCACGACTACGCGAAATGCGCGCGGACTTCGTTCACCGTAACGGAGAAGGCGCCCAAGGATCCCGGCGAGAAGATTCAAATCCAGCCCGGCGGGGAGCTAGGCGAGCGCGAGAAGCCGATTGAGGTTATTGTGAAGGGAAGCGCAGTAGCCGAGAAGCTTCCCGACGGTACCTACAAGCAGCCGAACGGAGCCATAACCCGCAATCCCGAAGGCACGGACATTATAACGCCCGCGCCGGTGACGCCGGCAGAGAAGGCGTGCGGGTTCGTTTTGAAGGAGTCAAACTCCAACGTGGATGCAAACGCGTATTCGAGCGGCGGCCTTTGCAAGGATACGAAAATCGATGAGCATTGCTATAAGGTAACGGATTTTGTTGACTACCCGCCAGTCGGAGAAAGCATAGCTGCTCCAGCGCCGCCTGCCATTGATTTGCGCATATCCGCCGCGGTGAACTGGAAGAGCGATGCCGAGAAATGCACGGCAGAGCAGTGGTGCTGCTTTTCCACGGCCGCGGCGCCTGTGGCGGCTGCAGTCAACTTCATAAAAGAGGTCCGGGTTTACTCCCACACCCAGGCGAACGTAAACGAAGAGCTCAGTTTCGCGGTTCAGCCGGAAACCCCGCTTCTCCTGAGAGTGACCACGGCGTCGGACGCTTCAACCACCCTTAAAGTGAAATACGTCCGCTCCGGGGATTCCCCTTACGACGCGGTTACGGCCATGGAGATTCCTTCAGGAGAAACCGACTGGCAGGACTGCGCGGCGCGCAAAATAACCGCCGCTTCCAGCAACGACAAGATATTCGCCTGCGAAGTCAGGGCGCCGCCTTCTTCCGGAACATACGCGCTTTACGTGTCGGCTGCCAAAAGCGGCGCAAACGTTTACGAAACCCCTGTTGCCTGGAAAAATTCCCTGATAGTCAGCAGGGCGGTTGCCGATTGGAGCAATCTTAAGCTGGGGTCGAGGGTTCTTCAGGAATATCTGCTGAAAAAATTGGACCAGACGGTGGATGCGAAGTGCTGGAGGGTGGTGCTGGAACCTCCAAACCCGCTGAAACTTCCCTCGTCGGATGTCGAGCTGGTCTTGGAGGGTTATAAAACCAACCTGTGGCCGTGGGAGGACTGCAGGCTGGTTATGACCATACGCAAAAACGGCGTTGAGCGCTATTCCCCCGCGATTGCCTGCGAAGGCACCAGTTCCGGGGACACCCATGGCACCGAGTTCACCAGGTTCGGAGTCCTTGACTTTTACCTTGAGGGCGTCCGATACGAAAAAACAGACAGCGGTTTTGGGGACGCGCGCCTCCTGACTACGGTTTGCGAGAGGCTGCAGGTCACGCCATCCTGACGACGTTCCCGCGTCCTTTCTTTATTTTCTTCACGACGCCCGCGTCCTCCAGAATCGCCAGGTCGGTGCTTATCTTCGCTTCGGAATAGGGCAGGGCCTTGCGTATCTCCTTCTGCGTCGCGCGCCCGCCTTCCTTGCGCAGGAACGCGAGAATCTCCTTTTGCTCGGGGTTAAGCGTGAGCGACGCGGGAATGCCCGGTTTCGGAGAGGGACTCTGCGGTTTTTTGGGAATGACTGCCGCGGCGGTTTTTTTCGTTTCCGCTTTTTCCTTTCCTTCCTTTTCCTCCGTCTCCTTGCTTCTTCCCCTTCCTTTCACCATGCTCCAGATTCCGAACACGATTGCCGCGCCTATCAAAAGCCCCGCAGCTACGTACAGGAAAGCAACCTGCCCTCCCTCCTCCGGCACGGGGTTTTCGGGAATGCCATCGCCCTCGTCGAACACCTGCTCGAACGAGAATATGA
>JAZDNL010000013.1:0-3742 GCA_043799765.1 Microcaldota archaeon | reverse complement strand
GGTTCGTTTCTGTTCCGCGCTCCCGCCTTAAGCGGGGATGCTTGCGCATCTACGATTCGCTTTCGCAAATGGTGGGCGGAACTTCCTCAGCCTCTTCCGTTTGACGGGAAGATACCGACAGCCGTGCAACCCGCCGTCCCGATTATAATTTGAGTTTCCGGGCTTTTATTGCTTGCGCCTCTATACCTTCACGCCGCGTTTTCTGAGTTCTGTGATTACTCCAGGGTTCGGTTGTAAGCCCTTCTCCTTGCATACGGTCAGGTACCGCATCAGCCGCGAGGTGTCCGTTCCCTCGTAAATGCGGTTCCTTAACACTTCCACCGGCGTGCTTGCATTCGCGTCCCTGGTCTTAATCAGTTCGAGCGCGGCCAACGAAAAAATTCTTCCTTCCGGAGTGGACGGTATTTTCACTACGGGCGCGACGTCCTTTGGCGGCGCCCTGAGCGCCTTCCCGAGCACGCCTTTTTCTATTTCCCTGCGTTCCTTGCCGTGCCAGAGCCCCTCGAACGTGCGCCAGGATTCTATCGCGTCCGTCTGCGTTCCCGCGTTCTCGCTTTTCAGCGAATCCGTGAAGGCGGCGGCTAGCGCGTCCCCGTGCCTCCTGAGTATCCCGCGGTAAAGCGGCTTCGTCCACGCCCCGAACGTTCTCACGAGGTTCACCATTGCGTGGTTTATGACGTCCCTTGACTGCGGGGGTATGCCGCGCTTCTCCCGCATGGTCGCGAGACTGGCGAGCAGTTCGTTCAGTTCGCTCCTTGTCATGCCCTGGCGATATTGGTTCAGGGCAAGCATGAATTGCTTGATTTCCTCGTGTTCCGTGGAGGAATGCAGGGCGTCAAACAGGCTGGAAAACACCTGGCTGCGCGTCACGCTCGCGGGAAGCTTCTTACTGCTGCCCAGCTCCCCTAGTATCGCGGCGGAAATCCGCCTCTGCGTAACGGTCGCGTTTCCTGCAGTAAGCGAGGCGAGGGCGAATTTCACGAACCTCTGCGAGTTCTCCCTCATGAACGGGGTTGGCATGGATGAAAGCATGAACGCAAGCCCTTCGCGCACGTATGGGTCGTCCGCGCGCTTTTCCGAAATCTCCTGCAGGAAATACGAGAACTGCCTTTCGCTCATTCCTGTGAGCGCCAGCCTGGGGTCTCCCCCGCCCTCTGGCTGGACCCTTTCGACGCACAATTGCGTTATGAGATTGAGGGCCTCAACAGACGCCGTGGAGTCCGCCTCGGTATTCAGGACCATCCCCTTCAGGGGTTCCAGGTATTTAGCGGCAAATGCCGCGCGCTCCCCCTCCCGCTTGGGGGAGCGCACGAGCCCCAGCTGTCCCCTCAGCGCCGGCAGCAGCGCCTTGCGGAGCCCTTCGCTGTCGCTTGCTAGAAACATTCCGAGCAGGATGTTCGTGCGCCCTGCGTCAAACAGTTTGGTCTGCGCCGTCATCAGGCGTATGTATTCCCTCGCTTGCGCAAACGCGGGCGGAAGCGGCTTTTTCTGTCTTGAAAGTTCCTCGGATTCCTGCAGCACCCTCATCACCGCAGGCCAGAGCAGGGGCACCAGCCGCATGCGCACAGTCGAGGGAGCGCGCGCAACCGCGGAAACGACCAGCCTCTGCGCTATCCTGTTTCCGGGCATCGAGCCGCAGAGCCTGAGCGCGTTGTTGAACACGCTCATGTACTCGCTTTCGGTTATCGGCGGCCGGACGGGCTTGGCTCCTACTGCCGCCTCCTTCCCCTCGCCGTGTTCCGCCTCTATCTCGGGAAGCACGTCCAGCAGAAGCTCCATCGCGGCAATCCGGTTTTCAGGCGGAAGTTTGCTGTCGCCGACAGCCTTGTTTATCCCGTCCAGAACAAGCACGCGCAGCGCTATGCTCCGCTGCAGCGACTCGCTTGTGCCCACGGAAGTCCGTTCTACGCCCCGGATGTGCTCCCTTATAGTGTCCGTTATGAGTTTAAGCGCCTCCGGTCCGCTTGCCGTGCGGAGTTCTCCGATCAGGAACTCGTTCTGTTTTTTAACATCCCCGGTCAAGCCGAGTTCCTGGAACAGCCTGCCGCGTTCGTGCATCGCCTGTACTATCCGCGCGCGCTGGAGTCCCTCGGTGCTCCTGATACGGATGCGGAGGGCGGACGACGCCGCTATGACGTTTTCGCTGATTCGCGCGCGCTTCAGTATCTCTATCAAGTGGTCGGTCCCGAGGGGGCCCTGGCGCGCTATTGAATCTATCTTCTCCGCCCAGTCCTCAACGCGCGCCCGGAACCCGGCGTCCTCCCTGTATCCCGGTATCTTGCGCAGCCGGCTGGAATAGAGCCTGTCGTCGTGTAGCAGGTTATGGGCGACTATAGCCGGTCTCGACCTAGCCAGAAGCGTTGCTGCCATTGCACAATTATAGGCGCGGAACTATTAAATAAGACTTTAGAGCGGCGGAAAAAAGAACCAAAAAAGGAAAAGAAGAAAGAGAAAATCAAGGCAACAGGACTTTCAGAATTCGTGGCGGCGTCAGCCGCTTATTTCTTCTTCTTCTTCTTCATTATAGTTTTCACCGCCCTTGTGAGGGCAAATTCATCAAACAAAATAAGTATTTAAGCTTTTGCAAAATTTCGAAAAAGAGGGAAGGGAAAATCAAGACTACGGGAGCTGTTATCCGCTTTCAACGGAATTATTTCTTCTTCTTCTTCTTTTTCTTTGCCATGTGTTTTCACCCCGTTAAGTGATGCATTCATGATTCAAGCGGAGTATATATTTGTTTGCGCGGTTTTTTTTGCGTGGAAAATTCCGCGTTGCAGGAGGCTTTCTGCTCCGCAGCGGCGATTCTGGGCGTGAATGCGTTCGTTGACGCGCGTTTTCGCAGGCGCGCGGGGCTCGGTGCGAGCGTCCGATTGCGCAGCGGAAAAATATCCGCGTCGGTGAGCGACGGCTACGCCGCCGCCCCTAGGAGCGTTCTCGTCGGGCTCGCGCTGTCGCTGATGTCGAAAATATATCACAGGCGCGTCACTTCCCCGTATATCGACGATTACAAGGAGTTCTCCTCGCGCGAGAGCGTTTCGAAACTGCATGACGCACTTCGAAGGGGGCGCGGCCGCAAGAGAACGGAGGGCGCCGTCGGTCGCGCCTACGATCTGGGGGAAATACTGACGCGCGTCAGAGTGGAATACGCGGACGTTCTCGCGGGCGTTGTTTCCTCCCCCTCGATAGTTTGGTCCTCGCATCGCGGTTCGCGCGTCCTCGGCTTCCACGATTCCGCATTCTCGCAAATCGTAATCAACAGAATCCTCGACAATCCGCGCGTTCCGGAATTCGTCGTGGAGTACGTCGTATTCCACGAATTATTGCACTGCAAGCACCGCGTTCTTTTCCAGAGGGGAAAAAGCATGCGCAGGACGGTGCACTCGGGAGACTTCAAAAAGGACGAGAAAAAATTCCGCTTCTACGCCGCCGCTAACGCCTGGCTGTCACATTCTCGAGGAATCCTCGCTTGACGACGTATTCCTCGCGGCACTGCGGGCACATCATCGTCCCGCCGTTCGCCTTGAGCCTCACGCCGTAGCCGTGCTTGGAAAAGCAGTTCCTGCAATTCAGTATGAAATCGTCGCCGACAACTGTCATGGTGGGGTTCGCCTCGTTTTTTGCGTTGGGGAAAGTTCTGCGCCGCGCAATTTAAACCTATTTGTAGTTGAGCTGCGCCCCGCCGTCCTGCGTCGAGGCGGCGATTCCGCTTCCTATTGACGTGCCGAGTTCGCTCAGAACGTCC
>JAZDNL010000095.1:0-2783 GCA_043799765.1 Microcaldota archaeon | reverse complement strand
CCGAAGCGACGCGGTTGCCTGCCTCGAGCTCGCGCAGCACTTCCTTCCGCTTGAAATCGAACTCTCGCGCGTTTCGGGCACAACCCTGCACGACGCGTCGCGCGCCACTACGGGGCAGCTAGTTGAGGCGCTGCTCATGCGGCGCGCCGCCGAGCGCGGCGAACTGATTCCGAACAAGCCCGAGCACGAGGAAGCCGCGGCAAGGCAGGCTGCGCCAATTCAGGGCGCTTTCGTGAAGATACCCGAACCCGGGATATACGAGAACATCGCCGTCTTTGATTTCCGCTCGCTGTATCCGTCAATCATCATATCGCACAACGTGGACCCGAACACCATAGGCTGCAAGGAGGGGGAGGACGCGTTCGTTTCCCCGCTCGGGCACCGCTTCTGCAAAAACAGGAAGGGGCTGATACCAACCGTGCTCGGCGACGTGCTCGAGGCGAGGTTCGCGGCGAAGAGAGCCATGAAGACGGCGGAAGGAAAGGAGAAGGCGCAGCTCGACGCGAGGCAGTGGGCGCTTAAAATCGTCGCGAATTCTTTCTACGGCTACCTGCTGTACGCGCGTTCGAGATGGTACTCGCGCGAGTGCGGCGAAAGCGTGACCGCGTGGGGCAGGCACTTCATACAGGAAACGATGCGGAAGGCCGAGGAAGCGGGATTCAAGGTGCTCTACGGGGACACCGATTCCATCATGCTGCAGTATGAAGACGAGAAGAAGGTGATGCAGTTCCAGAAAACGATAAACGCGGAACTGCCCGAGAAGATGGAGCTGGAACTGGAGGACGTCTACCCGCGCGGAATATTCGTCGCCAAGAAGCAGGGCGAGAAGGGCGCGAAGAAGAAGTACGCGATGATAAACCGCGACGGCAAGATAAAGATACGCGGGTTCGAGCTCGTGCGCCGCGACTGGAGCCGCGTTGCACGCAGGACGCAGCGCGACGTGCTTGAGATTCTTCTGCGGGAGGGCGACGTGAAGAAGGCGGTGGCGCTAGTTCGGAAAGTCGTGGAGGAGTTGCGGGCTGGCACTGCCCCGATGGAAGACCTCGTCATCCACACGCAACTGCGCAAGAAGAACTACGAGGTGAAGAGTCCGGAGCTCGGCGCGGTTGAGAAGGCGCGCGCCGCGGGAATAAAGGTCCCCGACAATTCGCTCGTCTCGTACGTCATCACGAAAACCGGAAAAACGATTTCGGAAAAGGCGGAGTTCGCGGAAACCGCGAAGGACTACGACGCCGACTATTACGTCAACAACCAGGTGCTTCCCGCGGTGCTGAAAATCCTCGGGGCGTTCGGCTACGACGAGGACGGCATAAAACTCGGCGGAACGCAGAAGGGGCTAGGCTCGTGGTGAAACTCAAATTTAAGCGCAGGCAGAGCCTGAGAAGCGCGGCCGGAAGGCGGAAACTCACCGAAAACACCATAGGCGGGCTGCAGGAGATCTACCGAAGCCTCACGCCCGGCGAGAGGAGGGCGTTCCTCCGGCATGGCCAGAACCCCATATTGATATCGAACGTCTTCGGCTGTTCCGCGGGCTGCAGGAACTGCTGCATGGCGTCTCCGAAAATAAAGCCGGTCTACGGAAACACGGAAAAAATCCTCGACAGCCTGAAACGGATAACGCATTACGGCGGTGGGCGCATCAGGGGCATAGCGTTCAGGGTGGTGTTCAGCGGATTCGGCGAACCGGTGGAGGACCCCAATTTCGGTAAACTGGTCGAGGGCGCGCGTTCGCTGCTCGGCGAGGACGCAAGGCTCACAGCCATAACAGGGCTTTGCAGCGGGCTCGACAGGGAAACGTTCGCCGAACGACTGGGAGGGATGCGCGGGCTCGACGTCCTGTCGCTGTCGGTTGACGCCCAGCACTATGCGGGCTTCCTGAAGAACATGGAAAGCCGCGGCGAACTCGCGGGGCTGAGCCCGCGGGAACGGACGGAAAAGGCGCTCGGCGAGATGCGCGAGCGCATACGCCTCGTGCTCGACGCCGCGAAAAAACACGGCGTATACGTGAACTTCGGGATAATAGCCAAAACCAGAAACCTCGAAACAGACCGGGCATACGCCGAGTTTTCCGCGCTCGTGAGGGGCGCGATGACCGTCGGGGAACGCGAAAAAACCGGCCCGATCGTGCCCCGAAGGATGCTGCGGCGCGGGCACGACGTAGGAATAGACAGCGAGGGTATGATCATATACCACGACGGGACGTTTTCCCTGAAGAGTCTCCCGCCTGCGGTTTTCCTCCCCGGCCGCAAGGGCGCAACCTTTTTATCTCCTAAGGCAGTAAGGCGCTCATGAATCGCGTTCCTTCAGGAATTCCGGGCTTGGACGAGCTTATAGAAGGAGGTTTCCCCGAATCCTCCAGCATCCTCGTTTCGGGAGGGGCGGGCACGGGAAAAAGCATCCTGTGCATGCAGTACCTTTACCACGGCGCGAAGAACCTCCAGCAGCCGGGCGTCTACGTCACGCTTGAGGAGGGTCCGCACAATTTGTGGTGGAACACGCAGCGTTTCAAGTGGGATTTGCTTCCGCTGGAGCAGCAGAACCTCCTGCGCATATACAAGTTCGAGCCAACCGCGGAGATGAAGGACAACCTCGAGGAGCAGACGCGGAAAATCGTGGAGAAGGCGAAGGCTGTAAACGCGAAACGCATGGTAATCGACTCCGTGACGGCGTTCTCGTTCTGGATAGAGGAGCCGGCGAAGCTGCGCTACGCGATGTACCTGCTCATAGAGGAGCTGCGCAAGATAAACTGCACCACGCTGCTTACGTGCGAGACAACCGGCGGC
>JAZDNL010000078.1:0-2523 GCA_043799765.1 Microcaldota archaeon | reverse complement strand
GCCCGAGGACATAAAAGTCGGCAAATACGTGCAGCTCGTTAAAAGCAAGGAAACCGGCAAGGTGGCGCACATCGACAACCGCTGCGTCTCGCGCGTATGCCGCGCGCTCGGCGCGCCTTCCGACAAGCAGGCGGGCATGCTTCTGCGGGTTGCGAAGGGGCAGAAAATAGACGTCGGCACGCCCCTCTTCGAGCTGTACGCGAGCTCGAGGGAAAAGCTCGACTACGGCCTGGAGCAGCTGTCGCGCTTCAACGTAGTTGAAGTCGAGCGCATCATAATCGACGTAGTCTGATTTTCGATGGTTTACGAACCCCGCGAAGATTCCGAACTGCTGCGCGACTGCGTCGAGCGCTTTGCTTTTGGCAGAGTGCTTGACATGGGCACGGGTTCGGGCTTCCAGGGCATAGCAGCTGCGAAAAAAGAGGAAGTGGCGGAAGTGGTTTGCGCCGACGTGGACGCGGGTGCCCTTGCAGCGGCAAAAAACAACGCGGAAAAGGAAGGCGTTTCCGAAAAGATGCGGTTCGTTCATTCGGACTTGTTCGCTTCTGTTGACGGCTATTTCGACTGCATCGCCTTCAATCCGCCCTATCTGCCCGAGGACGACGAAACCGTAGGCGACGTCGCGCTTGAGTCGGGCGAAAGCGGCCGCGAGGCAACCGACTGGTTCCTGTCGGAGTTCGCGGAACATCTCGCGGAAGGCGGCGTTCTGCTTCTGCTTCAGAGCACGGCGTCGGACAAGGGCGAAACGGAGAAATACCTGCTCAGGCACGGCTTTACTGTGGAGAAATGCGCGTCGCGCAAATTCTTCTTCGAGGAGATATTCGTGCTGAAGGCGGTGAAACGTGGCTTCGCTTAATGCCGGCCCCGAATACTACGCAGCCGAAGGCAGGTACGCCGTTGCGAAGACGCCCGAGGACAAGCTCGAGGCGCTCCAGGAGATGCTGCGGCTCTGCCCGAAGCACAAGGGTTCGCAAAGCATAATCGCCGACATCCACAACAAGATGGCGCGCTGCCGCAAGGAGCAGGCGCGGATTGAAGCTGTTAAAAAGGCGCGCAAGGGAGGCGGCGGGGATTTCATTCGCAAGCAAGGCGCCGCGCAGGTCGCTCTTCTGGGGTTCGCGAACACGGGCAAGAGCTATCTCCTGGACACGCTCACGGCCGCGCATGCCCATTCTACGCCTGCGCCGTTCGAGACGCTTTCTCTCCAGCCGGGGATGATGAATTACCGGGGCGTGCAGATACAGCTGCTGGACACGCCGAGCATCCATCCGGGAAACAAGAGCATGATTTTCTCCATCGCAAGAAACGCGGACTTGGTTCTCGTGCTTTTCAACGACGAGAGCGAGAAGCACTTCTATGAGGGGATGAAGGCGAAGCGCCTGCTTTTTGCGACGTCGCGTGACGGCACGGAGGCGTTGAAGCAGCGGATTTATGACTCGCTCGGGTTGATTCGCATTTTCACGAGGAATCCCAAGACTGGGAAGGCGGACGACAAGCCCGTCGCACTTTTCAAGGACGCGCGAACCGTTTCCGACGCCGCAAGGCAGATTCACAAGGACTTTGCCTCTGCGACGGCGAGGGTATGGGGTTCCACGAAGTTCGCGGGCCAGCAGGTGCGCGGAAGCTACCCGCTGGAAGATGGAGACCTATTGGAACTGCAGGTCAGGTAGGCGCGCTTTTTTTCTTACCGGTTTTCGCGCGTGCTCGGTCGAGTTCTTCGAAAAGTTTGTCGACGTTTATACGTTTCCCCGAACTCAAGGTTCGAATCGCCCTGTCCATAATCCTCTGTTCTTTAGGCGTTCGGTTCCGTATGGCGGGAAGAGGTGATTCGTTCTCGACGCCGTGCATGTTGTTAAGTATGTTTCTAAGTACAATCGCGTCCCTGCCGTGCATTCTGTTAAGCATGTTCCGTACAATCGCGTTCCTGGCGTTGCTCTTCCGGCCCTCGCTAGGACGCAGCCAGCCCCTTGCGAGCTCTTTAGCCGGAATTTTCGTTTTTACCGCCAAGCAATCACCGAATCAGGTAAGTTCCCGCCCCGTTATGCGCTTGTACGCCTCGCGGTACCGCGACGTGCAGGCGCGTATCACTTCCTCGGGCAGCTGCGGCGCAGGCGGCTTCTTGTCCCATCCTATTGACTCCACGTAGTCGCGGACGGGCTGCTTGTCGAAGCTTTCCTGCGCTCCGCCTTCCTTGTACTTGGAAACGTCCCAAAAGCGAGAGGAATCGGGCGTGAGCACCTCGTCTATCAGCACAACCTCGTTGCCGAGCAGCCCGAACTCGAACTTCGTGTCCGCCACGATTATGCCGCGCGGCTCCGCCATCTCGCAAGCCCTGCCGTAAATCTCGAGCGAAAGCTTTTTCAGCTTCTCGAACAGCGCGCTGCCGACGATGTCCGCCATCCTTTCTTCGGAAATGTTCTCGTCGTGCCCCTCGTGCGCCTTCATCGCAGGCGTGAATATCGGCTCTGGCAGGCGCGACGACTCGCGCAACCCGTCGGGAAGCTCCTGTCCGCTTATCATGCC
>JAZDNL010000036.1:0-2860 GCA_043799765.1 Microcaldota archaeon | reverse complement strand
CTGCGCGCGAATCTCGTCGTATTCCGCGACGTTCGTGATGCGGCTTTCGTCAAGCTTGTCGGAAACGTAAACTACCTCGCCCTGCGTGTTCGGGATCTTTTCGTAGATGACGAGGCGCTTGCCGGGCTGCGGGAACACCGCGACTGTCTTGGTGCCGGGTCCGTCGAAGTTCACGTACGCAACGTCGTTCAAGCCGGAGAACGTCACCTCGCCCGAAGCGTTGCCTTCGGCGAAGATGATGGTGCGCGGGCCGAAGTTCTTGCGGTTGCTCACGGCGTAGAGCTGCGGGCCGAAGATGCGGTAGTCGGTCAGCAGTCCGCCGGAATTGCCCCAGTTGCCCTCGTAGCTCGAGTAGTACGCCGTCACTATCGGGTACACGAACAGCGAGCGGTACTTCAAGTCGGGAAGCGCGCGTATCGTCACGTTCCTGTTCTCGGTGGAGCCAGTGATCGCTATCTTCACCTTGACGGACGAGTACGGCACGTCGTTTCCGCGCTCGCGGAATTTCGCGGGGCACGTCGCGAGTTCGGAGTTGTAGCGCAGCGTCTTCTCTCCTCGCGTTATAAGCGAGCGGAATCCCGCTTGGCAGCCGGTTCCGTCGGCGTTGCACGATTCGTAACAACCGGAGGAGCCGTCGTCCTGCACAACCTGGTACTGGAGCGTCGCTCCTGCCTCATTGTACAGATTAGTCGTAACCGCGTCAGCTGGGAACACGGGCGTGACGCGCATCGCCAGGTCCGTGCAGTTGTCGCCGAGCGTGAGGCGGTATCCCTCGGTGTATTCGGGATGGAAGTAAATGTCGATGCGCCCGCGGCAATTATCGAGTGAGGGGTCGAAATAGCTGGTCATGTTCGTGCTTCCGGGCACGGGTATGGCGCGCACGAAGACGTTCTTCACGAATTCGGTGGTGTGCGGCCCGCTGTCGTACGCGGTGTGGCTCACCTTGAGCTGCGAATATACGTCCTGCCCAACCGCGACGGCGTACGCCGTGCCGGTAACCTGGTCGCCCTGCTGCATCGCGCCCACGTCATAGGAGAATCCCCCTTCCTGCACGTTAGGTCCGGGAAGCAGCTGCACGCCTTCCTTGCGCAGCTCCGCGCTTATGACGCGCAGGTGGCTGGGGTTGGTCACAATCGCAACCGAGTTCTGCTCGCGTCCGCGCTGCGCGGTTATCTGGAACGCAATTTTCACGAGCCCGTGGTGGCACGTTCCGTTCTGCAACTGCAAATCCGAGCAGTCGCCCGTGTATACTGCTTCATAGGGGTTCGCATTCTGCGGCTGCGTGTTGTTCGGCTGCGTCAGAGTTGCCTCGACGTCGGCGTACTCGCTGTAAGCGCCGTTGTTGTTCTGTATCGCCATCCACGTCTCGTGGCGCGAAGAGGCGGTGCCGATTGAATAGATGGAGGCGACATCCGTGTGGTTCGTAGGAGTCTTGGGTTTCGCGAAAATCACGCCCGTGAACGTGTACGCCCTGCCCGACTGCGAGTACGGCACGTAGTCGCTGCACTGCGTCATAGCGCTCAAATCAAGCGTGAACGAGTTGGAGTTTATCGCGACCTTGGAGGCGTTGGGAACGTTGCAGACAAGGGGGCCGCGCGATGCAGGCGGAACAATGGGCGTCCCGTTCGTGCCGAGCGAGTATCCCTCAATGGGCACGGAGACGTTGGTCACGTACAAATACAGCGGGTCCGCGTTGAACGTCAGTAGCATCTTGTCGGAGGCGTCGGTGTAAAGCTCCACCTTGTAGGATATTTCGAGTTGCGAGTATGCCTCGTCGCCGGGCTCAAGGTTGAGCATGCTCGTCGCGTTGAACCCGTAGTCGGGCCCGCACTTTCCGCTCTGGCAGAAGTGCAGGGTAACGCAGATGCCGTTCTGGCACGTGGTTGATTCAGTGAGCACGTCGTAGTTGCGCGAATACGTCTTCGCGTTGAACCCCGAAGGAAGCGGCGTCGCCGGGCTCACGCCCAGGTCGCCGTCAAAGGGGTTGCGTATGTAGCTGTTCAGGCGCGTGATGTAGGAGCGGTCGTTGATGCGCAGCTGCGTCATGCGCGTTATCGGATCAGTCGGCGCGGCGCTGTCAATCGTGACGTTGAACTTCATGAGCTGCGAGCGGTCGCCGTAGTACTGCGCGTCAATCCAGTCGCACTTCCTCGAAGGCGAGCACGTCCCGTTCTGCGGCTGCGCGCTGAAGGACGTCGATGAATAGGTGTTTCCCGCAGGCGGCATTATGGAAGTAACTGCTGCGACGTGCGAGCTCGCGGTGTCGTTGCCGATGCGCTCGAAAACGCCGCTCATGTTCGCGCTCCTGGTTGCGAAATAATACTGCGTGTAATACGTGTGCCCCAGCATCGCCGAGGAAATCTTCTGGCCGTTCGACGCCGCGTAGAGCCCGTCGAATCCGAGCACGGAGTCGTTGAGCGCCTGCGACGAGATGAGCGAAACCTCTACGTAGCGGTACTCGTTCGTGATGGGCGTGAGCTCGGTGGTGCGCGTTTCATAGCCGGTTGCGCTCGCGTTGAGCGTTATCGGCCGCCTCGCCTTCACCAAAAGCGTGCAGTTGCCGTTCGGCGCGCTGCTGCATGACGAAAGGAGCGTTCCGTTGTAGTCCGCGGTAAAGGACGCGCCCATGCTCTCGTTGGTGATCATGTCGCGCGCGGAGACGACGAGCGTGGCGTTGTTAAGCGCGAGCACGACGTCGATGCTCTGGTTCGCCGTTGCGTCAAGCGACTTGTAGGCGGTGCCCACGCGGTTGCCCTTGGAAACGTTCACGAGAACCGGCTTGCTGCGGGGGACCACGAAAGAAGCGCTTCCGTTGGAGTTCGTGCTTACTGTTTCGCTTATGGGCCACGGTGTCGTTCCA
>JAZDNL010000005.1:0-8852 GCA_043799765.1 Microcaldota archaeon | reverse complement strand
GCGCGCACGTCCCTGTTTTTTCTCATCTCCAAGCCTATCAATACCGAGGCGGCGAACGCCGCGACGATTTCAGCCGAAGAACCGTAGCCGTAGTGCAGCGCCGCGAAGAGCAGGCTCGAGAACACGATGCCCGCCCGCGCCTGCAGGTACGCCCTGAAAAGAAGCTCCTCGGCAACCGGGGCGAGCGTCACCGCAAGCAGAAGCGCAGGCAGGCTGCTTGCGCGTATGATTTCGGCGATTTTTTGCGTGTCGAGCAGCCCCGCCGCCCTCAGCGCGTAGCCGAGGAGGAGCATTCCGAGGAAAATCGCGCCGAGCAGCTTAAGCGCGCGCAACCCCGTGAGTGTCCAGTCGGGTTTTTTGTCCAGAAAGAGTTCGCGGCGCCAATTCCTTTTTCCCTCGAAGCGGAGGAGGATGAAAGGCGCGGCTAGGGTTGCGAAAACCATCAGCAGGCTGCTTTCGAGTCCCATTTATCCGGATTATTTCATTTCCGAGTAGCCGCACTTGCCGCACGAGCGCCTGTTCTGGTGCTCGGCGAGCTTGACTCCTTCCCCGCACTTGGGGCAGGACTTCCCGCGCTCGTATTTCTTGGGTTTCCTTGCAGCTTTTTTCTTTTCTTCAGCCATTTTTCCTCAGCCTCTTCATGTGTTCGATTCTTCTGCTTATAAGCGCTTGCGTGCCGATGTCGCGGCGGTGGAATACCGGGCCTTTAATCGCCGCGACGCCTTCTTCCGCGATTTTCTCCGCCTCGGAAAGCGTTTGCGCAATGCCGACGCTTGCGATTGCGCGGGAACCCAGCGTCACGTATTTGCCATCCTTCTCGCTCACTGCTCCGAAGTAATGGCGCGCGCGGCTTTTTCCGATTTCGAGAAGCGCGCCCTTTATCGGGTTGGACGGATAGCCATCCGGAACCGCGTATTTGCACACTGTCGCGTACGCCACAAAATCAAGCGCAACCTCGTCGAGCGTGCCATTAATTATCGATTCGCACACATCGACAAAATCCGACTTCATTATCGGCAGCACGTTCATCGCCTCGGGGTCGCCGAAGCGGACGTTGTATTCGATCAGTTTCAGTCCCTGCGCCGGGCAGATGAACCCCCCGTAGAGCACGCCCTTGTATTTCGCGCCGGTTTCCTTGAGCAGCGCGGCGGCAACCTTCTCGTTGATGGAATGCGCCGTCTCCGCGTCATCTGCGGTCATGAACGGAAGCAGTTTTCCGCAGGAATACGAGCCCATTCCGCCTGTGTTCGGGCCCTCGTCGTTCTCGAAGGCGCGTTTGTGGTCCTGGACAGGAGGGCAGTCCCGCACCGTCACGCCGTCCGTCAGCGACTGCAAGCTGAACTCCTCGCCCTCTAGCTTCTCCTCTATCACAACCGAGGCATGCTTCGCAAGAACCTCGTCGCAATAATCGAGAGCGTCCTCAACGCCCCGCAAATGGTCGCCGAGAACTTTCACGCCCTTCCCGCCCGTAAGCCCGTCCGGCTTGACGACGAACCCCTTTTCAGCCTCCAGCAGTTCCGTCAGCCAGTTCTCGATTCCTCTGGACGACGAAAAAATCTTGTATTCGGGGTTTCCCTCGATGCCGTGCTTGCGGAGAAGTTCGCGCGCAAAGGATTTGCTGGATTCAAGCTGTCCCAGGCGTTTGGAAGGCGCGACGCAGGGAATCCCCTTCTTCTCGAGAGCGTCGGAAACGCCGTGCGCAATCGGGTCCTCGGGATCTATGATTGAGAAATCCGGCTTTACGCGTTCCGCGAAAGCGAGCACCGCCTCGGCATCGTCCGTCCTGACCGCGCAGAATTCCTTGCTCCTGCGCATAACCCCGGGGTTCTCCGCGTCCATCGCCGCGAACAGCAGCGGTTTGCGCCTGCTGCGCACTATCGTCTCGGACAGCACGTCGGTTCTGGCGCTTTTGCCTATGAGCAAGATGCGCATTTCCGTTCCCACCACAAGCCTTAGCCCGCCGCAATATTAAAACATTCTTTCGATTGCGGGAAGCGCCTTTGCCGCGATTTCCCGCGGAATCTCGACAGCGTTCCGCTCGTCCTCAAGCGCGAAGTACAAGTCGGAGAGCGTTATCCTCTTCATCGCCGTGCAAACCGCCTCGCCGAGCGCGGGATAAAACAACTTGCCGGGGTTTTCCCTTCCCAGGCGGTGAAGCATTCCCACCTCGGTCGCGACGATGAATTCATCCGCCTCGCTTTTTTTCGCGAAACCAATCATTCCCGACGTGCTGCATATCGCGTCCGCCATCGCCTGCACCGCAGGGACGCATTCGGGATGCGCGATTATCTTCGCGTTGGGGTGCGCAGCCTTCGCCTTCGCCACGTCGCGCTCTCCTATCAGGTCGTGCACGCGGCAGAATCCGTGCGACGGAATCGCCACCACCTGCTTTTTCGTGCGGCGCTGCACATAAAAAGCAAGGTTCGCGTCGGGCCCGAACAGCACGATATCCGAAGGCATCTTCCCGACGATTTCGGCGGCGTTCGCGCTTGTGCAGCAACAATCAGCCAACGCCTTGCAGTCGGCGTGCGTGTTAACGTAAAGCACCACCGACGCATCGGGAAATTCCTCCTTGGCGGAAATAATGTCCTCTGGCTTTAATTGCGCCGCCATCGGGCACTTTGCGCCGAGGTTCGGAAGCAGCACCTTCTTCTCGGGGTTCAGGAGTTTCACGGTTTCCGCCATGAAATCGACCCCGCACATGACGACGATTTCCTCCTCGGCTTTCCGCGCCCGCAGCGCGAGCTCGAGCGAGTCCCCTACGAAGTCGGCGGCATCCTGCACCTGCGGCAGCTGGTAGTTGTGGCTGAGCACGAGCGCCTTTTTTTCGGTTTTCAGCGCGTTAATGCGTTCAATCATTTCCATACTATTCTCCCCTTCCACGCGCCGCTTTTTTTCGGGAAGTCGCGCCTGAAATGGGCGCCGCGCGATTCCTTCCGTTTAAGGGCGGCTTCGGCTGCCTTCCTTGAAAGAACCGCCGAGTCGCCCCGCATTTTTTTCAGTCCGCGCATCGCCCTGCGCAGCGAGCGGCCGTCCCTGATTATTCCGACGTTTTTCCACATTATTTTCCTGATTTTTTCCATGTCGGTCCGCGGAGTCGCTTCAGCCGCAACCGCTTCCGCTCCCGCCTTCCTTTTTTTCTCCTTTGCGGCATTGATTCCCGCCCTCCACCCGAAAACCAGGCATTCGAGCAGCGAGTTGCTCGCCAGGCGGTTCGCGCCGTGCACGCCAGAGCAGGCGCACTCCCCTGCAGCGTACAATCCTGCCAGCGACGTGCGCCCGGCGATGTCCGTCAGCACCCCGCCCATGCAGTAGTGCGCCGCGGGAGCGACGGGAATCGGGTCGCTGAACGCGTCGATGCGCTGCTCGCGCAGGCGGCGGTATATGGACGGAAAGCGCTCGTCGAAGTCGTCGACGCGCGAAGCGTCTATGAACACCCGCCTTTTTTTCCGCATCTGCCCGTCGATGGCGCGCGCCACCACGTCGCGCGGCAGCAGTTCGTTCACGAAACGCTCGCCCCTGTCGTTCCTCAGCATCCCGCCCTCGCCGCGCACCGCCTCGGATACCAGGAAGGTCGCGTTTCCCAGGAAAACAGTCGGATGGAACTGGACGAATTCCAGGTCCGCGAGCGCCGCTCCCGCTCGGTGCGCGAGCGCAATCGCCCCGCCTGTTGCGCCGGGTGCGTTCGCAGTGCGTTCGTACAAGGAAGCGTATCCCCCGGAAGCGAGGATAACGCCGCGCGCGTTGATTGTTTTTCCGCCTGCGACGACTCCGCCGCAGCCGTCCCTTCCCGCAATAAGCGCCTCGACGTTCGCCTCCTTCAGCTCCACGCCCTTCTCCCCTGCAAGAATGCGCGAAAAGAATTCAACCATCTTTTTTCCCGTTTCGTCGCCGCCTGCGTGAAGGACGCGGCTCGCGGAGTGCGCCGCCTCGCGGCCGCGCTTCCCATCGAATTCCATTCCCAGCGCGGTTATGCCGCGGATGCGCTCGCGCCCTTCGTTTACGAGCACACGCACGGCCTTTTCGTCGCACAGCCCCTCGCCCGCGGCGAGCGTGTCCAAAACGTGCCTTTCGGCATCCTCGTCGTTGAGCGCGCACGCGATTCCGCCCTGCGACAGCAGGGAGTTGCTCCCTCCGCTTTTGCGGAGTACGATAACGGAAGCGCCTGCGCGTGACGCCGCATAAGCCGCGCTCAAGCCCGCGAGCCCGCTGCCTACGACCAGGACGTCGCAATCCATGGACTGTTTTTGGAAGCGTTGCTTGCGCTGGTTTGCGCTTGCGGACGAAAAGACGGGGCGCTTAACGTAACTGCCAAAATGTCACTGCGGGAGTAATGCCTGCGACGCAACGGTGCGCGGGGAATCAGCGCTTTCCTTTCTTCTTCGCCGCGGGTTTCATTGCCGTCGGTTTCACGTGCGTCTTCTCCTTCTGGAATTCGAGGTAGGAGTAAACCACGGGCACGATTCCGCACGCGAGCGCGCCCGCAATCACGATGTAAAACGAGTAATTCATCGTGAACAGTGTCAGCATCACCACGACGGCGAACGCCTTGAACAGCTTCGCGCCGAGGGCGTGCGTTTTCTTCCAGACGCCTTCGCTGGACATCGTCCACGGCGTGCGTATTCCGATGAACCACGTCGGTTGGACGCGCTCCATCATGTACCCGACGTAGTAGAACAGCACCGCCAGCGCGGGGATTATCGCGTACGTGATGTTGAACCCGTATCCCGCGTTTAACGCGAGCGAGACGCCGTGTATGTACGCCATGAACAGCGCCATGAACGAGACGAATCCCCAGTAGACGTCCTTGAATTTCGCGATGTTCGCGCCGAGCGGGTCTATTTTCGGGATGAGGTAGAACAGCCCCACGAGCAGCGCGCCAAGCACGGGCATGAAGAGCGTCGCCATGTTCTTGCCCATCCACCCGTTCGGCATTCCCTGCGCATCCCAGTGCGTCACCATGACGTCCGGAAGCTGGAAGTAAAACGCGGCGCTGAGCACGAACGACAGGGCGACGAACGCCCACGGCAGCCACTCTTCGCGAAGCTTCATCAAATCACCCGGTTTCCACGCGCGGCGCCAGATAGTAGGAAATCTTCGCCTTGCCGAGCTCGTACGCGAGCCGCACCGGCGAGTCGTTCTTGAGTTCCAAGTGGACGATTGCGTCGTCGGGGCACGCCTTCGTCATATCATCGAGGTACTCGAACGGGAACATCGCCATCGCCTTGGTGCCGCTCTTCAGCTCGGCGATGTGCTTGGAATCCTTCTTAGTCTCTATGCGCAAATCCCCGGAATCCCCGTGCGCCTCGACTACGAATTCGGAGTCGTCGGCCTGAAGCACGACGTGCGAGGAAAGCAGCCCCGCGTCGCGCAGGATGTCCTTGAGCGCGCCGGCGTAGATTTTGATGCTCGCGTCGTAGGCGATCTTGGGCTCGCGTGGGAGCGCCGCGTTCGCCTCGAGCAGCGGAACCTTGAAGTGCCTCTTGGATTCGCCGACGAACTGGAGCACGAGCTTCGCCTCCTTCTCGTCGAGCCTGATGGTGAGGCTCTCGTCGGGCCGCGCGCGGGCGAGTATCTTCGCCAGGTCCGCGAGATTCAGCGCGATGCTCCTCTTTTCCTCGGCGTCGACTTTCGAAAAAGCCTCCTTCGGAAGAATGAAGTCCACCATCGCTATCTGCGACGGGTCCATCGTGCGCAGGTGCATGCCCGCGTTGCTGACCTCGAACGTTCCCTCGTTGACTATGGAAACGATTGCGTCGACGCACGACTTGAAGTATTTCGCATCCTGAATTACGAGTTCCACTGCAATCCCCCCTCTATCTCTTACGAGTCGATTAATTAATATTACGTACCGGACGGCTGCCTAGGCGCGAGGAACTCCGTCTTGTCGCCCTCGTTGCCCGCGTTGTCAACCGCGCTCACGGCGTACGACGCCGTTCCCGGCTTCTCGAGCGTTTCCGTCCATTCCAGCGCCGTCGTAGCAGCCGCGAACGCCGGGGTTGCGGAGCCGACGCGCTTGTAAATCTTGTAGTACGCTATGCCGCTCGTCGCGTCCGAGCCCGCGTTCCATTCCAGGTGCGCGACTAATGTCGGCGGCTGAGTCGAAGGCGTCGGCGTATCCGTGGGCGTCGGTTCGGACACGTCTGTTTCGCCCTGCATGTCCGCCGCCTTCTTTATGAGCGTAGCGCTGAATCCCGTAATCTGCGCAGGCGCGGTCCTGTCGAGTATTATGGTGTCGTTTGCGACGCTGCTGTTCCCGGCTGCGTTCCTGCACTGGTAGTAGACGCTCTTCGTCCCGTCCGTTGCGTCCAGCGCCCAGTTGGGCACGTACGGCGTGTACGGTGCCCACTCAGTGTACGTGAGCCCGCTGTTGCTGTAGCGCGCCTCAAGACCGCCGACTGCGGTGAGCGTGAGGCTGACGGACGTGCTCGCCGTGTACGTGGCGCCGTCGTTGATGCGCACGAGCAATCCGGTCGGCGGGTTCGTCGGCGGGGCTTCCTGCAGCATGATGTCGTCGGAAACAGTCACGGAATAGCCGTAGGCGTTCTTGCACTGGTAGTAGACGCGCTTCTGCCCGGTTCCGGATAGGAGTATCCAGTTGAGGTACGTCCCGTAGGGCTCCCAGGAGGTGAAGAAGTTGCCGTCGTTGCTGTACCTGCACTCCGACGCGCCTACGGCGCTCATGCGCAGGACTACGTGAGTGTCGTAAGTGTAAGGCGCGCCCTCGTTGATGATTATGGAGACCATCGTCGGCGTGGTTTGAATCGGAGCAGTCGGGCTGGGCGAAACCGAGGGCGTCGCGTTCGGGAACAGCGTCGGCACCGGCGTTGCGGTCGGGCGCGGCGTCTCCCTGGTAATCGTGTAGGAAGCGCGCTCGGACTCCCCTGTGTTTCCCGTATCGTCGGTGCACGAAACGAACAGCGTGTGATTTCCCGTCCGCGAGGTGAGCGTGATGCCCTTCATCCTTCCCGTGCTCACTGGCCCGGATGCGGCGTTCCTGCTGTCCAGGAAAATCGTGCAGTTCATCTTCTGCGCGAAGTTGTCGGTTGCGACAAAAGCCACGCCGACGTAATTGGAATCGAAAATCTCGCCGTCGTTGGGTGAGGAAACGGTGACTATCGGCGCCTCGTCGTCGAGGATGATGTCGTCCGTCGCGCGCCCGATGTACGCGCCCTTTGCGTCGTTGCACTCGTAGTACGCGGTCTTGAGCCCGCTGCCCGGCGCGAGCACCCACCTCTTCGCGGAGGCGAATCCCTCCCAGAGCGTCCAGCTCTCGCCGTCGTTGCTGTACCTGCAGAGGACCGCGTCGGGCGCGTCGAGCTTCAGCGTGACGGAGTCGCCGAACGCGTACTTCGCGCCGTCGTTTATCGTGACGCGTATGGTTTTGGGCGGCGTTGCGGCCGGCTGGATGCTCGAATATACGATGAAGGCGATTGCAGCGACTGCGACGAGCGCAACCGCGGCCAGCATCAACGGCCCTCGCAACGCCTTCTCTACCAACTCAACCGCCTCCTTTTACGAGGTAGCCGCAGCCCTTCGGCTCCTCGAATTGCATAAAGAGGAAGAGCTTTAAGTATCCCACGTAAGGCACGCGCAGGAGCACCTTTCCCTTGACGTCCTTTTCGGGAACGAGCTGGATGCCCGACTGCTGGTCCAGGAACTCGTTGTTGTCCCCGCGCGTCAGATAGTAGGCGCCGTCCGCGGCATTGATTTTCAGGAACGCGCGGTGGATTATCAAGCCGTAGTAGGCGGGCGTCGGCTCGTAAACGATTATGTCGTTGTTCCTGTTGAGCGCATATTCCGTGCCGTTAAGCGTTATCCTGTACGCGCAGAACTCCTGCGTGGAGGCGCCGTCGCGCGCCTCGGCGGTGCACGGCTCCAGCCCGTATTCGAACAGCGAATTGCCGCCGATTATCGGAAGGATGAAGCGATACGTCCGCGTCCCGTCGGCGGCGTCAACCCTGATGCCCCGCTGCTCGTACGTGGCGTTTGCGAGCGAAGCCGCGTACTGCGCCTCCGGCACGCGGATGTTCCCGCCCTGCAGGATTATCAAATCTCCGCGCTCAAGAACGGGAAGCATGCTGCACGACGTCACGACGTTTATCGGCGAGGACGTCTGCAGGACGAAGCCGAGTATGAACCACGCCGCGATTGCCGACGCGAACGCGATGCCGAGCTCCCACGCGGACTGCTTCGCGCCTTTCTGCGACTTGAAGGTGTCCTCCGTCAGTATCTCGAGAAGGATTACCGCGACTACGCAGGCGAACACGCCGAACGCGAAAAGCACGAAGCCCGTCGCGACGTACGCCGCCAGAAACAGGACGAGCGCGGCGAGCGCGATATTGCTTTTTGTCCAGAAATTCTTGAAGTCCATCTTCAGGTTCATTTGCCGAGCGCCTTCGCCGCCTTCCCGATCTCGTCGGAAACGTCGGACAGCGCCTTGACGAGCTCCTTCTTCGGCTCGTCGCCCCTGATTTTTATGACTACGTTGCCCTTCAGCGGATGGTCGTAGTCCGCCGCCGCGAAAGTAACCGACTTGTTCTTCAGCAACCTTTCGACAACCATGTTCGCGAGCCCGACGTCGAATCCGTCGAGCATCACGTGGAGCTCGCCCTTTTTGTTCAGAAGAACCTTCGCCATGCACTCACCCTCCGTACTTCGTCTTGCGCCTGTATTTCGCGTACCTGTCCTCGAACGAGAACCTCGCGGGGTGGCAGCTTTCCGTTTCGCCACCGCATGAGCATTTTTCCTTCATCGTGTACTTCTCGCATTTCGGGCAGCGCCGCATCTTAGCGCTCATTTCTTAGCCCTTTCCATCGAGTATTCGACGTTCTTCACGGCCGAGACCTTCG
>JAZDNL010000093.1:0-2459 GCA_043799765.1 Microcaldota archaeon | reverse complement strand
ACGGTGTTGCCGACCACGTCGCCGGGCACTTGCGGCGCGCCCTTCATTTCGAAGCGCTTGCTGTCGAACGTGAACGTCAGCCCGCCTCCCCTCGCGCCCTTGCGCTTGAGCACGAACGATTTCTTTTCGGACTTGACGTTGAGGTACGCCATCTCCGCGCTCTTGGGCTTTATGGAAATCGCGCCTGTGCCGATTCCGTCCAGGAAATTGCCGTCCTTCACGTTCACGATTTCAAGCTCCAGTTCGGGGTTGTTGTTGACGAACATGAACGGCTCCTGCTGGACCGCGTTTCCGGTGTCGCGCCACGAAACCTCGCCCTCCATCGGGATTATCATGAACGCGTAGCGCGCCGCCTCGTCCCCGCCCTCCTCGGCGGTTACGGGGAACTTTATCGTGCGCGTGGCGGTGCCGAAGATGCCGGTGCTCTGCAGCGTGATTGAAAGCTCGTCAACCAGCGGCTTGATGCGCAAGCCGTTGTCCCAGTAGTACGTCGCGCATCCCTTTTCCTTGGGGTTGAACAGCACGAGATAGTTCCTGTACTGGTTCGAGGCGACTCCCATGCCCGACAATCCCACTTCCGCGAGCCCCTGCAGGTTCGCAATCAGGCCGTTGAGGGACAGGTCGCTGCGCTGGATGTCGATTATCTTGAAGCATTTCTTGTTCTTCAAATCCTTCATAAGTATCGTCGTGTCGCTTCCGAACGTGTTCTGGATGGAGAACGCCCTTCCGCCTACTGGGAACAGCGCGTTCACGCTTATGGGGCACACGCCCGAGTCCGCGCATCCCATGCCGGTCCACCCGACACCCTGCACAAGCACGAACTGGTCCGCCATGCTGCCCGCGACCGCGCGCGACGTCGCGCGGGGGTTGAAGAGCTGCTGCGCGTGGTACTGCCCGAGCCTCCGCGCGAGCATGTTGCTGAAGTCGAAGTTCGCGGGGCTGCACTGGTCGCTGCGGAACGAGACGCACGACGTGAATTTGTGCGTGTTTACGTCGTAGTTGGCGTAGCACGAGCCGTTGTTCTGGAGCACCGCGCAGCTGGATTCATTGCAGAGGTCGCAACGCTTAGCAGAACACGTCGCGTTGGGCGCCGGCGTGGGAGAAGGCGACGGGGACGGCTGGGCGCACGAGAGGAAGGTATCCCTGCCCTCGGCGTTTTTCGCGTACTGCGGCAGGCAGTAGCCGCCTGTCCTGTTGAGGTTAAGGCACTGCTGCTCGGTGCAGTCCTTGCATGCCGCCGAGGAGCAGTTCGCGTTGCCTGCTGTGGCGTTCTTCTTGAGCGCCGGGCAGTCCACCTTTATCCACGCGGTTTGAGAGTCCGTCGAGCCCGTTGATTCGAGCGTAGTTGTGAAGACGAGGTAGCACTGGTCGGAGCGCATGGGTGTCATGACTACCTGCGTGCTCTTGCCTCCGGGAACCGTTATGGTGTACGTGTCGTTGCCCGTGGAGGAAACGCGCGAACCCGCGAGCGAGACGCATGCCGTTCCCGAGAACGCGGCGGAAACCGCCACGTCGGTTTTCAGGGAATTTTCAATCGTGACTGCCTTCGCGTCGCATGCCAGCGAAAGCGCGGAGATGTCGGGCGCGTAGGAAAGGAAGTCTGTCGCGGACACGCGCACCGTAGCGCGCGCCTCCTTGTACCCCTGCTTTGACGCGACCACGTCGAACGTGCCCGGCGAGACCGGCAGCAATCGTTTGAAGGTGTATTTCCCTTCGCGTCCCTTGCCCTCGGTGCCGTCGCCCTGGATTGCGTAGTCCCCGTTCGCCTCGCCGGAGAACGGCTCGCCTTCCTTCTCCTCGATGGCGACGCGCGCGTCGGTTATTGCCGAACCAGTGCTTGAGAACACGGTTGCGGTGAGGTCCTCCTTGGTTCCCGATTCCATCGCCGCGGGCCTGACCGCAACCACCATCAAGCCCGTGCCTTCGACAACGACGTAGCGTTCGTCGGTTATCAGCGGCCTGTCCGCGTCCATGAACTCGAATTTCATCCTCGCGTAGTCGCTCGGCTCCACTCCGAGCAGCTCCGTTGCAACGCCGCCTTCGCCCGCGTCGTCCGTCGTCACCTGCGCGCTCCACTCCTTCGTGTTGTTAGCCTGCACGAACTGCAGCGCGCCGCCGAGCGAGCTTATGCGCACCGTCGGGATCGCGACGTCGCCGAACACGCGCACCTGCACGTTCGCGGTGAAGCCGTGCCCGAGCTCGACGCGCAAGCCGTTGGCGCCCGTCTCCTTCGTCGTGTTAAGCGTGATGATCATGCACGCGTCCGCGGTGCACAGGCTTCCGCCCTCGTTGACGTCGTACTTCGCGTCCGTAGTCTTGGCGCGGCAGCCCTCCTTCGCCGCGGTTGTTTCCGCGTAGCCCAAATCCTTGTCCTCGGGCGTGCGGAACCACACGTCCTTCTTCTTGGCGTAGGCGCGGTAGTGGAACGAAATCTTGTCCTTTCTCGTCGCGTTCGGGCC
>JAZDNL010000079.1:0-3076 GCA_043799765.1 Microcaldota archaeon | reverse complement strand
CAGTGGCATATTTTCCGCATTACTCTGCCCGAGAAGACGGTGTACATCGACAAAAACAGCACGCTGAAGCTGACGCTGGTTGTCAGCAAGTTCAAAACCCTGGGTCCGAAGCTCATTGTGGATAGGATTCAGGTGGCTAAGGTAGCGTAGCGTGGACGTAGCGGTAATCGGAAGTGCATTAGTGGCGTTGATGGCATTTTGGTTGTTTGGTAAAAACGGAGCAACTTTCCGGCTTTAGGAGCAAAGCTCCCCCACGCGTTAAGTTAAAAAACATCAGTGCGTAATCGTTGGGAAGGTGGTTGTTGTGCGTCTGGCTGTTTTGCTTTCGCTCGTAGTCGCGATTTCGCTTTTCGGGTGCATCGTAACCGAGGAAGAGGTGCCTTCGCCGACGCCTGCGCCGACGATCGTTGTTTCGCCAACGCCTACAACAGTGCCCTCGCCGACGCCGACAAAACAGCCGTCGCCTACGCCTGTTGTTTCACCGACTCCTACGCAGGTTCCTTCGCCTACGCCTGATGTTACGCCGTCCTGCGTGATAAGCGCGAACCCGGACACCGAGGTCGGTCCGTTCACCGCGAGGGTCACCGTCAAGTTCAATAACATCCAGGCTTCAGTCGCCTCGATAAAATGCTCTGGAGGCGAAACCGGGCAGGATGCGAACATCGGCTCTAGCGGCGTCGCTGGTCGCGACTGCAGCTATCTGGCGGTGTCGACGAACGAGGCGTATGTCGTGATAGCCACCGCAGGCGGCGTGTCCTGCAACGTAACGGTTGCTGTCATGGCGACGCCGTTCCCCGTGATAACGAACGTCCTTAACGCTTCGATAGGAAGCAACTACGCGCAGATAACGTGGACAACCGACCAGTTGTCGAATTCGCAAATCGACTACGGGACGACGGACTCTTTCGGTTCAATGACGACGCTCGACACGAGCCTCAACTTGACGCACTCCGTCAACGTGACGGGTCTTGCGCAGAATACGCCCCACTACTACCGGGTGGATTCGTGCAATTCCGTGGGTGCCTGCGCGCACGCCCCGTCCTCGGGCGCGTACTCCGTGAAGACGCTTGTCTCGACGACACCGACGCCGACTGTCGCGCTGAGCACTCCTGCGAACAATGCATGGCAGAAGGTTCTCGCGCAGACGTTCAGCTTCACGCCAACCGCGGGAACCGGCGGAACGCTTTCGAACTGCACACTCCGCACGAACGCGACGGGTTCGTTGGCGGACACGCAGGCTAATACCTCAGTGCTGACCAGCGGTGCGGCGAACACAATTGCGTATACGCTCACCGCCGACCACGATTACGCGTGGAACGTCCGATGCTACAACATAGGCTCGGCGTACGGCGAAGCAGGAACTAGCTACGTCGTGAAGTTGGATTCAACTGTTCCCGGAGCGCCCAGCGCTCCAGCAGACGGCGGCAAAACAAATGAAACAATTACAGTTACTTGGACCGCAGCAACCGATGGCGGGACCAATCCGAGCGGAATTGCTTCGTATTCCCTCTATAAGGACTCTGCGCTCGTGCAGTCTGGCATCACTGTTCTCACCTACACCGTGACGGGTCTAACTCCAGCAACTACCTACAATTTCGAAGTGGAGGCAGTAGACACTGCAGGAAACACGGGTCCGAAGGCAGGTCCGACTGGCATTGCTACGAATGCCTAGGCGCTAGCGGAGGAGTACTTTTTGCTCAGCCACGCCAGCTCGTCCAGGCTGAGCGAGCGCACGCGCCTGTCCTTAACTTCCAGCGAGTCGGCGAACGCGCGGAGAGCAGCCTTGTCCTTTCCGAGCGCGTAGGCGGAGTGCTCGAATGCGTTCCTGATGGCCTGGTTCTTGTGCTGGAATAGCGCATTCACGAGGTCGGCGTCGAGCGGAATCGGTTTCGCCTTGCGCTTCAGGAGAACGAGGATCGAGTCCACCTGCGGCTGCGGGTCGAAGTGCTCGCGCGTCACCTCGCCGAGAAGCTTGACGTCGGCTTTCGACTGCGTCATCACCGTCAAGCGCGAATAGTCGTCCTCGTCGGGTTCCGCCACCAGCCGCAACGCGAATTCCTTTTGCAGAAGCACGACGGCTTTCTTGAAGTCGCTTTCGAGTATTCTGAACAAAAGTGGCGACGACAAGTGGTAGGGCAGGTTGCCGAAGATTATGTCGAAGCCCGCGCTGTTGAAAGCGAGGGCGTCGGCGTGTATCACCTCGACGTTCTTCGGCGCGCTTTCGGCAAGCCTGCGCGCCAGCTTCGCGTCGATTTCAATGGCTACGACGCGTTTTGCGCGCTTTGCGAGGGCGCGCGTGAGAATCCCCGTTCCCGCGCCTATCTCCAGCACAGTTTTCCCGCGCAGGGGAATGGCTGCGGCTATCTTGGTGGCGATTTCGTCGCTGGTCAGGAAAACCTGGCTCAGGCGCCTCATATGCGCTCGCGCTCGACGAACGGCGGCTTGCAGAACAGGTAGTACTTGGCGTCGCCCGCGAGTTCGTGCATGATGCGTTCGAAAATAATCGTGCTTATGTTCGTGAGGTGCGGCACGCGCTTCTGTATATCCGCGTAAGACTCGAACGGCTTCTTGTCGCGTTCGTCCAGCATCGCGCCTAGGTGCTTCTTCCCTATGCTCGGCAAATGCTCAAGCGAGTGGGCATGTATGTTTATCGCTCCCGCGCGATTGATGAATCCGACGAATTCCGCCTCGCGCTCGGTTATGGCTTTCTTCAAAAACGCCTCAAGCTCCTTCTGCCCGTTGTTGGTCAAATCGCGGAGCAAAACGCGGCCCTTGATGTGGTCAACCTTGTCGCGCTCCGACGCGCCTATGTACAGCCGCTCTCCCGACTTGACTACGCCATCGGGTTTGAGCACCAGCTCGAGAAGCGTGAAATACGTCTCGCCCACTACCTGCGCAATCGGGACTTTCTGTGCTTCCCCTGCCTTGCCGTGGGGCAGGAAATCCAATACTACTGCGAATTCTTCCCTTTTTGGCATACAGTGTGCCTCCTCACTTTTTGCCTGTGAACTTCTTAACCGCCTTCAGTATGTTCTTGGGCAGTTCCGCGTCCGAGGTCTTGCCGCCGAGGATGGTC